>NZ_CP145607.1:855000-1177499 GCF_036884275.1 Sphingomonas kaistensis | reverse complement strand
AAGTTATTCCGCGCGCGCGATCAGCTTCGGCCCATCACCTGCACCATGCGGGCGTGATAGTTGGCATCGCCGAACAGGGCGTCGAGCACCTTTTCGCGTTTCATGTAGAGGCCGATGTCATGCTCGTCGGTCATGCCGATGCCGCCGTGCATCTGCACCGCTTCCTGCACTGCCAGCGCTGACACGCGACCGGCCTTGGCCTTGGCGACGTGCGTCATGATCCCGCTGGCCGCGTCGCCGCGGTCGAGTAGTTCGGCGGCCTTGAGCGTGGCGGCGCGGGCAATTTCGATTTCGCCGAAGAGATGCGCCGCGCGGTGCTGCAGAACCTGGAATTCGCCGATTAGCTTCCCGAACTGCTTGCGCTGCTTGAGATAGTCGACCGTCATCGCGGCGGCACCCGATGCGACCCCGACCATCTCGGCGGCAGCGCCGGTGCGTCCGGCGCGCATGGCGCGGCGTAGCGGCTCGAAGCCGCCATCGACCTCGCCGATCACCGCGTCGGCATCGACCTGCACATTGTCGAAGCGGATGCGCGCGGCCTTGCTGGCGTCGGTCAGCGCGACATTCTCGATCTCCATGCCGGCCGCATCACGCTCGACCGCGAACAGGGTCAGCCCCTCGCTTTCGCCTGCCGAACCGCCGGTGCGGGCAGCGACGATGAGGAGGTCGGCCGAGGCGCCGTGAACCACGAATTGCTTCGATCCCGACAGCGTGAAGCCATTGCCAGAGCGCTTGGCTTCCAGCGCGATCTGGCGCGGGCGGTGATGCGGACCTTCATCCACTGCGAACGCTGCCACGGTGTCGCCCGACAGGATGCCCTGAAACCAGCGCTTGCCCTGCTCGCTGCCCTTCAGCGCCTCCACCGCGACGATTCCCGTGGTGAGAAACGGCGAGGGCGTCAGATTGCGCCCTACTTCCTCCATCACCAGCGCCGCTTCGGTGGCGCCAAGGCCGAGGCCGCCGTCTTCCTCGGGAATGGCGAGGCCGGTCAGCCCAAGCTCGGCCATCTGCTTCCACAGGCCGTGCCCGAACCCGTCCTTGCAACCGGTGTCGCGCCAATGACGGAGCTGCTTTTTGATGGTGCCTTCCTCGGCGAGAAAGGTGCGCGCCATGTCGGCAAGCTGGCGCTGGTCGTCGGTGAGGATCATTCCCAAACTTTCGTTCGTCCTGAGCGAAGTCGAAGGACGGGTTGAGGCGATGGTGCGAACGCCCTTCGACTTCGCTCAGGGCGAACGAGGGCTGGCGAGGTAAGCTAAGCCCCCGGCAACCGTAGGATATGCTTAGCGACGATGCCGAGCTGCACCTCGCTGGTGCCGCCCTCGATCGAATTGGCCTTGGTCCGAAGCCACTCGCGCGCCGCCTTGCCGCCGCGCGACCGCTCGCTGTCCCACTCCAGCGCGTCCGAGCCACCCGCCGCCATGATCAGTTCGTGGCGCTTCTTGTTCAGCTCCGTCCCGGCATATTTCATCATGCTCGGCATGGCGGGATGCGCCTCGCCGGCTTTCAGCTGATCGATGAAATGCTCGCTCATCGCGGCAAAGGCGATCGCGTCGACATCGAACAGGGCGATGTCGGCGGCCAGCACCGGATCGTCGATCTCGCCAAGGCTCTGCGCCAGCGTTTTAGCCGAGCCAGAGCCAAGCCCCATGCCGCTGATCATCTCGCGCTCGTGGCCGAGGAGATATTTGGCGACGTCCCAGCCCTTGTTCACCTCACCGACGATCTGGTCCTTGGGCACCTTCACATTGTCGAAAAAGGTCTCGCAGAACGGCGAATAGCCGCTGATCAGCAGGATCGGCTTGGTCGAGACGCCCTCGCTCTCCATGTCGAACAGGAGGAAGCTGATTCCGCCATGCTTCGATTCGGTCGAGGTGCGGACGAGGCAGAAGATCCAGTCGGCCTTGTCGGCATAGCTGGTCCACACCTTCTGGCCGTTGACCAGCCAATGGTCGCCCATGTCCTCGCACTTGGTCTGGAGACCGGCGAGGTCGGACCCGGCGCCGGGTTCGGAATAGCCTTGGCACCAGCGAATTTCGCCGCGCGCGATCTCGGGCAGGAAGCGCTGTTTCTGTTCTTCGGTACCGTATTTCAGCAGCGCCGGCCCGAGCATCGAGATGCCGAAGCTCGACAGCGGCGTCCGCGCACCGATCGCCGCCATCTCTTCCTTGAGGATCTTGGTCTCGGCGGGGGACAACCCGCCGCCGCCATAAGCCGCCGGCCAGTCGGGCACGGTCCAGCCCTTTTCGCCCATGACCCGCATCCAGCGTTCCTGGGCTTCGCTTTGGAACTGGAAATTGCGCCCGCCCCAGCAGGCGTCGTCTTCGGACCGCATCGGGGTGCGCATCTCGGCCGGGCAATTCGCCTCCAGCCAGGCGCGGGTGTCGGCGCGGAAGCTCTCGAGATCGGTCATCGCGGCTTGTCTCCTCTGGTCCGCCGTCCTAGCGCATTGCGGACTGAAGAGAATAGAGGAGCTTGTCGCGTGGACTTCGACCTGACCGAAAGACAGGCTCACTTCCGGGATCGCGTTCGCGCCTTCATCGACGATCATGTCCGGCCGGCGGTGCCGGGCCTTCTTGCCGAATTGAATTCGGGCGACCGCTGGCATCATCTCGAGGGCATCGAGCCGCTCAAGGCCAAGGCGCGGGAACAGGGCTTGTGGAATCTGTTCATGCCGCCGGGCGGCGCCTTGAAGCATGTCGATGAAAGCTTCCCGTTCGAGGGCGAGCAGCTCACCAACCTCGAATATGCGCTGTGCGCCGAGGAGATGGGACGGGTCGGCTTTGCCTCCGAGGTGTTCAATTGCTCGGCGCCCGATACCGGCAACATGGAGGTGTTTCACCGCTACGGCACGCGGGCGCAGAAGGATCAGTGGCTGGCCCCATTGATGCGCGGCGAGATCCGCTCGGCCTTTCTGATGACCGAGCCGGGGGTCGCGAGTTCGGACGCGACCAACATCCAGTGTCAGATCCGCCGTGACGGCGACGACTACGTCATCAACGGCAAGAAATGGTGGAGCTCGGGCGCCGGCGATCCGCGCTGCAAGGTCGCGATCCTGATGGGCAAGACCGATCCCGAAGCGCGCAAGCATGCCCAGCAGTCGATGATCCTGGTGCCGCTAGATGCACCCGGACTTACGATCGAGAGGCACCTCACCGTCTACGGCTATGACGATGCGCCGCATGGGCACATGGAGGTTGCACTTAAGGACGTCCGAGTCCCCGCCGACAACTTGCTGCTCGGCGAAGGACGTGGGTTCGAGATCGCGCAGGGGCGCCTGGGGCCGGGCCGCATCCACCATTGCATGCGCACCATCGGCGCGGCCGAAGAAGCGCTAGAACTGATGGTGAAGCGCATCCAGTCGCGCACCGCCTTCGGCAAGAAAATTGCCGAGCACAGCGTGTGGGAACAGCGCGTTGCCGAAGCGCGGATCGAGATCGACTGCACCCGCCTCCTCTGCCTCAAGGCCGCCGACCTGATGGACAAGGCGGGCAACAAGGCGGCCAAGGCCGAGATCGCGATGATTAAGGTCAAGGCGCCGCGCATGGCGCTGCAGATCATCGACGATGCGGTGCAGGCATTCGGCGCGGCCGGTGTGAGCCAGGATACGACGCTGGCCTACAGCTGGGCCGGGATCCGCACCCTGCGCCTCGCCGATGGGCCGGACGAGGTCCACAACCGCGCCATCGCGCTGATCGAATATGGCAAGCACCCGCCGATCGATCCGCAGGTGCCTTGAACGGCCCACCCTCTCGTTCGTGCTGAGCGAAGTCGAAGCACGTTAAAACCACGCCCTTCGACTTCGCTCAGGGCGAACGGAGTTTGGAAATGACCTCGCTTTTCGATCTGTCCGGCAAGACTGCCATCATCACCGGAAGCTCGCGCGGGATTGGGCGCGCGATCGCCGAGGAGATGGCGGCGCACGGCGCCAATGTCGTCATCTCCAGCCGTAAGCAGGATGCCTGCGAGGAAGTGGCTCAGGCGATCAACGCGCAGGGCAAGGGCCGAGCAATCGCGGTCGCCGCGTCCATTTCCGACAAGGAAGCGCTGCGCGAGCTGGTCGAGCGCACGAGGCAAGAGTTCGGGCAGATCGACGTTCTCGTCTGCAATGCCGCCTCCAACCCTTATTTCGGTCCGATGGGCGGGATCAGCGACGACCAGTTCCGCAAGATCATGGACAATAACGTCCTCTCCAATCACTGGCTGACGACCTTCGTCGCGGACGAGATGGTGGAGCGGAAATCAGGCTCGATCGTCGTGGTGTCGAGCGTCGGTGGACTGACCAGTTCGACCGTCATCGGGCCCTACAATATCTCCAAGGCGGCCGACCTCCAGCTGGTCCGCAATCTGGCCGCCGAGTTCGGGCCGTCGAACGTCCGGGTCAACGCCATCGCCCCGGGGCTGGTGCGGACCGATTTCGCCAAGGCGCTGTGGGAAAACCCGGATATCCTCAAGACCGTGACCAAGGTCTCAGCGCTGCGCCGGATCGGCGAACCACGCGAGATCGCGGGCGCCGCGCTATTTCTTGCCAGCGATGCCGGCAGCTTCGTCACCGGCCAGACCCTGGTGATCGACGGTGGCAGCACCATCGGCGCGGGGTTCTGATCCGATGAGCGTCGAAGACGAACACCGCCATCATCCGCGCCTCGAAGGCAAGGTGATCGTCGTCACCGGTGCCGGGTCGGGCATCGGCAAGGCGAGCGCGGACCTGTTCCTCAGGCACGGTGCGACGGTGATCGCAGCCGACCTCAAGGGCGCGCAGCACTTCGCCGATGCCGGCCGCGAAGGGGATGTCGTCCGGCTGATCGAGATGGCCAAGCACGAGCATGGCGCGCTGCACGGCTTCTTCGCCAATGCTGGCGTGTCGGGCGGGCTCGCCTCGATCTTTGAGCAATCGGTCGAGGATTGGGAGCAGGTGCTGCGGGTCAACCTGATCGGCCCGTTCCTCGCGATCAAGCATGCCGCGCCGGTCATCAAGGAACAGGGCGGCGGGTCGATCATCTGCACCGCCAGCGTCGCGGGCCTGCGTTCGGGTGCGGGCGGGCCGGCCTACAGCGCGAGCAAGGCGGGCGTGATCAGCCTGGTCAAGACCGCCGCGCAGCAGCTCGCGGGCTCCAACGTCCGGGTGAACGCCATCTGTCCGGGCCTGATCGAAACCGGCATGACCGAGTTCGTCTACGAACGCGCGCGCGCCAAGGGACAGGCCGACAAGCTCGGCCATCTCAATCCGCTGCGCCGGGGCGGCGAGCCGGACGAAATCGCCAAGGCCGCGCTGTTTCTGGCCTCCGACGAGAGCAGCTACGTCAACGGCCACGCCCTGGTCGTCGATGGCGGCCTGTCGAGTTCGCATCCGTTCAACCGGCAGGATTACGGCCGCACCGCGATCTAGCCCTCTTTTCTTTCCCGGCTTCGCGGCTAGGGATCCTACCTACAACATTGTCAGCGAAGGACCGTCCATGACCTCGCCCATCAGCACCCACCGCCACGGCCACGTTCTCGTCATCTCCTCGAACAACCCGCCGGTGAACGCGCTCGGCCACGCGGTCCGCGAAGGCCTCGTCAAGGGGATCGAAGAGGCGGACGCATCCGACGAAATCAAGGCGGTAGTGATCATCGGCGAAGGCGCGACCTTCTTCGCGGGCGCCGACATCAGCGAGTTCGGGACGCCCAAGGCGTTCGCCCAGCCGATGCTGCCGCAGGTGGTCGACATCATCGAGAATTGTTCGAAGCCGGTAGTCGCCGCGATCCACGGCACCGCGCTCGGCGGCGGGCTCGAAGTGGCGCTGGCCTGTCATTACCGTGCGGCGGTCGCCTCGGCGAAGCTCGGCGTGCCCGAAGTGAAGCTTGGCCTACTGCCGGGCGCGGGCGGAACCCAGCGCCTGCCGCGCGTCGCCGGGGTCGAGACGGCGCTGCAGATGACGACCAGCGGCAATCCGATCGGGGCCCAGCAGGCGTTCGAGATCGGCCTGATCGACCGGATGATCGAGGGCGACCTGCTCCAGCACGCCGTCGCCTATGCGACCGAAGTTAGCGACATCCGCCCGCTGCCCAAGTCGTCCGAGCGGCAGAACAAGATTGAGGAAGCCAGCCCCAGCGTGTTCGACGATTTCGTCGCCGCCAACCCGCGCGTGTTCAAGGGCTTCGAAGCCCCGCGCAAGAACCTCGAAGCGGTCCGCGCCGCGACCCAGCATCCGTATGCGGACGGCGTGGCGGTCGAACGCCAGCTCTTCATGGAGCTGATGAGCGGGACGCAGGCCAAGGCGCAGCAATATTTCTTCTTCGCCGAGCGCAAGGCGGCCAAGATCGAAGGCGTGGACGAGAGCGTGAAGCCCCGCGAGATCAAGAAGGTCGGCGTGATCGGCGCCGGCACCATGGGCGGCGGCATTTCGATGAACTTCCTGTCGGCCGGCATTCCCGTGACGATCGTCGAAACCAATCAGGAAGCGCTCGACCGCGGTAGCGGCGTGATGCTCAAGAATTATCAGGCGAGCGCCAAGAAGGGCCGCTTCACCGAAGAACAGGTCGGGCAGATGATGGGGCTCCTCAACCCCACGCTCGACTTTGACGCACTGGCCGATTGCGACCTCATCATCGAGGCGGTGTTCGAGCAGATGGAGATCAAGAAGGAGATCTTCGGGCGGCTGGACAAGATCGCCAAGCCGGGCGCGATCCTTGCGTCGAACACCAGCTATCTCAACGTCGACGAGATCGCCGCCGCCACCAGCCGCCCGCAGGACGTGGTCGGCCTGCACTTCTTCTCGCCCGCCAACGTGATGAAGCTGCTCGAAGTCGTGCGCGGGGCCAAGACTGCCGACGACGTGCTGGTCACCGCCATGGCGCTGGCCAAGAAGATCAAGAAGGTCGCGGTGGTGGCGGGCGTTTGCTACGGCTTCATCGGCAATCGCATGCTGATCCCGCGCCAGACGGAAGCGACCAAGCTGCTGCTCGAAGGCGCGACCCCCGCCCAGATCGACAAGGTCCATGTCGATTTCGGCATGCCGATGGGCCCGTTCCAGATGGCTGACCTCGCCGGCGTCGACATCGGCTGGCACCGCGACGTCAATCGGATCGAAAACATCCGCGACGCGCTCTGCTCGGCCGATCGCTGGGGCCAGAAGAAGGGTGCCGGCTTCTACGATTACGACGACAAGCGCCGCCCCTCGCCCAGCCCCAAGGTGCAGGAGATCATCGAGGAGTTCCGTGGGCGTGCCGGGGTCACCCCGCGCGAGATCAGCGACGAGGAGATCGTCCAGCGCACGCTCTACACCATGGTCAACGAAGGCGCGAAGATCCTCGAGGAAGGCATGGCCCAGCGCGCGTCCGACATCGATGTGGTGTGGGTCTATGGCTACGGCTGGCCGGTCTATCGCGGCGGCCCGATGCACTGGGCCGATGCCGAGGGCCTGCAAAAGATCGTCGATGGCCTGAAAGCTGCCGCCCCGCACATGGGCGAGGATTTCTCCTTCTCGCAACTGCTGCTCGACAAGGCTGAGAAAGGCGAAAAGTTCACCGGACGCTGAGCCGCTCCTTCCTTGGCCGCTTCCGGGTGACTTGGCGCCCGGATGCGGCCACTGGACAAATCCGAAGAAACCGCAGAAATCTCCGCCGCCGAATCTAGTTTGGCGGGGAAACCGACATGTTCGTGGATCGGGCTGTGCGTGATGCCGAAAGGGCGTTCCTGAACGCGCCGTTCGATCCCGACGGCTGGCAGCATGCGATCCAGCATGTCGCGCAGGCGACCAATAGCGCGAACGCGCAACTGATCGGGATCGGCGGCCCGCGCACCGCGCCCTTCAACGTCATCGGCGACGTGCCACCGGACCCGCATGGCCATCTCACCAATGCCTATCTGCACGGAAAGGTGAACTGGCGGGTAGGCTCGACGCTTGCCGCCGGGACCTTGCAGCATGAGGCCGATTACGCGGCGTATCGCGCCCTTCACGACACCCGCGACTATGACGATGCCTGCAGCGACCTCGACGGGCTGTTCGGCTGCCAGATGGCGCTGATCCTCGATCCATCGTGCCTGATCGGCCTGACCCTGATGCGCTCGCGCCGCGACGGACCGTGCGACGGTCAAACCATCGACGCCTTCCGGCGGATCGCGCGGCAGGCGATGCGGGCGGTTCGGGTCCAGTTGGCGCTGGGCCTGGAGGCGGCCGACCTGATGCTGAGCGGGATTGGCGGCGAGCGCGAAGCGACCTTCCTGCTCGATTCCTACGGACAATTGGCGGCGCTCACCCCGGGCGCCGAGCATCTGTTCGACATGCCCTACGGGCTGAAGCTCGACGGCATGGCCCCGCGCCTTGCGAATGCCGACGAGCAGCGCGCGCTGGAAGGAGTCTACCGCCGCCTGTTCGCCAGCGACGGAATCAACGGGCCGGTGCTACATGAAATGCGTGCCGGTCGATCGGCAGAGTGGCCCGAGGGGCGTTGGCGGGTGCATGTGGTGCGGCTTCCGGCGGTCGTTCACGCCTTCAACTTCCAACCCGCACTGGCGGTGACGCTGACACCCTTGTGAGTCGCCGCCCGCGCGACCGACGAACCCTTTGGCCGGGAAAGCCGTTTCCCAGCGGAAAGGACACCTTATGAGCAATGCGTCGTCCGCCGTGCATCAAGAGCCCGTGCGCCGTTATTCCAATGTCGCGGTTGCGCTTCACTGGATTACCGCGGCGGCGGTGCTGTTTCAGATCTGGCTGGGTTTGAGCATGGGCGAGCCGCCCCAGGGCGGCGCGTTCAACTGGCACAAGACGATCGGCGCGCTCATTCTACTGCTCGCCTTGGCACGGCTGACCTATCGCCTCATCAATCCCCCGCCGCCCTTTCCCGACGATCTCGCGCCTTGGGAGCGGATCGCGGCGGTGTGGAACCACCGCTTGTTCTACCTGCTGCTGATCGGCCTTCCGATCGGCGGCTATCTGGCGGTGTCGGCCTTTTCAGGGGGCAAGCCGACGATGCTGGCGGGCGGGATCATGCTGCCGACGGTTCCGGGCATCCCGAAGGAATGGGGCGAGATCTTTGAGGAGGTGCACGGCGCCGGTGCGTGGGCGCTGATCGTTCTGCTGGTCCTGCACGTCGGGGCGGCGATCAAGCACCGCTTCGTGTCGCCGCGTCCGTCGTCGGGACGCATGCCCCCGCTGGGGCTGCCGGGCGAGCAGACGGTCGTCGGTCAGGGCGGCGCCGCACGCTGACTAAGTTCTGGTGAGGGCGAAGCAGGGACGCGACGCCGAAACACCGCGCCCCCACCCTCCGCTTTAGTTTGCCTTGTAGAGCACTTCGCCGCGGCGGCTGCTCAGCAGCATCTTGAAGCTGACCGGGTGGAAATAGGCTTCGACGCGGCGGCCCTGCGGGTCGGTGCCATAAACTTCGTAGCATCCGCCATCGACCTTGGACTTGCGCACTTCCCAGCCGTCCTTCTTCAGCTTGGTTTCAAGGCTGGCCATACTCTTCCAGCTCTTTTGCGGAGCATTGCAGGTCATCTTGCCGGTGGCGGCGGCGGGGGTGGCAAGGCCGACCGACAAGGCGGCGGCGGCGGCGAGAATGAGAATACGCATCAAATTGCACTCCTGGTGGGGGATGGAAACATCCGCGCCACGCGCACGGCCTGAAGCAGCGCAAGCGGCACGAAATGGAGAAGGGCGGCGGCAAGGCCGTCGTGGACCAGCGCCCAGTGAACGAGGGTGAGGATGGCTGCCGGGTAAGCCAGACGCTGAAGCCGCTTCCAGCCCGCGCGCAGCACGCGCATCGCGGCATCGTTGCTGGTGAGGCCGAGGGGCAAGAGGATCAGCAGCGCCGCCCACCCGGTCCAGATCGCCGGCGCGCCAAGCTCCGCCACCATATCGGCGACATTGCCCATGTCGAGGACGTAGGCGACGGTGTGGGCCAGCGCGTAGAGAAACGCCGCCACCCCGATCGCGCGGCGGTGGCGGGCAAGAAAGCGGATCGGCCGGGCCTGCGGCCACAACTGACGCAAGGGCGTCACCATCAGCGCGAGAATGATGAACCGCGCGGACCATTCACCGGTGGGATGCAGGAGATCGCCGGGCCAGGCGTCTTCGTTCATCGAATAGCCGATCAGCGCGACGGCCAGCGGCACGGCAAGGATCAGCCAGACGAAATAGGAACCACGCAAACTCACGCGGTCGAATTAGCCTCGTTGAGAACGCTTCGCAATAGCAAAGCGTGCGGGCCGGGTTTAGCCCTCGATCACCACCTCGGTGCCCATCGCGGTCAACGGATAGAGCTTCTTGGCGAATTCGATCGGAAGCCGGACGCAGCCGTGGCTGGCCGGATAGCCGGGCAGCGCGCCGCCGTGGAAGGCAATGCCCATTTCGTCGTACATCTGCATGTAGGGCATGGGCGCATTGTCGTACTTGCGGCTGAAGCCCTTCACCTGCTTGCGAAACACCTTCCAGTAGCCGAGCGGGGTTTCCTTGCCCTTTTTGCCCGACGAGATGGTGCTGACCCCGACGAGGGTATCTCCCTTGTAGACGAACATCAGCTGCTGCAGGCGGTCGATCACCACCTTGGCGGGCGCGTCGGGAATGGACGCGGCCCACAGATACTGGCCGGGCTTCAGCGCCAGGCTGCCGAACTGCGCCTTGGCCTGCTGGGTCGCCTTGGGCGCCTGACCGCTGGTCCACTCGTACGGCAACTGCGCCACCGGCGCGGGGCGCGGGGCCTCGGCGACCTTGGTCGGCGTGGTGGCGCAAGCGGCAAGCAGCGCCGCCAGGAGAGTCGGCGGGGCAAGGCGAAGAGCGACAAGGCGGTTCATAAGACCTTGCCTTCCCGAGCGTCGGCGCGCCGTCAAGTCGCCGGTAAACGGCTGTTTAAAAGGGATTAGCCGCCAATCCCTGTGGTTGGCGCGGGCGGCGCGTTGACGTGACTCCAGATCGCACTGACGACCACCGACCCTTCGCCGACGCTCGACGCCACCCTTTTGACCGAGCCCGAGCGGACATCGCCTACCGCAAACACCCCAGGGCAGGAAGTGGCAAAGCTGCTTGCGCCCCCGACCTCACGCCCGGTCCGGACAAAGCCCGCGCGATCAAGTTCGACCAGACCCGATAGCCAGTCGGTATTGGGCGCGGCGCCGATCATGATGAACAGGGCGCGGCAGCCGACCGACCATTCGCCCTCGGGACCACGCACCGTCACTTGCTCGAGATGGTCGCCGCCGTCGAGGCCGCAAAGCTGGCTTCCGGTGTGGATCACGATCCTGGGGTCGGCTTCCAGCCGCTCGCGCAGATAGGCGCTCATCGTTTCGGCCAGCCCCTCCCCGCGCACCAGCACGTGGACCTTCCGCGCGACACGGGAGAGATACATGGCGGCCTGCCCCGCGCTGTTGCCGCCGCCGACCACGATCGCCTCGGTATTGTGGCAGAAGCGCGCTTCCATCTCGGTCGCGGCATAATAGATGCCGGCACCCTCGAACGCCTCGAGCCGGTCGATCGGCAGGCGGCGATATTGCACCCCGGTCGCGACCAGCACCGCGCGGGTGCACAGTTGTTC
Organism: Sphingomonas kaistensis; assembly: GCF_036884275.1. Lineage (NCBI taxonomy): Bacteria > Pseudomonadati > Pseudomonadota > Alphaproteobacteria > Sphingomonadales > Sphingomonadaceae > Sphingomonas > Sphingomonas kaistensis. The sequence continues at coordinate 1,165,991 of NZ_CP145607.1, read as the reverse complement.
GCCATCGTCGAGCGTGACGCAGAAACCGTCGTCGCGGCGGGTGAGCCCCTCGACCCGGCGGGGCATGGCAAAGCAGGTGCCGAACTTCATCGCCTGCACCTGCCCCCGAAATACAAGGTCGGCGCCCGAAATGCCGGTCGGAAAGCCCATGTAATTCTCGATCCGGCTGCTGGTCCCGGCCTGCCCGCCGATCGCATTGTCCTCAACCACCAGGGCGCGCAGGCCCTCGGAGCCGGCATAGACCGCGGCGGCCACCCCCGCCGGCCCGGCCCCGACGATGATCAGGTCGAGCGCTTCGGCGGGCCGGGCCTTGAGGTCCAGGCCGAAATGGCCGGCAATGTGACGCGGGGTCGGATCGGGCACCGCGACGCCGTTGATACTGACGCCGGGAGCGCCCTCGGCTTCCTCGTGGAACGGCAGCCGATTGCGGTTGAGGAAGCTCGCGACCCGCGCCACCGCCGGGTCGCGTTCGGCACCGGTGACGACAATGCTGCTGTCGCCCGATTCGAAGATGCGGCGGCGGCGGGCGGCGAAGACGGTAAGGATGTGATCGCCGATCTCCGGCACGTCGCTCATCAGCCGTAGCATCGCGGCGCGCGGCACCTCGATAGTCTTGGTATCCACGGCCGCGCGCATCGACAGCGTCATCGGCCCGCCGTTCAAAAAAGCGAGCTCGCCCATGAACTGGCCCGGGCGAAGGGTCGAATCGTGCATCCGCTCGCCGGTGACCGGGTCGGCAACCTCGATCTCGCCTTCTTCGACCAAGACGAAGCGATCCTGCGGCGCTCCTGCCTCCAGCACGATGTCGCCCGCCCGATAGTGACAGGCCGAGGCGATGGCGCGGATCGCCGCCATCTGATCGTCCGCGAAGGGCCGCGGGGCCATGGTGTCAAGATCGCCGCCGATAGTATCCATGGGCTCAACCTAGTCGCCCCTCAGCCCGGCGCTAGTGGCGATCACTTTGGCGAACTATTTGCGCGGCCGCTGCATCCGACGCCGCTACCGCCACGTAGTAAATTTCGGTTAACCATGCTGGTCGGCCGAGTTTGCGTCCCTCCCCCTTGCCTGCCCCCTCAGGAGGATATTCCATGCGAAGCCGTCTAGCCGCCCCCTTGCTTATCGCCGCTACGTTTCTTGCCGCCAGTCCAGCAGCCGCAGAAACGGTGTACGGCCTGACCTCGACACGCATCGTCACTTTTGATTCGAGCAGCCCCGGCACCATCCTGTCGAGCAGCCCGATTACCGGCATCTCCGGCAACGTCGCCCTCAAGGGAATCGATTTCCGCCCGGCCGACGGCCAGCTTTATGCGCTCGGCACCAACGGCAACCTGTATCGCCTGACCATGACCGGCAACGCCTATCAGGCGGCCGATCTCGGGGCGCTTTCCACTTCGGTGCAGGGCAGCTCGACCGGCTTCGACTTCAACCCCACCGTCGACCGGCTGCGCATCACGACCGACACCAACCAGAACCTGCGCGTCAACCCGAACACCTCGCCCCCGGGCGTGATCGTGGACGGCGCGATCACCCTGAACGGGACCAGCAACATCGATCTGGTCGGATCGGCTTATACCAACAGCTTCGCCGGAACGACCACCACGGCCCTGTACGGCCTCGATGCCTTTACCGACGCGCTGGTGCGGGCGACCGACGCCAATGCCGGGACCTACGTCAACACCAATACCGGGGGCGGCCTGTTCGGCCCGCTCGGCGTGACGTTCACCAATGCCGATCTCGTCGGGTTCGACATTTCGGGCGCCACCAACGCCGGTTTTTTCAATCTCAATGACGGCTTCTTCAGCGTCAATCTGAACACCGGCGCGGCGACGCGGATCGGCACCATCGGTGCCGGCAGCCTGATCGGCCTGTCGGTGGCCCCGGTTGCCGCGGTGCCCGAGCCCGGCACCTGGGCGCTGATGCTACTCGGTTTTGGCGCAGTCGGAGCGACCCTGCGCCGTCGTCGTTCGGCAACGGCCAGGATAGCCCGCCTCGCCTGAGCTGCCGACGAGCGGGCCCGCCGGCTATAGCTCCCCCCGCGCGCCGGCGGGTCCGCTTACTCCCACTCGATCGTGCCGGGCGGCTTCGACGTATAGTCGTAGACCACCCGGTTAATCCCCTGCACTTCATTGACGATGCGGGTCGCGACCCGGCTCAAGAAGTCGGACGTGAACGGATAGACGTCGGCGGTCATGCCATCGACGCTGGTCACCGCCCGCAGCGCGCAGACGTAATCATAGGTCCGCGCGTCGCCCATCACGCCGACGGTACGGACCGGCAGCAGCACCGCGAACGCCTGCCAGATCGCATCGTACAGCCCGGCGTTGCGGATTTCCTCGAGGTAGATGAGGTCCGCCTTGCGAAGGATGTCGCATTTCTCCTTGCTGACCTCACCCGGAATACGGATCGCGAGACCCGGCCCCGGGAAGGGATGGCGCCCGACGAAGGCCGGCGGCAGGCCGAGCTCGACGCCCAGTTCGCGCACCTCGTCCTTGAACAGTTCGCGCAGCGGCTCGACCAGCTGCATGTTCATCCGCTCGGGCAGGCCCCCGACATTGTGGTGGCTCTTGATCGTCACCGACGGGCCGCCGGTGAAACTGACGCTTTCGATGACGTCGGGGTAAAGCGTCCCTTGGGCGAGGAAATCCGCGCCGCCGATTTTCTTCGCCTCGGCTTCGAACACCTCGATGAAGGTCTTGCCGATGAACTTGCGCTTGGCCTCGGGATCGCTGACCCCGGCGAGGCCCGACAGGAATAGTTCTTCAGCGCGGACGTGGACCAGCGGGATGTTGTAATGACCGCGGAAGAGCGAGACGACCTGGTCGGCTTCCTGCGAGCGCATCAGGCCGTGGTCGACGAAGACGCAGGTCAATTGCTCGCCGATCGCTTCGTGGATCAGCACCGCGGCGACCGCGCTGTCGACCCCGCCCGACAGGCCGCAGATCACCCGGCCGTCACCCACCTGCGCGCGGATATCGGCGATCTTCTGGTCGCGATAGGCGGCCATCGACCATTCACCCGAACAGCCGCAGATATGCCGCGCGAAGTTGGCCAGCAGCTTGCCGCCGTCGGGGGTGTGGACCACCTCCGGGTGGAACATCAGGCTGTAGCGGCGGCGCTCTTCGTCGGTGGCAATGGCGAAGGGTGCGCCTTCGGACGCGGCGACGACCGAAAAGCCGGGCGCCAGGCTTTCGACCCGGTCGCCGTGACTCATCCACACCTGATGCCGCTCACCGACCTGCCACAGGCCGTCGAACAGCGCTGAGGGTGCCACCACCTCGATAAAGGCGCGGCCGAATTCCTTCTGGTCGGAGGTGACGACCTTGCCGCCAAGCTGCTGGTGCAGCGTCTGCTGGCCGTAGCAAATGCCGAGCAGCGGCAGCCCGCTGTCGAACAGCACCTGCGGCGCGCGAGGGGAATTTTCCCACGTCACCGACGACGGTCCGCCCGAGAAGATGATGCCCTTGGGCGCCAGCCGCTCGAACGCTTCCTCGGCCGCGTTGAACGGGGCGATCTCGCAATAGACCCCCGCCTCGCGGATGCGGCGGGCGATGAGTTGGGTCACCTGGCTGCCGAAATCGACGATGAGAATTGACTCGCCTCCGGCGAGGGGCAGCAGGGTTTCGGCCGGTTGCATGAGGCGGCGGGGCTCCGTTTGCGGACACAAGAAAAGGCGCCGAAGCCCTATGGCTCCGGCGCCTTCCTGTCCACCGCGGCGGACCGCCTTAGCGGTTAGGCGCGATTGATCTTGAGGTCGGAAATGCGACCGTTGCGTTCGAACTTGCAATCGAAGCGGAAATTGCCGCGAGCCTGATTGTAGCCGCCATAGCGCTGATCGTAGCCGCCGTAGGGCTGGTTATAGCCGCCATAATAGGGCTGGCCGTAATTGCCCTGATAAGCGGCATTGGTCGCCAGGCCATAGACGCGCATGTTGCCGTTGCGGGTGCGGTTTACGCGATCGATCTGGGCGACGCGGTAGGCGCCCGCTCCGGCATAGCCGTAGCCCTGGTTATAGCCACCATACTGGTTGTAGCCGTAGCCGCCGGCATAACGCTGATTGATGCGTTGTTCGGCCGCGACGGCACATTGCTGAACGGCAGCCCGTTCGAGGTCATAGTCCCCGCGACCGTAATAAGCGTTACCGCCATAGGGATTGCCGCCACGCAGGATCGAATTGAGCACCGCGCCGGTGATCACGTCACCAAGCCCGCCGCCGCCGTAGCCGCCATAACCCGGATAATATTGCGCCGCGGCCGGGGCCGCCGCACCGATCGAGATCGCCGCAACCGCGGCCGCACCCGTCAGGATTTTTGAAACAGCCTTCATGGCCACTGCCTCCTCTTCTTTTTCAAGCGGTTCTTCGCTCGTTGCAACGCTTATGGAGGATTCGCGCTGCATCATCTCTGAATGGGACGTTTGCCGCGGTTCACTTTTCTTAACGGCGGGCACCGGAATTGGCTGAATAAAGCCAAATCTTGCGGTGCTCTTTTTTTGCTGGCCTAATTGACAAAGCAAAAAACTTCGTTTCGCCGCTGTGAATGTTCGGAACCTGACCTTGGTGCAGCGGGTTTTCAGGATCAAACGGAGTCACGAAAAATGAAACGCTTTGCAACCTTGGCGGCAGCCATTGCCGTCGCGGTGGCGACCCCTTGCGCCGCCGCATCCTCCTCCTCGCTCGGACCGGACGAAAGCCCCGCGGCGATCATGGCGGCATCTTCGGCCGTCGCCGCCGCGCGCGATCATGCCGAAGAGGCCGTCGACAAGAATTTGAAGCCCGGCGGCTATTGGTGGGCCGCCAACGCGCCCACCGATGGCGAGATCGAGGTGGTCGTCAGCCTCGAAGACCAGCATGCCTATGTCTATCGCGCCGGTGAACTGATCGGTGTCTCGACCATTTCGAGCGGCAAGCCGGGCAAGGACACCCCCCCGGGCATCTTCCCGATCCTCGAGAAGAAGCGGATGCATCACAGCCGCAAATACGACAACGCGCCGATGCCCTACATGCAGCGTCTCGACCAGTGGGGCATCGCGCTGCACGCCGGCATGATCCCCGGCCGTCCGGCAAGCCACGGCTGCGTCCGCCTGCCGGCCGCCTTTGCGGCCAAGCTGTTCGCGATGACCTCGGTCGGTGACCGCGTGGTGATCGCCTAAGCAAGGCAGGCTGGCGGGGTTTTCCCCTTTTCCTCGCCGGCCTTCCAGTGTTGATGGCAGTGCAGCCTCCCCGGCAACATGTCGGGGAGGCTGCCTGTCGTTTGGGCTTACTTGATTGCGAGACCGGTGAAGCGGGCCATGAACGCGGTCACGTCACTCGCTTCCTCGATGATCTTGTCGGTCGGCTTGCCCGAGCCGTGACCCGCGCGGGTCTCGATCCGGATCAGCTGGGGCGCGCCGGTCGGGTGCGCGTGCTGGAGCGCGGCGACATATTTGAAGCTGTGCCCCGGCACCACGCGGTCGTCGGTGTCGGCGGTGGTGACCAGGATCGCCGGGTAAGCGACGTTCGCCTTGACGTTGTGGTAGGGCGAATAGGCCAGCAGGGTGCGGAAATCAGCTTCCTTGTTGGGATAGCCGTAATCGTCGACCCAGTAGCGCCCGGCGGTGAAACGGTCGAAGCGCAGCATGTCCATCACGCCAACCGCCGGATTGGCCGCGGCGAACAGGTCGGGACGCTGGTTGACCACCGCGCCGATCAGCAGGCCGCCATTGGAGCCGCCCTGCACCGCCAGACCACCCTTGGGCGTCACGCCCTGCGCGATGAGGGCCTCACCGGCGCCGATGAAATCGTCGAACACATTCTGCTTGTTGGCGAGGCGGCCGGCATCATGCCACGCCTTGCCATATTCGCCGCCGCCGCGAATGTTGGCGAGGACGTAGGCTCCGCCCTGCTCGAGCCACGCGAGGCGCGTCGCCGAGAAGCTCGGCGTCAGCGAGACGTTGAAGCCGCCATAAGCGTAGAGCAAGGTCGGCGCCGGGCCGCTCATGCCCTTCTTGCGCACGATAAACATCGGCACGCGGGTGCCGTCCTTGGACGCGAAGAAGCGCTGTTCGACGGTGAAGTCGTCGGGGTTGAACAGAAGCTTCGGCTCGAACCAGGCGGTGCTGGCGTTCGAGCGCACGTCGTAGCGATAGATGGTCGACGGGCGGTTGAAGCTGGTGAAGGCGAAGAAAGTCTCGGGATCGTCGAGATCGCCCGAGAAACCGCCCGCGGTGCCGAGACCCGGAAGCTCGATCACCCGCTCGCGCGCGCCTGTCAGGCTGTGCACGCGGACCTCGGTCGCGGCGTCTTTGAGATAGGAAGTGACGAGCTTGCCGCCGACCAGGCTCGACCCGCTCAGCGTTTCGGCCTGCTCGGGCACGATCGTGCGGCTATTGGGGCGCGCGGCGTTGACGTCGATCGCCACCACCTTGAGGCGCGGCGCGCCGTCATTGGTCTGGAAATAATAGGTCGACCCGCGATTGCCGATGTAGCTGTAATCGTGGGTGAAGCCCGGAATCAGCACGCGGCGGGTCGGCTTGGCCTTTTGCCAGTCCACCAACGTCACTTCATAGCGCTCGTCGGTGCCGCTCGACGAGGTCACCACCAGCGTTGAACCATCGTCGCTGACGGTCGCGGTGTTGCTGAGTTCGGGCTTGTCGGGGCGGTCGAACATCAGCCGGTCGGCGCTCTGCGCGGTGCCGAGGCGATGGTAGTAAACCGCCTGGTTCTTGTTGAGCGACTGGAAGTCCTGGCCACCGCTGCTTTCGGGGAAACGCGAATAGAAGAAGCCGCGATTGTCCTTAGACCACGACAGGCCCGAGAACTTCACCCACTTGATCTCGTCGCCCACAACCTTGCCGGTGTTGACGTCGAGGACCTTCAGGGTGCGCCAGTCGGAACCGCCGTCCTGAATCGCATAAAGCAGGTAGCGGCCATCCTCGCTCGGCACCCATTCGGCGAGCGCGGTGGCGCCGTCGGCGCTGAAGGTATTGGGATCGATCAGCAGCCGCTCAGGGCCATTGACGCTGTCGCGCACATACAGCGGCGACTGGTTCTGGAGACCGGTGTTGCGGGCGTAGAAATAGCGGCTGCCCTTCTTCACGGGCACGCCGACGCGCTCGTAATTGTAGAGCTCGGTCATTCGCTTCTTGAGGATGTCGCGGCCCGGCAGCGTGTCGAGAAATGCGTCGGTGACCTTGTTCTGTTCGGCGACCCAGGCGGCAACCGCCGGGTCCTTGCGCACGTCGTTCTCGAGCCAGCGATAGGGATCGGCGACGGCCACTCCGAACTGGTTTTCGACCACATTGCCACGCTGGGTCGCCGGATAGGCAAGCGCCGTCGCGGCGGCGGGGGTCGTCTCCGGCGCCACCAAAGCTTCGACCGCCGGGGGGGCTGGGATCGGGTCGACAGGCGGGGTGGTGGAGCAGGCGGCGATCGGAAGCGTCATCAGGATCAGGCTCTTGCGCATGGAAGTCCCTTGGGGTCGGGGTGGGGTCGGCACGTGCTAGGCAGCGCGCGGGATAAGGGCAAGCTTGCCTCTCAATCCAAACCGTCGCATCCCCGAGCCATGACCCTCGTCAACACCGATTTTCACGCCGCGGCCGAAGCCGAATATGAGGCCATGATCGCGCTTCGGCGCGCAATCCATGCCGATCCCGAGCTCGGGCTGCATTGCACCCGCACCAGCGCCAAGCTGAAGGCGAGCCTCGAAGGGCTGCCGCTCGAAATCCGCGACTCGAAAAGCACCAGCGGCTTCGTCGCGATCCTGCGCGGCGCGCGCCCCGGCCGCACCGTGCTGCTGCGCGGCGACATGGACGCGCTTCCGATCCACGAGGAAACCGGCCTGGAATTCGCGTCACAGACCCAGGGCAAGATGCACGCCTGCGGCCACGACACCCATTCGGCGATGCTGTCGGCGGCCGCACGGATTCTGAGCGCGCAGCAGGCGAGCCTCGAAGGCACGGTGATCTTCATGTTCCAGCCGGGCGAGGAAGGCCATCACGGCGCCCGCTTCATGATCGAGGACGGGCTGCTCGACGACCCCGCGCCCGACGGCGCGTTCGCGCTGCACATCTGGCCGACGCTGAAGGGCGGGCAGGTCACCAGCCGCGAAGGTGCGCTGCTCGCCTCGACCGACGCGCTCAACGCCACCATCCGCGGCCGCGGCGGGCATGCGGCGATGCCCTATCAGGCGGTCGATCCCATTCCCGTCGCCTGCGAAGCGGTCGGCGCGCTCCAGCAGTGGATCGCCCGGCGGGTGCCGTTCTTCGATTCGGCAGTCATCTCGATCACCCAGATCCACGCCGGAACCGCCTACAACATTGTACCCGAAGTGGTGGAGCTGAAAGGCACGCTGCGCACGCTCTCCGACACCCGCCGCGAGGCCGGCCGGGCCGCTTTCGAGCAAATCGTGAAGGGCGTCGCCGCGACCCACGATTGCACCGCCGAGGTCCGCATCGACCAAGGCTATCCCGCCACCCGCAACGACCCGCGCGCGGTGGCGATGGTCGAAACCCTCGCTACCGATCTGTTTGGCGAGGGCACTTATGAAGAGATGCCGAGCCCGGTGATGGGCGGCGAGGATTTCTCGTACGTGCTCCAGAAGGTGCCGGGCTGCATGGCGTTTATCGGCGTCGCGCCCGAAGGTCATGAGGATCCCGAAAGCCGCCCCTCGCTGCATCACCCGAAAATGACCTTGGAAGAAAGCTGGCTGAGCCGCGGCGTCGCGCTTCACTGTGCCTTTGCGACGCGCTTCCTGGCGCGCGGCTGGGAGTAAGCGCGATGCGGGAACTGACGCTTCGCGGGGTGCTGCTGGGCGCCGTCCTGACCCTGCTCTTCACCGCCGCCAACGTCTATTTGGGGCTCAAAATCGGCCTCACTTTCGCGACGAGTATTCCGGCCGCGGTGATCTCGATGGCGGTGCTGAAAGCGTTTCGCGACACCACCATCCAGGAAAACAACATCGTACAGACCATCGCCTCGGCGGCGGGCACGCTGAGCGCGATCATCTTCGTCCTCCCCGGCCTGGTTATGATCGGCTGGTGGACAGGCTTCCCCTATTGGCTGTCGGTCGCGGTGATCGCGATCGGCGGCATCCTCGGCGTGATGTATTCGGTGCCGCTGCGCCGCGCCTTGGTAACGGGAAGCGACCTTCCTTATCCCGAAGGCGTTGCCGCGGCCGAAGTGCTGAAAGTCGGCGCGGGCGTCGGCGGGGCGGAGGAGAATAAGAAGGGCCTCGCCGCCATCATTCTTTCGAGCCTCGTCAGCGCTAGCTATGCGCTGGCGACCCAGCTCAAGCTGGTGACGGCCGAAGCCGCCCGCACGGTGCCGGTCGGGGCCGGGGGCACGACCCTGTCGGGCAGCCTCAGCCTCGCGCTGATCGGGGTCGGCCACCTCGTCGGCCTCGGAGTCGGCATCGCGATGATCGTGGGCCTAGTCATCAGCTGGGGCGTGCTGGTCCCGTGGCTGACCGCGCTCACCCCAGCAGCGGCGGGGGTAGAACTCGGCGACCATGTCGGCGCCATCTTCCGCTCCGAAGTTCGCTTCATCGGCGCCGGCACCATCGGCGTTGCGGCGATCTGGACCCTGCTCAAGATCCTCCCCGCGATCAGCCGCGGCATCGCCGGCGCACTCGCCGCCGGCCGCCAGCGTGAAGGCGGCGGGCAGGAAAGCCTGCCGCTGACCGAGCGCGATCTTCCGATCAAGCTGATCGGCGGCGCGATCCTGCTGCTGATGCTGCCGATCGCCGGGCTGCTCGCTTATTTCGTCAGCGGCACCGACCTTCACGAGCACGTCGCCGCGCTGATCGGTTTCAGCCTCGCTTACATTCTGATCGCGGGCATCATCATCGCCAGCGTCTGCGGCTACATGGCGGGCCTGATCGGCGCGTCGAACAGTCCGATCTCGGGCGTCGGCATCCTTGCCGTCCTCGGCATCAGCCTGATCCTCGCTGCGCTTTTCGGGGGAGACCTGACGCCCGAGATGACCCGGACCCTGGTCGCCTTTGCGCTGTTCGTCACCGCCGTGGTGTTTGGCATCGCCACTATTTCGAACGACAATCTGCAGGATCTCAAGACAGGGCAGCTGGTCGGCGCGACCCCATGGCGGCAGCAGGTGGCGCTGGTGCTGGGCGTGCTGTTCGGAGCGCTGGTGATCCCGCCGATCCTCGACCTCCTGAACGGTGCCTTCGGCTTCCAGGGTGCGCCGGGCGCGGGCGAGAATGCCTTGGCCGCCCCGCAGGCCGCGCTGATCTCCGCCATCGCCCAAGGCGTCCTCGGCGGCAATCTGCGCTGGGATCTGATCGGCATCGGCGCCGCCATCGGCGCAGTGGTAATCGTCATCGACGAGCTTCTGCGCCGCACCGGCAAGAAAAGCCTGCCCCCGCTCGCGGTGGGCATGGGCATCTACCTGCCGATGGCACTGACCCTGCTGATCCCGATCGGCGCGCTGCTCGGCCACCTCTACAATCGCTGGGCCGAACGCTCCGGCAATTACGAGGTCAAGGAACGGCTCGGCGTGCTGATGGCGACCGGCCTGATCGTCGGCGAAAGCCTATTCGGCGTGGCCTTTGCCGGCGCGGTCGCGGCAACCGACGACGACACGCCCTTGAGCCTGTTCCCCGACGGGTTCGAGCCGAGCGTTCTTCTCAGCATCGTCGTGTTCACCGCCGCGGTGCTGTTCCTCTATTCCTCCACCCGCCGCAGTGCCGCCGCCCTTCCCGCGGTCGCCGGCGAGCCCGACATCACCCAAGAAACGACCTATCGATGACCCCTAAATATCTCGGCCAGAACAGCGGCCTGCCTGCCTCGCCCGAGGAAGCCGCGCTCGATTACGTGCCCAATCCGCGCACCGGCAGTCTCTACCTCGTGCGCTTCGCCGCGCCCGAATTCACCTCGCTCTGCCCGGTGACCGGCCAGCCCGACTTCGCGCACCTCGTGCTCGACTATGCGCCGGGCGAAACGATCGTCGAATCCAAGAGCCTGAAGCTGTTCCTCGGGTCCTTCCGCAATCATTGCGGGTTTCACGAGGATGTGACCGTCGGCATCGGCCAGCGCCTGTTCGACGAAATGAAGCCCAAGTGGCTGCGCATCGGCGGTTATTGGTACCCGCGCGGCGGCATTCCGATCGACGTGTTCTGGCAATCGAGCGCCCCGCCCGAGGGACTGTGGGTGCCCGACCAGGGCGTGGCGAGCTATCGCGGGAGAGGGTGATGGACGATCTGGTCTCGGTGTCGTGGCTGGCCGCGAACATGGCTTCGGCCGATGTGGTGGTGCTGGACGCGAGCTGGCACCTCGATCCCAAGCGCGACGGCCGGGCCGACTACGACAAGCAGCACATCCCGGGCGCGCGCTTCTTTGATCTGAAAGCCCTGTCCGATCCCGCCGCCGGCTCGCCCCACATGCTGCCGTCCGCCGAAGCGTTCGGTGCCGCGATGACCGAACTCGGCGTGGCGCCCCACGACCGCATCGTCGTCTATGACGACAGCGCCATCCATACCTCGGCCCGCGCCTGGTTCATGCTGCGCCACTTCGGCGCGACGCAGGTCGCGATCCTCGACGGCGGGCTCCCATGCTGGATCGCCGAAGGGCAGCCGGTCACCGCCGAGCCGCCGCCTTCCCGCCCTGCCCGCTTCGATGCAAAGGTCGCCCGCCCGCAGGCTGTCGCGACCAAGGCCGAACTGCTGCGCGGGACCGGCATGCCGATCGCCGACGCCCGTCCGGCCGAACGCTTCAAGGGCACGACACCCGAGCCGCGGCCGGGGATCGAACCGGGGCACATCCCGGGCGCCCGCAATCTGCCGATGAGCGAGCTCTACGGCCCCGACGGGCGCTTTCGTCCGGTCGGCGAGCTCAAGGCCGCCTTCGCCGCGGCTGGAGTCGATCCCGAGCGGCCGTTCGTCGCCAGCTGCGGGTCGGGCGTCACCGCCAACAGCCTGATCTTCGCCGCGCGCCTGCTCGGCAATCGCGACACGCGGCTGTACGACGGCAGCTGGAGCGAATGGGGCGCGGATCCGCTGACCCCAAAGGAAGTCGGCTAGTTCAGGCGCGGCCCACGAACAGGGCTTCGATCCCGGCAAGATCACGGCGCAGCGTTTCGCCAAGCACGGCAAGCGCCGCGGGGTGAGTCGTCGCGCCCGTTCCCTCGGCGCCGATCAGCGCCTCGATCCCCGCCGCCGCCGCACCCGCCGCACCGATCGAACGGCTGTCGGCGCAGGCCTGCAGTGCGGGCGAGCTTAGCGGAAGCAAGGCCTCGAAGGTGATGTCGTCCAGTGGACGGCGCGGACGCCCTTCGAACATCTCGACCAGTCCCAGCGCCTTGCGGACGCTGCGCAGGCGATCGACCGCCTCGCCATAAGGGGCGCCGGTGGCGGGTTGCTCGGGCTGGAAATGGATCATGCGACTCGAAGTAAAGCCGCGTGGTTGAGAAGACGTAAATGCGCCTGCCCCGCCGCCGCCCGGCAGCGAGGCTCAGCGGTCAGTCGGCCGCGTTGTCGAGATCGCGCAGGATCCAGCCGCGCTGGGGGATGGTCTCGATGAACTCGGCCCCGTTGCTTGCCATCCGGAGCTTCTTGCGCAGCTTGGAGATGAACACGTCGATGATCTTGGGCTGCGGCTGGTCGTCGGCACGGCGATAGAGATGCTTGAGCAGCATGGTCCGCGTGACCACGTTGTTGCGCGCAAAGGCGAGCAGTTCGAGCACGCGATATTCCATCTCGGTAATCGCGATCGGATGGCCGTCGATGCGGATCAGGCGCTGCACCTGGTCGACGCTCATTCGCCCGCCGCACAGGGTCGGCGGAAGCTCGGATCCTTGCGCCTTCAGGCTGGCGAGCAGCTTGGAGGCGACATCGTCGGCGTCGTCGCGCGCGCCGAGGCTGACAGGCGCGCCGATCAGCTGCTGCTGAAGCTCGGCCACCAGCGCATGCGCCTCGTCGGCAAACTTAGTCCCTTCCTCGAACCGCTTACGCGATTTTTCGAGCAGGGCCTCGACCTCGACCAGTCGGGCGGAAATCGTATCGTCGGCCATTCTTCCCCCGTCCTTATGTTCTCGTTACGGTGCCTGAACCGAAGCTTCCTGGCCATCGCCCGCCGGTGCGGACAGGATGGTCTGGGTCAGCGCGCCCTTGTCGACCACCGCGGTGTCCGGGCTTCCGGCGACCGAGCGGGCACCGAGCGCGGCGCGGTCGGCACCGGCTTTCTCGAGCAGGCCGGTCTCGCTCGCCGGACGCGGCGCGGGGCCGCCGAACAGCGCCTGGATTGCTTGGCCCTGCGCGCCTTCCGGCGACAGGCTGGCGGTGCCGGCGCGCGGCGGGGTCAGGCTGTAGTCGGGCGGGATCACCAGCGGCGCATTGCGGGCGACCCGGAACTCGTCGAGGTTGGACCCGGGACTGCCGCCGATCCCGAGCGCGGCGCAGCCGGACAGGGCCAACCCGGCGCCGAGGAGGGAAAGAAGGGAAAGCTGCTTACGCATTGTCAGGCTCTTTCGAAGGCTTTGGCTCGCGGACCAGAAAGGCGCGCAATATCAGGATCACGACGCCGATGCTAATGCATGCGTCGGCGACATTGAAGACCAGGAACGGACGAAACTCGCCGATGTGAAGGTCGAGGAAGTCGAAAACGTATCCAAGCCGTGCGCGGTCGACGATATTGCCGAGCGCGCCGCCGAGCACGAGGCCGAGCGCGAGCTGATCGCCGCGCTGTTCCTCGCGGGTCAGCCACCAGGCGACCACCCCGGCGATGACCGCGGTCATCGCGACCAGCAGCCAGCGGCTGGACTCGTTGCTGGCTGTCAGCAGGCCCAGCGAGATGCCGTAATTGTGGACGCGGGTGAAGTCGAAGAACGGCAGGACGTGAATATTCTGTCCAAGCTCGGTCAGCCCGATCGGCCCCGCGACCAGCCATTTGGTCAGCTGGTCGAGGACGAACATGCCCCCCGCAAGCGCGAACCCGGCGCGGCCCTTCACGCCACCACCTCTTCGCAGCGCGCGCACAGGTCGCCGTCGTCAACGACCTCGGGCAGGTGGCGCCAGCAGCGGCCGCATTTGTGGAGCTCGGTGCGATGGGCGATCACCGCGGGTCCTTCGACCACCGTGCCGGTGTCGAGCAGGACTTCGGACACGATGAACAGCTCGGCCAATTCGTCGGCCGACAGCATCGGACGGTCGGCGCTGTCGGGCAGGCCGATCGCAACCTTGGCCTCGAGGCTCGAGCCGATCGCCTTTTCACGCCGCATCGGCTCGATCTCGGCCGTCACCTGCTCGCGCAAGGCGCGGTAGCCCGTCCAGATCTCCAGCAGGCGGCGGTCGGTGCCGTCGGGCAGTTCTGGCCAGTCGCTGAGGTGCACGCTCGGCGCGTCGGGGTAGCGGGTCGCCCACACTTCCTCGGTGGTGAACACCAGGATCGGGGCAAACCAGCGAACCAGAGCATGGAACAGGGTGTCGAGCAGGCTGCGGTAAGCGCGGCGCTTCGGATCGTCCGATGCGTCACAGTACAGGCAGTCCTTGCGGATATCGAAGTAGAAGGCCGACAAGTCGTTGTTGCAGAAATCGCTCAGCGCGCGGGCGTAGCCGTTGAAGTCATAGGCCTCGAGCGCGGTCCGAAGTTCCTCGTCGAGCTTGCTGAGCAGCGCCGCCATGTAGCGTTCGAGCTCGGGCATTTCGGCGAAGTCGGTGACCCGCTCGGCTTCCTCGAAGCCTTCCAGCGCGCCAAGCAGGTAGCGGAAGGTGTTGCGGATCTTGCGATAAGCGTCGCTCACGCCGGCAAGGATCTCCTTGCCGATGCGATGGTCCTCGGTGAAGTCGACCGAGGCGACCCACAGGCGCAGGATGTCGGCCCCGGTTTCCTTCATCAGGTCGAGCGGATTGACCGTGTTCCCCAGGCTCTTGGACATTTTCATGCCCTTGGAATCCATGGTGAAGCCGTGGGTCAGCACCGTATCGTACGGCGCCCGGCCGCGGGTCGCGCAGCTTTCCAGCAAGCTCGACTGGAACCAGCCGCGATGCTGGTCGGAGCCTTCGAGATAGAGGTCGGCGGGCCAGCGCTGCTCGGGCCAGTGGCCGCTTTCCAGCGTGAAGACATGGGTGCAGCCGCTGTCGAACCAGACATCGAGGATGTCGGTAACCTGCTCGTAATCCTCGGGATTGCGGCCTTCGCCGAGGAAATGCTGCGCGGCGCCTTCTTCGGTCCAGGCGTCCACGCCCTTTTCGCCGATGGCGGCGACGATGCGGGCGTTGACCTCGGGGTCGACCAGATACTTGCCGCTCTTGCGATCGACGAACAGGGTGATCGGCACGCCCCACGCGCGCTGGCGGCTGAGTACCCAGTCGGGGCGCCCCTCAACCATCGAGCCGATCCGGTTGCGGCCCTTGTCGGGGACGAAGCGGACCCGGTCGATCTCGGACAGGGCGCGCTGGCGCAGCGTGGTGCCGCCCTCGATCGGCTGGTCCATGCCGACGAACCATTGCGGGGTGCAGCGGTAAATGACGCGGGCCTTGGAGCGCCACGAATGCGGGTAGCTATGGCGGAAGTCGCCCGCGCTCAGCAGGGCGCCGGCCTCACGCAGATCGGTGCAGATCGGACCGTCCGGCCCATTGAATTTGGTGTTGATGACCGAGCCCTGTCCGCCCAGCCACAGCCAGTCCTCGCGATACTTTCCGTCGCCCTCGACCGCGAAGACGGGATCGATCCCGACCGCCTTGCACGCCTCGAAATCCTCCTCGCCATGATCGGGCGCCATGTGGACGAGGCCGGTGCCGGCATCGGTGGTGACATGCGGCGCCGCGATCAGCGGGCGTGGCTTGGCGAAGAATCCGCCGAGCGCGTGCATCGGGTGGCGGGCGATGGTGCCGGCAAGCTGCTCGCCGCGCCATGTGACGGGCGGCGGCGGCGGGTTCTCGGCCTCGAACTTTTCCAGTTCGGCGAGGATCCGCTGATGCTCTTCGGGCGAAATGTCGATCGTCGGAGCGTCATCATCCTTGTCGAGTGTTTCGCTTAAACGCTTGATAAGCGCGTTCTTGAGGTCGGAGGCGACGAGATAGCGGCGAACGGGATAGCCCCACTCGATGACTTCGTATTCAATGCTCTCGCCGAACGCGATCGCCTGGTTGACCGGAATGGTCCACGGCGTCGTGGTCCACACCACCGCATAAGCGCCCACCAGCTCGGGGACCGGACTTTCGACGATCTCGAACGCGACGTCGATCTGGGTGCTCGTCACATCCTCATATTCGATCTCGGCTTCGGCCAGCGCGGTCTTTTCGACCGGGCTCCACATCACCGGCTTGGCGCCGCGGTAAAGCTGGCCGCTTTCAGCGACCTTGCAGAGTTCGCCGACGATGGTCGCCTCGGCGCTGTAATCCATCGTCAGATAGGGCTTGTCCCATTGCCCGAGGATGCCGAGCCGCTGGAACTGCTCGCGCTGCACGTCGACCCAATGCTGGGCGTAGGCACGGCATTCGGCGCGGAACTCGGCCGGCGGGACCTCGTCCTTGTTGCGCTTCTTCTTGCGATACTGCTCCTCGACCTTCCATTCGATCGGGAGGCCGTGGCAGTCCCAGCCGGGCACGTAGGGCGCGTCCTTGCCGAGCAAGGTCTGGGTGCGGACGACCAGGTCCTTCAGCGTCTTGTTGAGGACGTGGCCGATGTGGATGTCGCCATTGGCGTAGGGCGGGCCGTCATGAAGGATGAACTTCTCACGGCCGTCGCGGGCGGCGCGGAGCTGGCCGTAGAGATCGGCGTCCTTCCACCGGGCAAGGATCGCCGGCTCCTTCTGCGGCAGGCCGGCCTTCATCGGGAAGGCGGTCTTGGGCAGGAACACGGTGTCGCGCCAGTCCCTCTTTTCAGAGGCGTCGCGCTTTTCTGGGGTCTCGTCGGACATGTCGCGCCGGGCTCTAGCGGGGTGAAGCGAGCTTGCAAAGAAACCCGTCATTGCGAGCCGCAGGCGAAGCAATCCATTCGCCTTCCCGTTGGATTGCTTCGCTACGCTCGCAATGACGGAAGAAGGAGCCGCCGTGCCTCGGCCTCGTCGCTGCGCATCTGTTCGGCCAGCGCGTCCATGCTGTCGAAGCGGCGCTCGGGGCGGAGGAAATGGTGCAACGCGACCTCGATCTCCTGGCCGTAGAGATCGCCCGACCAGTCGAAGAGATACGCCTCGAGCAGCTCGACCGGCGGCTCGAAGGTCGGGCGGACGCCGACATTGGCGACCCCGGCGACCTCGCTTCCGTCAGCCAACCGCACACGCACCGCATAGATGCCATAGGCCGGGCGCTGGTAGTCGCCGAGCGTCAGGTTGGCGGTCGGATAGCCAAGCTCCCGCCCGCGCTTATCACCGTGCTGGACGGTGCCGCGGATGGCGAAGGGCCTCGTCAGCAGACGGGTCGCGGTCGCGGTGTCGCCCTCGGTCAGCGCCTGGCGGATGCGGCTCGAACTCACGGCTTCGTCGCCAAGCGCCACCGGCGGCACCGCTTCCGCCGACAAGCCATGGGCAGCGCCAAGCGTGCGCAAACTCTCCGCATTGCCCCCGCGCCGCGCGCCGAAGGTGAAGTCTTCGCCCGTCACCACCGCCGCGGCGCCGACTCGCTCGGCCAGCATGGCGACGAAGTCCTCGGCGCTGGTCGCGGCCAAATCCCCGTCGAAGCCGAACACCAGCATCGCATCGGCGCCCGCCGCCGCAAACCGCTCCTCGCGCTGATCGAGGCTGGTCAGCCGGAACGGCGCCGCATCGGGCTTGAAAAAGCGCACCGGATGGGGATCGAAGGTCGCGACGACCGCCGGCCGCCGCTCATGCGCCGCCCGCGCCACCGCGCGCCCGACCACCGCCTGGTGGCCAAGGTGAAAGCCATCGAAATTGCCAAGGGCCACGACACTGCCCCGGAAGCGCTCCGGAATGTCGTCGGCCAGAAGGAGGCGCTGCATCTTGGTTGCCGCTGTAGGCGAGACTGCGCTTCGCCGCTAGTGAGCCGTTGACTCTCTCGCACTTGCAGCATATCTGCGCCCTATCCCGTTCCTCCGGTCCCGGCGGCGCCCTCGTTGCGTCCGCCGTTTTGGCGTTAGTCTGGACTGGAATGCGGGGTGCAAGCGACGAGATGGGTTGGCATGACCGCCGGCCCGTGGAGCTAACCAGAGGAAGAACGCACCTTCATGGCACGTATCGCCGGGGTCAACATCCCCACCAACAAGCGCGTCGAAATCGCGCTGACCTACATCCACGGCATTGGTCGCACCAAGGCCAAGGAAATCGCCGCCAAGCTGAACATCGCTTCGGAGCGCCGGGTTCAGGACCTGACGGACCAGGAAGTCCTGTCGATCCGCGAAACCATCGACGCCGATCACACGGTCGAGGGTGACCTCCGCCGCGAGACCGCGATGAACATCAAGCGGCTGATGGACCTCGCCTGCTATCGTGGTCTGCGCCACCGCAAGGGCCTTCCGGTCCGCGGCCAGCGCACGCACACCAATGCGCGCACCCGCAAGGGCAAGGCCAAGCCGATCGCGGGCAAGAAGAAGTAATCGCGCTGAGGCGCTCGGCGCCACGCTTCATGCGTGGTGACGATCGCCTCCCGGCTTCTTCCCCCAACACAGCTTTTGCAAGGATAGTAGGATATGGCACGCGAACCTCAGCGCCTTCGGCGCCGCGAGCGCAAGAACATCTCGGCGGGCGTTGCCCACGTGAATGCGAGCTTCAACAACACCATGATCACCATCACCGACGCGCAGGGCAATGCGATTGCCTGGTCGAGCGCCGGCATGATGGGCTTCAAGGGCAGCCGCAAGTCGACCCCGTATGCCGCGCAGGTCGCGGCCGAAGACGCGGGCCGCAAGGCTGCCGACCACGGCGTCCGCACGCTCGAGGTCGAGGTCAAGGGTCCGGGTTCGGGCCGCGAGAGCGCGCTTCGCGCCCTTCAAGCCGTCGGCTTCCAGATCACCTCGATCCGTGACGTGACCCCGATCCCGCACAACGGCGTCCGTCCGAGCAAGCGTCGCCGCGTCTAACCGGCGCGCCGACCTTCTCGAACCAACCCCGTATCTCTAGGGGGCCGGACGCGGCCCCCGCTGCCAAGGAAGACAAATGGCCGTCAACGCAAAGAACTGGCAGGAACTGAAGAAGCCGAACGCGCTGGAGCGCAAGGTCGCCGGCGACGCGCGCCGCAAGGCCGTGTTCGTGGCCGAGCCGCTGGAACGCGGATTCGGCATGACGCTCGGCAACTCGCTCCGCCGGGTTCTGCTTTCCAGCCTTCAGGGCGCCGCGATCACCTCGATCAAGATCGAAGGCGTGCTGCACGAATTCTCGAGCCTCGCCGGCGTTCGCGAGGACGTGACCGACATCGTGCTCAACACCAAGCAGGTCGCTTTGAAGTTCGAAGGCGAAGGTCCCAAGCGCCTTCACCTCACCGCCACTGGCCCGGGCCCGGTTACCGCCGGCCAGATCCAGACCTCGGGCGACATCGAGATTACCAACCCCGATCTCGTGATCTGTCATCTCGACCAGGGGGCGACGCTCAACATGGAACTGACCGCGGACGTCGGTAAGGGCTATGTCGCGGCGGCCAACAACCGTCCGCTCGACGCGCCGATCGGCCTGATCCCGATCGACTCGCTCTACAGCCCGGTGCGCCAGGTCGCCTACAAGGTGGAAAACACCCGCGTGGGCCAGGAACTGGATTATGACAAGCTGACGCTGACCGTCGAAACCGACGGCACCGTGACCCCGGAAGAAGCCGTCGGCTATGCCGCGCGCATCCTCCAGGACCAGCTTGCCCTGTTCGTCGGCTTTGACGACCAGAGCTATCGTTCGGCCTCGCCGATGATCGGCCAAGCGGCACCTTCGTCGTCGACGCCGATGGCGGGCGGCAGCGCGATGCCGGAAACCACCGACACCAATCAGCTCAATCGCTACCTCCTCAAGAAGGTGGACGAGCTCGAACTGTCGGTCCGGTCGGCCAACTGCCTCAAGAACGACAACATCATCTACATCGGTGACCTCGTTCAGAAGACCGAGGCCGAGATGCTCCGCACGCCGAACTTCGGCCGCAAGAGCCTCAACGAGATCAAGGAAGTCTTGGCCTCGATGGGTCTGCGCCTCGGCATGGACATCCCGGGCTGGCCGCCCGAGAACATCGAAGAGATGGCCAAGAAGCTCGAGCAGGAAATGCTCGGCTAAGGCCCCTGCCCCGGCTTCGGCCGGGGCACAGCAGGGTAAGGGCGGTGCCCTCATTCACCGCCTGGCTGGGCCTACCTTGAACGGGGTCCTGACGAACAAAGAAGGAAGAACATCATGCGACATCGCGTTGGCCATCGTAAGCTGCAGCGGACCTCGGCGCACCGCGCGGCCATGTTCCGCAACATGGCGGCGGCGCTCATCAAGCATGAGCAGATCACCACCACCCTCGCCAAGGCGAAGGAGCTTCGTCCCTATACCGAGAAGCTCGTCACCCTCGCCAAGAAGGGCGGCCTGTCGAACCGCCGTCTCGCCCACGCCCGTCTGCTCGACGACGCAATGCTGGTGAAGCTGTTCGACGTGCTGGCCGAGCGTTATGCGGGCCGCAGCGGCGGTTACTGCCGCGTGGTCAAGGCCGGCATCCGTCTGTCGGACGCCGCGCCGATGGCGATCATCGAGTTCGTCGACCGCGACGTTTCGGCCAAGGGCCAGGACAGCGGCCCGGTGATGATCGACGACGAGGACGATCAGCTCGCCGCCTAAGAGGTAGCCGCCTGAAAGAGAAAGGGTCGCCCCGGCAGATGCTGGGGCGGCCCTTTCTTTATGCCTCGAAGGCGCGATCAGCGGCGCGGATAGCCCGGCTGCGGCACATTGGCGGTGGCCCGCTCGATCTCCTCGCCGGCCTTGTTCAAAGCCTCGCGGATCACGGGCAGCGTGCGGGCCATGGCCCGGCCGCCGGCGACCACCGCGCCCTTGCTCTGCTCGATGCTGGAGGCGACCTCGCGCTCGTCGGTGCCGGTGACCGAGCGCACGGTGCGCTGGCGATCCTGGCGGGTCACCGGGCGGTTCTCGACCGCGGCTTCGAGTTCACCCACGGGCAAGTCGAGCAGCGCGCGAGTCACGGCGCCGACCATGTTGCCGATCTGATCGATCGCGCCGCCGTTGACGATTTCGGGCGGAAGCTGAGCGTAGGCGGGGTCCGAATAAAGCGGCGGCTCGGGCGGGCGCGGCGCGACCTGCGCGGCGGCAGGGGTAGCAACGGCGGCCAGCAGCGCGAGCGAAAGCAATTTACGCATGACAATGTCCTCGGCTGTGAAGCGAATCTGACGGCTCTATAGCAGCTTAACCCTAAGCCTGCCTGAACGGCGGTTCAGCGCAGCGTCAGCCAGGTCAGCGCCGCGGCCCCCGCCACGATCCGGTACCAGCCGAAGGGCGCGAAGCCGTGGCGAGTGACGAAAGCAACAAACAGCTTCACCACCACGATCGCGACCACGAAGCTGACCAGGCTGCCGATCAGGATGTTGCCGACCATCGCCGGCTCGATCCGGTCGTGGTGCTTGAGCAAGTAGTAGGCCGTCGCGCCCGACAGGGTCGGCATGGCGAGGAAGAAGCTGAATTCCGCCGCAGTCTTGCGGTCGACGCCCAAGGCCATCGCGCCAAGGATGGTCGCGCCCGAGCGGCTGACACCCGGGATCATCGCCACGCACTGCACCGCGCCGACCAGCGCCGATTGCCTGAGTGATAGGTTTTGGACGCCGTTGCATTCCTTCGGGCGAACGACCTTTTCGAGGATCAGGATCGCGACGCCGCCGATGATCAGCGCCCAGCAGACCACCACCGCATTGCCAAGCAATTTCTCGATCTGATCGCCGAACAAGAGCGCCAGTACCACCGCGGGGACGCAGGCGACGACGAGGTTGCGAACGAAGCGCCAGGCGCCGGCTTCCTTGCGGAACAGGCCGGTGAACACATCCCAGAAGGTCCGCCAGTAAAGCACCACGATGGCGAAAATCGCGCCCGGCTGGATCGCGACGTTGAACGCTTCCCAGTCGGTGGCGTCGAAACCGAGCAGTTCGGTGGCGAGGATCAGGTGCCCGGTCGAACTGACGGGCAGATATTCGGTGAGGCCCTCGACGACGCCGAGGATGATGACCAGCCAGAGTATCGGCATGAAGGCTTAGCCGACGCTCGCCTGGGCGCGGCGGCTGGCGAAGCGGCCGCCTTCGTTGAAGCGGTCGAGCCAGTCGGGCGCCACGGCGGCGAGCGGGGTCGGCTGGATACCGAAGGCTTCGAGCCCCGGGCCGCTCGCGACATTGTCCTTTCGCAGCATGATCCACTGGTCCCGGGTGATCGGCGCGCCGGGGAGGAAGCCGAAGCGGCTCATCACATCCCCGACGAAGTCCGGCAGGTCGATTAGCTCGGGGCTCCGGCCGGCGGCCTCGGCGATCACGCGGTTGAGTTCGTGCATGGTGAGCACGTCGGGTCCGCCAAGCTCGAAGGTCTTGCCGCCGAACGCGCCGGGGTTCTGAGCCGCCTTGGCGATCGCGGCGCCAAGGTCGCGGACGTAGATCGGCTGGAAACGGGTCTTGCCGCCGAGCACGGGCACCAGCGGCAGGCGGCTCATGCCGGCGAAGCGATTGGTGAACTCGTCTTCCTGCCCGAACACCACGCTTGGGCGAATGATGGTGGCTTGGGGATAGGCGGCGCGCACCTTGTCCTCGCCCTCGGCCTTGGTCCGGCTGTAGAGCGACGCGCTGTCCTTGGCGACGCCGATGGCCGAGATGTGGACCAGGCTTTCGACACTCCTCGTAGCCGCCAGCTCTGCGATCCGGCCCGGCGTCTCGCCATGCAGCGTGCCGAGCTTGCCGCCGAACGCACCAACGAGATTGATCACGCCCCACGCCCCCTCGATCGCCGCTTCCAGGCTGTCGGGACGGGTGAAATCGGCGCGGACGAGATCGAGCTGCCCGACCGCCGCGAGCGGCTGCAGGAAGAAAGCATCGCGCGGGGTGCGCTGGGCCACGCGGACCCGGACGCCGGTCTTGAACAGGGCTTCGCAGACATAGCGACCGATAAAGCCGCCGCCGCCGAAAACCGTGATGATCCGCTGCTGCCAGTCGTTCGCCGTCATGGGCGCTGCCCTAGCCTTGCGGGCTTCCTGCGACAAGGCACGTGAAAGCTTGTTGACAGCCCCTTCCCCCTCCCCCTAGAGGCGCCCTCCTACCGGCGAGACTTCTCGCGAATAGCTCCTGTGCCCAGGTGGCGGAATTGGTAGACGCACCAGCTTCAGGTGCTGGCGCTCGCAAGGGCGTGGAGGTTCGAGTCCTCTCCTGGGCACCATTTTCCGACAGGTTCGATTGCGGAGGAGCTCATCTCGAATTGAGATGGCCTGAAGGCCCGCTTGGCCTCATTCCTTTCCCGCACGAAGCCCTTCCTGACGGCGAAGGAACTGCCAGGCTGATACAGCATTAACCACGATGCAAGGGTTGGTGGGCACAAGGTCGGTTGATTAAAAGTGATCGGAACCGCCACGTGCAATTCTTTCACCATCCGCTGGTGCGGCACACTCAGAGCAAGCTTCACGCCCGGTCGCTGACGCTGCTCGCGGGGTTGGAGGGCAACCTCGGCCGAATTGCGCTGTGGTGGATGGGTACGATAGCCGCCGCCGCGGCGCTCAGGATCGCGATCAGTCCGCTGCAATCGGTGCAACCGATCAGCGTCGCGCCCTACCTCCTTCTGATCTGCGCGCCGGTCACCAGTTTTTTCCTTGCCTTGCGCTGGTTTGCGGAGGGCCCGGCGATGCCGCAACCGCGCATTCGGCTGGCCCGGATCGGGCGCTGGCGCGACGTCACGCCGGCCGAAGCGAGCCGGCATCCTCTTCACGGCACCAGCGGGATCATGGTCAGCCTGCTGATCGGCATGCTTCTGAACGTCCCCGTTCGCGCCGTCGAATATCTGGTCACCATGCCGGCGATCCCACCGGCGGTGCCCGGCTGGCTGGCAGTGCTGCACAACGCGATGACGATGGACGTGGTGATCATCAGCAGCCTTTATGTGATCGCCTTTGCGATGGCGCTGCGACGGTCGCCGATGTTTCCGCGGTTTCTGGCAATGGTCTGGATCGCGGACATCGCGGCGCAGATGCTGATCGCGCGTACCGTGATGGCAACGGACGTGCCGCCGGGCGTGGCAGCGGCGTTGCACGACCTGCTTCAGGGCAATCTTACCAAAGTAATGATCAGCGCCGGTCTTTGGCTGCCGTATCTGCTGCTCTCGACGCGAGTGAACGTCACGTTTCGGCACAGGGTCCCGCGCTGAGTCGCACAGGCGAGTCGTTGTCAGTCCGTTTCATTTTCTCGCCAAAAAGACAGACTTTTGCCCCTGAATGGTCGTCCACATTTGAAACAAGAAAAAGATCTGTCTGACGTCGATTTTCCGGAAAATTCCTCGCGGTCAAAGACTTGGCATTATTCGTTGCCATACCTGTTTCGCAACACAGGTTAAACTATACTGTTGACTTAATGAGTTGGTTAAGACCTTCTTAACGCAGCCGAGCGGGCCCAGGGGTGCTCTTGGCAATCTGGAGCCGGGGGGCATCAGGGTTTCGTTGCCCAGCACCAGACTGCCTCAAAATCCCTTCGCCAAGACGCGACGCTGTCTGGGAGGCGTCCGGATGTGGACGTCCATTTGAAGAGGGGATTTTTCCAATGACGTTCATCAACATGCTTCGTGACGAATCCGGCGCCTCGGCGGCGGAATATGCGCTGATCCTCGCGATCGTCGGCACCGGCATTGCGGCAGCCGCTCTATTCCTCGGTGGCGAAGTGAGCCGGGCAATGAATGGCGCTGGCGACAGGATTTGCGCCGATCCTGATGGCGCGGATGAAAGCATCTGTCGCGATGGCGCCACTCCGGCGGCGTAAGGTAAGTTTTCTTGGCCCCCGTTTCCGCGAGGCGCGGGGGCCATTTTCTGCCGTGAAGTAAACATTCCGGGGGGCCTGTCAGATGAAGCGACAGTCAGTTATCGCTTTAGGCGTTGCCCTTGTCCTTGGGCTCGTCGCCGTATTCCTGGCCAACACCTACCTTCTCTCCGGCCGTAACGCGCAGACGCCCGACGGCATGACCAAGGTCGCCGTCGCCAATGTCCCGCTGGAGTTTGGCCAGGATTTGAAGCCGGAGATGATCCGGCTCATCAATTATCCCACCGACGCGCTTCCGGCCGGCAGCTTTCGCAGCGCCGCCGAGCTCACCGATCCCAAGAACCGCCGCGTGGTCATTGCGCCGATGGCGGCCAACGAAGTCATCCTGGCGAGCAAGATTTCGGGCAAGGGCCAGGGCGCCTCGATCGCCGCGTTGCTGCCCGACGGCATGCGCGCGGTATCGGTTCGCATCAACGACGTGTCGGGCGTTGCCGGCTTTATCCAGCCGAGCGACAGCGTCGACGTTCTCATCACCCGCCGCATCAGCCGCGGGGAGCGCGACCAGCAGGTGACCGACGTCCTGCTGCAGAACACCCGGGTCATCGCCATGGGCCAGCGCGCCAAGAACGAGACGGGCAAGCCCGCGGTGGCCAAGACCGCGACGCTGGAAGTGTCGCCGGTCGATGCCCAGAAACTCGCGCTCGGCCAGCAGGTCGGCGATCTCAGCCTCGTGCTGCGAAAGCCGGGTGAGCAGGACGGGCTGGGCAGCGTCCAGACCGTCAGCCTCGACGATCTGCGCTCGGGCGTGTTGGCCGGCACCTATAGCGGCGCGATGACCGCGACCGCGCTGGCGCAGCCGGCACGGCCCAGCTGGACCCGGGTGGCGCAGCGCGCGCCGGCACCGGCGCCGCGCCGGCCTGCGCCGCGTCCGGCCGCGACGCCCGCGCCGGCACCGGTCCGCAACAGTGTCGACGTGGTCAGGGGGACGGCGGCGACCAGCTATGAAGTGGGGGGCATCAGTGGCCGTTAAGTCTTTGCTCGCGGCGGTCGGAACCGTCGCCCTGCTGCTGGGCGCAAGCCCCGTGGCGGCACAGGTCACCTCGGTCAGCGCGGCCGATGGCATGCACGCCGGCGAACTGGTGGTACCGGTCGCCAAAAGCCAGGTGCTCAGGACCGACCGTCCCTTTGCCAAGGCGCTGATCGGCAATCCGGAAATCGCCGACGTGCTGCCGCTGACCAGCAGCTCGCTCTATGTCCTGGGCAAGAAGACCGGCACGACCAGCCTTACCCTGTACGATCGCAACAACAGCCTGATCGCGGTAATGGACGTGGCTGTCGGCCCCGACGTGCTGGGTCTGCGCCGCCAATTGTCCGAGCTCATCCCCGCAAGCCAGATCGGAGCGCGGCTTTCCAACGATTCGATCGTGCTGGAAGGCATCGTCCCGAGTGGCCCTGCCGCCGATCGTGCGGTGCAGCTGGCCAGCACCTATGCCCCAGGCAAAGTGGTCAACCTGCTGTCGGTCGGATCGTCGCAGCAGGTCATGCTGGAAGTTCGATTTTCCGAGGTAAAACGATCGGCGCTGCAGCAGATCGGGGTCAGCACCTTTGTCGGTTCGGATGCCGGCAAGCTGACCGGCGCGATCGGGGGCGGCGCGGGGCTGGTGGGATCGGGCCCGCCGACGCTCGGCGCGATCACCGACAGCTTCGGCATTGTTTCGCGGACGTTCCGGGCGTTCGGGACCAATTTCAACCTCACTCTCGACGCGCTGGAGCGCAAAGGCGCGATCACCACGCTCGCCGAGCCGACCTTGATCGCTTTGTCGGGTGAGACCGCCAATTTCCTGGCCGGCGGCGAATTTCCCATTCCCACGGTTCAGGGGAACGGTGGCGGCGGCACCGACACCAACGGAAGCCGCGCCATTACCGTCGAATTCAAGCCGTTCGGGGTCAGCCTCGCCTTTACCCCGACGGTGCTGGCAGATGGGGTAATCAACCTGGTGGTCGCGCCGGAGGTAAGTTCGATCGATCCTTCGGCGTCGGTGATCATCAACGGGCTTCGCGTCCCGGGGCTGCAGACCCGCCGGGCCAAATCGGTCGTCGAACTGCGCGACGGGGAAAGCTTCGCCATGGCCGGGCTGATCCGCAAGGATTTCCAGGACACCATCCGCCAGGTGCCCCTGCTCGGCTCACTGCCGATCATCGGTACTCTGTTCCGGTCAAGCGGCTTTCAGCGCGAGGAAACCGAACTGGTGATCATCGTCACGCCGCGGCTGGTGCGTCCGGTGCTCGCGGGCGGTCTCAAGGCGCCGACCGACCGGGTTCAGCCACCTGCTCCCGCCGACCTTTATTTCCTCGGGCGCACCGACACCGGCGTGGGGCCGGCGCCGGATGTCGGGGTTAACAATCCGCCGCCTACCACTGGTGCAGGCGCGGGCGGCATGGCGGCCAGGCAGGCACCCGCCGGACCAATCGGCTTTGAAGGGGATTACGGCCATGTCCTTTAGGTCCATCGGCGTCGCGGCCGTGCTGCTGCTGACGGCGGGGTGCAATACGGTGGATCCCCGCACCGGATCGGTCGATCGCAGCTTCGGTGAGGCGGTCGCCTGGAACAAGGCGGCGCAGATCGTCAATCCGGATCCCGCTTACCCCGCGGACGCGATGCCAGCTGGCAGCGACGGTGCCAAAGCGGCGGGGGCGAGCCAGCGCTATCGCACCGACAAAGTCAAACAGGTGGAGCGGGTTCAGACGTCGACCGGCAGCGGCGGCGGTTCCGGCGGCGGCAACGGGCCGCAATAGGGGGTGAAGCGGTGCTTCGAACTCTGAAGCGCTTAGGGTCGGACGAAACGGCGGCAACGGCCTCGGTCGTCGCGCTATCGCTCGTCGGCCTGATCACTGCGGGAGGACTGGCCTTTGATTATGCCCGCATGGCGACCCTCGATACCGAATTGCAGAATGCGGCGGACCAGGCCGCGCTTGCGGCGGCAAGCCAGCTCGACGGTGAAGCCGGCGCCTGCACCCGTGCCGTCGCGGCCGCGCGAGAGGTCGTGACCAATCAGACCCGGATGGCCAATGACGGCGACGGATTGCCGGTCACCATCGCCGATTCCGGTGTCTGCGACAGCGACGGCGAGGGGATCACCGACGACGACGCCGCGAGCGTCCGCTTCTTCCTCGACAAGCGCGCGGAAACACCGGCGGAAAATGTCACCGAAGCCAGGTATGTCCAGGTCACGGTGGACAGCCGGCGTGCCAATTATGCCCTGACGCCGATCGTCGGGCTGCTCTCTTCCGGGGACTTGTCGGCGCGGGCCCGCGCCGGGCTCGGTACCGCCTTGTGCAAGGTTCCGCCGCTGATGATATGCCCGCCCAGCGGAAGCGCCTCGACCGACTGGAACGCCCTTCGCGGCGTGGGTATCCGGGCGGTGTCGAACACCGGCCCGAACTGGGCACCGGGCGCTTTCGGCTTCATCGGTCCGAACGATGCCGGCTCGACACAGATCGGGATGGCGTTCGAAAATCCGGTCTTCCAATGCCAGGAAATCAACAGCGAGCAGCCGGTCGATGCGGGTCAACCGGCGCCGGCGATTGTCGCCCTGAATACCCGCTTCGACATGTACGGCATGAGCGGCGGTGCGGGGAACGTCCTGACGCCATGCCTGGGCAGTTCGTGCCCGCCCGCGCTCAACGTCACCAAGGATTATATCAAGAAGGACGGGGCGAGCTGCGGAGTTCGCAATGGCCACAACGATTCCAACGATGCGTGGCATCTTCCCGATGCGACCCAGCGCTTCTGGCCGCGCGCCAAGCTGGCGACCGACACCGCGCTGACCCCCATCCACGACACGTCGCGCTCGTCAGCGCCGCAGGCGATGGGCCTGCCGCGCGATAATTGCCATTACACCAGCTACAATTCGGCCTGCACCGGTGGCCGGTTCGGGAACGGTGCCTGGGCACGCGGCGACTATTTCAACAAGTATCACGCAGGCCGCATCCCGACGAGTTCGACCGATCCCAGCCGCAACGCCGCCACCATGACGCGCTACGAAACCTACCTGTGGGAGATCGAAAACAGCTATTTCGCGCCGGCGGGAAGCGCCACGGACAAGCAGCACAGCCAACCGGTCTGCAACATGACGACCCCCGATCCGGCGCGGGACCGTCGCGTGCTTCAGGTCGCCGTGGCCAGCAACTGCTCGTCGCTGCGCGGTTCGTCGCGGCCCGTCGAGGTCGGCAAATGGGTCAACATGTTCCTGGTCGAACCGGGATCGAGCCCGGCTCGCGGCAATGGCGACGGGGGCAATGAAATCTATCTCGAAGTCATCGGTGAAGTCGAAGCGGGCGGGGCGTCGGCACAGGTGATCCGGCGCGACACGCCGTTCCTGGTGCGCTGATGAAGGTTTTGGGGCGCTTTCTTGCGTGTGAGCGCGGCGCCGCCGCCGCCGAGATGGCGATGGTCACGCCCTTGCTGTTGATCCTGATGTTCGGCGCGCTGGAAACCGGCAAATTCTTTCTCGACGAACATGTGGTGGTGAAGGCCGTCCGCGATGGCGCGCGGTTTGCCGCCCGGCAGAACTTTGCCAGCATGCCGTGCGACGATGCGGCGGTGAACGAACAAGCGATCAAGAACCAGGTCCGACTGGGCGAACCCGCCGTCACCGACACCAGCCGCCCGCGCCTGTCCTACTGGACCGACGACAGCACCATCGCGGTCACCATCGAATGCCATGACAACGAGGCCGATGCGGACGGCGTTCGTACCTATGCCGGACTGTACAATGGCCGCGACGACGTCCCCTATGTCACCGTTTCCGCAACGGTACCGTATCAACCGCTGGCGAGGCTGATCGGGCTCGACTTCGCCGGATTGAGCGTCACGGCATCCAACCAGGCACCGGTGGTCGGGATATGAGCCGCGCCACCCTGTTCCGATCCGAAACCGGCGCCACGGCTGCCGAATTCGCGCTCGTTGTTCCGCTGCTGATCCTGTTCCTGTTCGGGATCATCGATGTCGGCCGGCTGATGTGGGAATTGAACCAGGCCGAGAAAGCAACGCAAATGGGCGTTCGCTATGCGGTGGTCAGCGATCCGGTGGCGAGCGTCATCAACACCGATTTCGTCGGCGACTTCTCCATTCCCGGCGGCGACCCGGTGCCATCCGATGTGTTCGAAAAGGCGGTCTGCGACAATGCCGCCTGCGAGGTCTCGGGCGAGGCCACCAGCGATCACGATTCGACCGCGTTCGGAAACATCGTGAGCTGGATGCAGCGCTTCGACGGGCGGGTCCAACCAGCCAATGTTACGGTGACCTACACCAATGTCGGTCTTGGCTATTCGGGCAATCCGACCGGTCCTGACGTCTCGCCGCTGACCACCGTTGAAGTGAGCGGGCTCAGCTTTTCGCCCATCATCCTGTTCGGAGGAACCCTGCCGCTGCCGTCGGTCCGGGCCTCGCTGACGATGGAAGATGGGGAATGCTCGGTCACCGGAGATTGCAATGGGTCAAACTAGAACAGCAGCCATCACGGCTGTTCCACGCCATTCCCCCGAGAGGCATGCTGCGACGGGCGCTGCGACCGCGGCGGCATCTTGGGCGAGGACGAAGACGTGACCGTCATGAACCAGCAGGAAACAGTCAGGGCCTGGCGGCTCCAGGGCCGAGAGGCTGAAGTCCACCTATATCTGAGCGCGGCTGAAGGCGACGTTGGCGCCTTGTTGGGCGCGCGCGTGCTTGGCCTGCCGCTAGCGCTCAGCATCGTTCCGGTGTCCGACTGGATCGACGCGGCCGATCTCAATCGCGCCGCGGTCGCCGTGGTCCAGGTCAATGCGGATTCGCCGGCATCGCTGAAACGGTTCGAGCGACTGGTCGCCACCGCCGGCGACACGCCGGTGATCGCCGCCGCCTTTGAGCCGCCGCTCGCCCTGGTCCGGTCGCTCCTTCGCAGCGGCGCCCACGACGTTCTTCCGCTCCCGTTGTCGCTAGGCGATCTTGAAGCGTCTCTCGCTCCGCTTGCCGCACAGGTTCAGCAAAAGGATGTGCAGTCGCTTGCCGGGTCGTCTCGCCTGATCACCTTCTGCAAGGCACGCGGCGGCAGCGGAGCGACGGCGATCGCGAGCCAGCTTGCCTGCCGTTTCGCTGCCCGCGAAGCTGCCGCCGGGCGCCATGCCTGTCTGATCGACCTCGACGTGCAGTTCGGTGATGTCGCCTTTCAGCTCGGCCTCAATCCAAAATTCAGTCTCACGGATGCGATCGGGGCGGGTGCCAGGCTCGACGGCGAACTGTTGCGCTCGATCGCGACACCGCATCCGAGCGGTCTGGCGGTGCTGTCGGCGCCCGAGGAAATGCTGCCCCTCGAAGCGCTTAACAATGACCAGATCCTGGGTGTCGTGGAGCGTGCCCAGCGCGCTTACGATACCGTTTTCGTCGATCTTCCCGCGAATTGGACGCATTGGTCCTTGTCGCTGGCGGCCCGGTCCGACCTCATCCTGATGATCGCCGATCTCAGCGTCGTCGGGTTGCGCCAGGCGCGTCGCCAGCTCGACCTGTTGCACGAACAGGATCTCGGTGACGTTCCGCTCGAAATCGTCATCAACCGCTATGAGAAGAGCCTGTTCGGGTCGGTCAAGCAGGCGGATGTCACCAAGGTGCTGAACCGCGACGCGCGCTTCACCGTGGCCAACGATCCGGCCACCGTGACCGGCGCGATCGAGCGCGGGGTCACGGTCGACGAAATCAAGCGCAAGAGTGCGTTCGGCAGCGATCTCGACCGCCTCGACAAGGCGCTTGTCTCCCTTCTCGGATTGGAGCGCTGAGCGATGTGGCAGATACGCAAAAGGGAACAGCAGGCCGCACCGGCGGAAGCGGCAGCGCTGGCGCCGGAAGAAGCGAGGGTTGCCCCGTTCGCCGAACGGCGGCTGATGAATGTCGGCGATGCCGGCGCGTTCGCGAACCGCGATTCCAACACCGAACTCAAGGTCGAGCTTCATCAGCGGCTGCTCGACCTCATCAACCTGGCCGCGCTCGAAAGCATGTCGCGCGCGCAGATCGAGGATGAGATCGGCGAGCTCATCCAGGAAGAAATCGCCAAGCAGAACCATGCGCTGAACCAGATCGAACGGCGGCAACTGGTTGATGACGTCCTTGATGAATTGCTGGGCCTGGGTCCGCTAGAACCCTTGCTCAAGGATCCGACGATTACCGACATCCTCGTCAACGGTCACAACCGTATCTTCGTGGAACGCTACGGTTCGCTCGAAGCGAGCTCTGCGCGATTCAAGGACGACCGGCATCTGATCCGGATCATCCAGAAGATCGTTTCGGCGGTCGGCCGGCGGGTGGATGAAAGCTCGCCGCTGGTGGACGCTCGGCTGGCGGACGGCAGCCGAGTCAATGCGGTGGTCCCGCCGCTCGCCATCGACGGCCCGCTGCTGTCCATCCGCAAGTTCGCCAAGGTGCCGATTTCGATGGACCGCTTGGTCGAGATCGGATCGGTTCCCCAGGCAATTGCCGAAGTGCTGCAGGCGATCGTCAAATCGCGCCGCAACGTGCTCATCTCAGGGGGCACGGGGTCCGGCAAGACGACCATGCTCAATGCGATGTCGGCCTATATCGACGGCCGCGAACGCATCGTGACCATCGAAGACAGCGCCGAACTGCAGCTTCAGCAGGCGCATGTGGCGCGGCTCGAAACGCGCCCGCCCAATACTGAAGGCAAGGGCGAGATTGCTCAGCGCGACCTCGTCAAGAACGCGCTTCGCATGCGGCCCGACCGGATCATCGTCGGCGAAGTCCGCGCAGGCGAAGCCTTCGACATGCTGCAGGCGATGAATACCGGCCATGACGGGTCGATGACGACCGTCCACGCCAACACCGCGCGCGACGCGGTATCCCGCATCGAACAGATGATCGGCATGTCGGGCATCGACATTCCGGCCCGCTCGGCCCGCGCGCAAATCGCCTCGGCGATCAATATCGTCCTGCAACTGGTGCGCCTGTCAGACGGCCGCCGCCGCCTCATCAGCGTGTCGGAGATCACCGGCATGGAAGGCGAGGTCGTGACCATGCAGGAAATCTTCCGCTTCCGGCAGACCGGTCGCGCGGCTGACGGCGAGGTTCTGGGGCGGTTCGAAGCGACGGGTATTCGCCCGCGGTTCCTCGACGATGCCATCAGCCACGGCATCATGCTGTCGCCCGATCTGTTCCGGCCCGAAGTGAGCTTCGAGCCATGACCGACGATCTGCTGCGCGTGCTGATCTTGGTGCTGGTGTTCGCCGCCGTGCTCCTCGTCGTCGAGGTGTTGCTTGGCGGTTATCTGCGGTCGCGCAGCAAGGACCGGTCGGTCAACCAGCGTCTGCGGATGATCAGCCACGGCGTGTCGCGCGCCGATACGATGAGCACGCTGCGGCGGCACAATCTGGATATGGTCGGCAAGGTCCCCGCCCCGTTCCAGGCGATCGTCCGCAAGCTCGAGCGGACATTGCTCGCCGCCGGGCTTCTCATCCCGACGGGCCGCCTCTTGGCCCTGATCGTGCTTGCACCGGTGCTGGTCATGGCCGTCATCATCTTGGCCATGCTTGCGGCCGGCGCGCCGATCGGTTTCGGACGGCTGATGCTGGTCGGCACGTTCGCTGCGGTCGTCGGCTCCCTGATCCCGCTGATGCTGCTGAGCCGCCGGGCCCAGGCGCGGCGCAAGAAGATGCAGGAGCAATTTCCCGTTGCGCTTGATGTGTTCGTTCGGGGTCTTCGTGCGGGGCATCCGGTCGCCGCCGCGCTCGACCTATTGACGGTGGAAATGCCCGATCCGATCGGATCGCAATTCGGGCTCGTGGTCGACGAAGTGACCTATGGCGCCGAGCTTCGCGATTCCCTCGCCGCGCTGGCCGAACGCTGGGACCTCGACGACATGCGCATGTTCGTGGTCAGCTTGTCGGTGCAGCATGAGACCGGCGGCAACCTGGCCGAAATCCTGGAAAATCTCTCACGCGTGATCCGCGATCGCCACTCCATGCTGATGAAAGTGCGCGCGCTGTCGAGCGAAGGGCGCATGACGGCGGTCATTCTGACCCTTCTGCCGGTCCTTACGTTCGGCGGGCTCTTCCTGCTCAATGCCAAATTCTACCTGCAGGTGGCCGACGATCCGATGTTCGTGCCGGGCTTCGCGGCGCTAGTCCTCCTGTATTGCATCGGGTTCGTCACGATCCGGCGCATGGTCGATCTGAAGGTCTAGGCGATGCTCGAACTTCTGGCGCAAAACCCGATCGCGCGCATCAGCCTGCTGGTGCTGCTGTTCTCCGCGGTGGGCACGGCCGCTTATGCGATGGTGAACTGGACATCGGCACGGCGTGATCTGCGCAGGCGGCTTGAACCCGCAGGAGGACCGCTGCCTTCCGTCCTGGCGCAAGGCCACAGCCTTCGCGGGGATCAGACGCGAAGCGCGTGGAACAAGATCATCGAAAGGGTCGAGCGCTCCGGTCTCAGCCTCGCCGACACCAACGACCGGGAGCTTCGCCAGAAACTCGCGGCGGCCGGCTTCAGCAATCCGGTCGCGCCGCGCGTTTACACGCTGGTCCGGCTGATGCTGGTGGTCCTCCTCCCTGCCCTCGTGCTGTTCGTGCACTGGATGGCCGCCGACGGGGCCGGCATGATCGCGCTGTACGTGCAGGCGATGATCGCGGCCTTGCTCGGGCTTTACGTCCCGGCCCTGGTGGTGCGGGCCAAAGGCGATCGCCGCCGGCAGGCCCTGGTGAACGGGTTTCCCGATGCCCTCGACCTCATGCTGGTGTGCGTCGAGGCCGGATTGGGGCTCGAAGCCGCTTTCACCAAGGTCGGTCAGGAAATGGTTCACTCCCATCCGCTGATCGCAGAACAATTGAGCCAGCTGGTGCTCGAACTCAGGGCCGGACGAAGCCGCGAGGATGCGCTTCGCCGTCTTGCCGACCGCGCCGGGGTGGACGAGATACGAGCCTTTTCGACCCTGTTGATCCAGTCGACCAAACTCGGCTCGTCGGTCGGCCAAACCCTGCGGATCTACGCCGCCGAGATGCGCGAAAAACGTCGCATGCGCGCTGAGGAGAAGGCGCATCGCCTTCCCGTTTTGCTGTCGATCCCGCTGGTCGCCTGCATGCTTCCGGTGATGATCGGCGTGCTGATGCTGCCGGCGGCCATTCGGGTCATTCGCACGATCATTCCAGCGATGCAGGGGGCAAGCTGATGAAGACACCGGCGCTACCGCTCGCCGCGGTTCTTCTTCTGCCGGCGTGCGGCGCGAACCGGACCGTGGCCGTCAGGCCGCTTCCGACCGCGCTCGCGGCGGGCGCTCATCCGGCTTCGTTTCGGATCGCCGAAGCCAACGGGCACCTCGCCCTCGGCAACGTCGCATTGGCGCTGGAGGGATTTCGCCGGGCCTTGCGCGAAGATCCGGAAAACGCCGCCTCGCTGGTCGGCATGGCGAATTGCTATGACCTGATGGGCCGCAACGACCTGTCGCGCTCGGCCTTTGAAAAGGCGCTGGCGCTGCAGCCGCGTGATCAGACGATCCTTGCCGCCTTTGCCCAGTCGCTAACTCGTGCCGGGGCAACCCAAGAAGCGGCGCAGGTGCGGCGCGAAGGAACTCTTCAGGCTGGCAAGGCCGCGGCCCCAGGACCGTCGCTGGCGGAAAGCATCCTGGCGGCAAGCAAGGCTGGCGCCTCCTTGCTGTCCGCTGGCGGCGTTTCCTTCGCGGCCTCGCACGCGCCCCTCGCACAGCGGCACTCGCCGCGCGGCGCCGCCTATCTGGAGCGGACCGCCCTTGGCGAGACCTTGCTGGTCACAGGCAAGGCGCCCCACTGGAAACCGCTGCCTGTGATGGCCGCAAAGGGTTCTGCGATGCCAGCGAAACCCTCTTCGCGTATGGCTGCCGCACCAGTCGTCAAACTCACCATCCACAACGCCGGCTCGACCGATGGCGCGGCGGCACGCGCCCGCCTGTACTTGCAGAAGCTCGGTTGGTCGAAGATCGCAATCGCCAATGGCACTCATGCGCTCGAGCGGACTGAGCTGCTCTACCCCGCCGCTTTGGCCAAGGCTGGCGAACGATTGGCGCGACAGCTGCGGATTCCGGTCGTGACGCGGCAAACGGAGACCCTTGATCGCATCGTCTTGCGGCTGGGCCGCGATGCGGCCTCCGCCAAGCGTAGCTGATGCTTGCCCTTGCCCTGTTGCTCGCGGTCTCGGCGCCCACCGTCGATGAGGTGGCGGAGGCGAGGCACGCCCTTCGGCAAGGCCGGCCCATCCAGGCGCGGGAGATGGTCCGCAAGGCCATGGGCGAAGGGGCCTCGGGACCAGCCCTCGATCACCTGCTTGCCGATCTTGCCTTTGCCGAAGGACGCTGGGCCGAAGCGACGGCGCGTTACCAGGCGCTCATCCTCGGCGGGAAGCGAAGCGGCAATCTCTTCGAGCAGGCTGCCATCGCCGCGTTGAAGCAAGGCCATGACAAGGAGGCCATGGCGTTGCTCGATTCCGGCGCCGCCTTGCCCGATGCGGGACCGCGCTTGTTCAGCCTTCGCGGCGTTCTTGCCGACCGGCGAGAGGATTGGTCGGCCGCGGACGCCGCCTATCGGCACGGCCTGAAGCTCGATCCGACCTCGCCGCAGCTTGTCAATAATTCTGGCTGGTCGCTGCTCTTGCGCGGCCAGTGGTCGGAAGCGCATCGGCTGATCGGCAAGGCGGCCGCGCTGGCCCCGGACGACAAGCGGATACAGGCGAACCTCGAACTCGCGGCCTCGGCGCTCGCTGCCGACCTTCCCCGCCGCCGCGAAGGGGAAAGCAGTTTGTCCTTTGCAGCACGGCTGAACGACGCGGGCGTTCTCGCACTTCAGGCTGGCCAGAACGAAAAAGCGCAAGCGGCCTTTGCAGGAGCTCTCGAACAGAGCGAATTCTGGTTTACGCGGGCCGCCAACAATCTCGCGCTTGCCGCGCCATCGACGTCAACGAAGCGCTGACTTGCGGCTTTGCTGGCGGGGGGAAGGCACCTCGATGAAGCGGAAATAGTCCGCCTCGCGCTTGATCTCGGCCATCTGCTCCGCGCCGCTCCGGCGGGGAGCCACGCGTAAGCCGTTACCGAACGCAAAGTGGCTGTGATCGCCTTCGTCGAGCGATTCGAGGAGATGATAGCCGCGCTGGCGAAGAGAGGCGGCAAGACTTGCATGGCTCACGCCTGAAGAGCGCACCACGTCCACGGCGCGGCCGTGCAGGTGCCAGCTGTTCGACGCCCCGCCGACCCGGCGATTGTGATCGGGCGACCGCTTCAGACTGGTGACCCGCCCGAACTGAGCGACAAAGCTGGCCGCCGAGGAAAGGCGGAAATCGCCCATGCTTTGCTCGGTATTCCTGATGACAGGCCGGACAGATAACACCTCGGCCCTGACCGGGCGAATACCGAAGTCGGTCTCGGGAACGGTGCTGATGATAAAAGCCAAGGCCGACAACAGAATCACTGTCACTCCCCCAAGCGAACCGGTCTGCCGGACTTTACATCATTAGCCGATTGCGCGCAGCATTAACCTGCATTGCCTTGAGAAGATTGAGCACTTTCTGCGCTATCGACACTATGCAAAAGAGAGAGGTGCATCTTCATCGCGTGAATAAGGGTCGCGCGAGAGAAATTGCCCAATGATGTGAGTGCCCATCTTTGTCGTCTGTGGAGCACCACGGCTGAGCTGGCCAACCCCATTTTCAATTGTCCTGCCCGACCAGCTTCCCGGCGCGCTCTGCCGTGGCGAGCGCATAGGTCCAGCCGAGGCCGCCGTGGCCGACATTGACGGTGATCGCACCGCGCCGCGCGACGATCGGCAGGCTGCCGGGGGTGACGGGTCGTAGGCCGGCCCACGCGTAGCCCCCAACCGCATAGTCGGCGGCTTCGGGCAGGCTCTGCCGGGCTGCCTCGCGCAATGCCGCTAGCCGAACAGGATCGACCGCGCGGCTCCCAAACCCGACATCGGCCAATCCGGCAATCCGGATCTTCTCGCCAAGCCGGCAGAAGACGAGCTTGCGGGCGACGTCGGTAATGCTGACCCGCGGCGCTCGCTCTCCCGGCGGCAGGGTCAGCGAGTGCCCTCGCACCGGCATGATCGGCACGCGCCAGCCGAGCGGGCGGAGGAGCGTTGCCGCTTGCGGACCCGCCGCGACGACGAGGTACCGTGCCGCGATGCGCTCGCCGCTTGTCAGGTGAAGCGCGGGCTCGGCTGACCCCTCAATCCGCTTGACGGTCGCGCCGAAACGGGTCTGTAATCCTTGCTGCTGCAGCTTCTCGACCAGCGCCAGGCAAAACAGATGCGGGTCGCCGACCGCATCGCCCGGCGCAAAGATGGCGCCGGCAAGTCGGCCTGCGACAGATGCCAGCGCCGGCTCCACCCCAACCGCCTCGTCCGGCGACAGCGCCCGCACCTCGATCCCGCGCTCCCGCTTCGCCGCGGCAATAGTGCTGGCAGCGCGAAAGGCGGCCGCCTCCTCGTGCAAGAGCAGCTTGCCCGGCACCTGATGCGCAAACTCAAGCGGCAGGCGACCGAGCAACTCTTCCATCAACGCCCGCGACCGAAGCGCGAGGGTCAAGCCGGCGAGGCTGTTGGCCGCAAACCGCCCGGCCCGGCCTTGCGCAAAGAAAGCGAGGCACCAGCGCAGATAATTGGGATCGAACCGCTTCGCGACGCGAAAGGCAGGATCGGTCGCGGCAAGGATACCGGGCAGGCGTTTCAGCAGGCTCGGTGAGGACAGGGCGTCGGTATAGGAATAGCTTAGCTGCCCGCCATTGGCGAAGCTCGCGCCCGCCCCCGGTCCGGTGGCGCGATCGACCAGCATCACCGACAGTCCGCGCCGCATCAGCGCTTCGGCGGTCGCCACGCCAACCACGCCCGCGCCCAGCACGAGGACGTCGGCGGTCATGCGCGGCGGACAGTCGGCAACATCACGCCGCCATCCTAGCAGCCCCGCGCTCGGTTGCACTCTCGGCCCGCCTGCTTATCCTCGCCGCCCATGATCAGCATGCAGCGACGTGAAGCCCTTGCAGCCCTCGGCGCGGTGGGAGCGGCGATGGCCCTCCCCGCCCGGCTGCCCGCCGCCGCAACCTCACGCGCCAAGCCCCCGCGCCTGCGCACCGGCGACCGGGTGGCGCTAGTCGCTCCGGCTGGCTTCTACGCCGACCAGCTCGATTTCCAGCTGGTCACCGAAGCGATGGTCGCGATGGGGCTGGTGCCCGTCCCCCAGCCGCACTGGAAAGACCGCTTCGGCTATCTCGCCGGAACCGACAAGAACCGCGCCGCCGACCTGAACGCCGCCTTTGCCGATCGCAGCGTCAACGCGGTCATGGCGCTGCGCGGCGGCTGGGGCTCGCAGCGGATGCTGCCCTATCTCAACTGGGCGACCATCCGCGCTAATCCCAAGCTGCTGGTCGGCTTCAGCGACATCACCGCACTGCACCTCGCGATCCAGGCCCGCGCCGGTTTCCCGACTATTCACGGACCGACTGCCGGGAGCAGCTGGAGCAAATACAGCTATGCCGCCTTTCGCGACCTGGCGTTCGACGGCAAGCTGCCGCTTTATCGCAACCCGATCGCCGAGCAGGACCGGCTGGTGCAGCGCCAAGGCCGAACCCAAACGCTGCGCCCGGGCAAGGCGAGCGGCAAGCTGCTCGGCGGCAATCTCACCGTGCTGACCAGCCTCGTCGGCACCCCCTGGCTGCCCGACTTCAGCGGCGCAATCCTGTTTCTCGAGGACACCGACGAAGCGCCCTACCGGATCGACCGCATGCTGACGCAGATCGGTCAGGCCGGAATCCTGCGCCGGGTCGCCGGCGTGGTGTTCGGGCAATGCACCAACTGCAAGCCGTCGGACGGCTCGACCAGCCTGTTCACGCTCGACGAAGTGCTCGCCCAGCACCTCACCCCGCTCGGCGTACCCGTCTACACCGGCGCGATGTTCGGCCACATCGACAATCAGTTCAGCCTGCCGGTCGGCTGCCGCGCCGAGATCGACGCCGACGCGGGCACCATCCGCCTGCTCGAAGCGCCGGTGGCGTGACCCGCCGTGCCCTCCTCGCGCTCGTGGCCTTGCCGCTGGCCGGCTGCATGACCGCCGAACGCTCCGCCCCTTACGCCCCGCCGCCCGAAGTCGCCTGGGCCTGGGCACGCTTCGATGCTGGCGCGATCCGCGCGTCGGGCGCCGGCGGGATCGCCGATCGCGTCACCGGGAGGCAGATCACGCCCGACGATCCGATCCGCGTCGCCTCGGTCTCCAAGATCGTCACCGCGCTCACCGTCCTAAGGCTGGTCGAGCAGGGCAAGCTCGACCTCGACCGCGACGTCTCGACCTGGCTCGGCTGGCGCCTGCGTAATTCCGCATTTCCCGATCGCCCGATCACCCTGCGCATGCTGCTCAGCCACACCGGCAGCGTGCAGGACAATGGCGAGAATTACGTCGTCCGCCTTGGCAAGGCGATCCGCCCCCAGGCCGAGGACGCCGGCTCATTCGATCCCGATCACGCGCCGGGCAGTTTCTTTCGCTATTCCAATCTCAACTTCGGTCTCGTCGGAACGGTGATCGAGCGCGCGACGGGCGAGCGCTTCGACCGCGTCGCCCGCGCGGAGGTGCTGGAGCCACTCGGCCTCGACGCCTGCTTCAACTGGGCGACCTGCAGCGATTCCGCCGCAGGCAAAGCGGTCGTGCTCTACGACCAGGACGGCTCGGCGATCCTCGACGATCTGCGCGGCAAGCGCCCGGCCTGTCCGGTGTTTGTCGAACCGGGCGTCGAATGCACCCTCGATGACTATGTACCCGGCACCAATGGCGCGCTCTTCTCGCCGCAAGGTGGCCTGCGCATCTCCGCCGCTGGGCTGACGGTGATCGGCCGGATGCTGCTGAACGACGGCAGGCATGCGGGGCGCGCATTCCTGTCGTCGGCAAGCATCCGCGCGATGACCAGCCCGGCGTGGACGTTCAACGGCAACAATGGGGCCACCGACGAAGGATTTTACTGCTCCTACGGCCTCGCCATTCAGCTTATCCCCGCGCCGGGCACCAACTGCCGCGACGACCTCAGTGGCACCGGGCGCCGCCTCCTCGGCCACGCCGGCGAAGCCTATCGCGTCCGCTCGGGCCTGTGGTTCGACCCCGTGCGCCGGACCGGCATCGCCTTTGTCGCCGCCAACAACGGCAAGGACCCGCCCGCCGGCCGCTCGGCCTTCAAGGCGATCGAGGAATGGTTCGCCGCCAACTTGCGCTAGACAAGAAAAAGGGCCCGGCCACCGGCCGAGCCCTCCTCCCCCTGCATCCGGTGACTTAGAACAGTTTCCAGTCGAGATTGAGCGTGAACGCCCGCCCGCGCGGGTCGGCCACGCGCGGCTCCCAGCTCGAGCCCGCGCCGGTGTTGCTGTCGTAGGTGATCGCGAACGGCGGATCCTTGTCGAACAGGTTCTTGACGCCCGCAGTCAGGCGCAGGTCCTTCCACGGCTCCCAGCTCACCGCCGCATTGTAGATCACGTAATCCTTGACCCGCGGATTGTAGAGCGGCCGCGCGGCGCTGCCCGGCAGCGCGAAGTTGCGATAACCGTTGCGGAAGATCTGCGAGAGGGTGAAATTCCACGCCCCGGTGCGGAAGCCGACAAAGGCATTGTGCTTCCACTTGAGACCGAGGTCGCCGGTCAGGCTGAACACCCCGACGAGATCGGTGTAGGCAAGGTTCGGAAGCAGCTTTTCCTTCTTGGTCAGGATCCGCGTGCCGTCGAGGCCCGCCGTCAGCTGACCGCCGAACAGGTCGGCACCCGCGCGGGCGGCG
Organism: Sphingomonas kaistensis; assembly: GCF_036884275.1. Taxonomy (NCBI): domain Bacteria; kingdom Pseudomonadati; phylum Pseudomonadota; class Alphaproteobacteria; order Sphingomonadales; family Sphingomonadaceae; genus Sphingomonas; species Sphingomonas kaistensis. Next base: position 1,124,364 of record NZ_CP145607.1, on the reverse strand, counting down.
ACTTCCAGGCCCTCGGTCCGGCGCGAGCCGAAGTTGCCGGTGCGAAGATCGACCCCGGTGATGATCCCGTTGGTCCGCGCAATGCGCGCCGGGAAGGCGTTGATGTTGGCGAGGAGCTGGGTCAGCGTGATCGACCCGATCGTGTCGTCGACGGCGATATTCCAGTAATCGAGCGCCAGGCTGAACTGCCGCGCCGGCTCGATCACTACACCCACGGTCCACTGCTTGCTGGTTTCCGGCCCGAGCGCGAGATTGCCGCCCGTCAGCGAATCCGGAGTGATCGGCGCACAGCCCGGTTGCGGACCGTTGACGGATCCTTGCGGGCAGAGCGTCGGGTCCACCAAAGTATTGCCCGGGTTGGGCGAGATGGTGGTGCCGTTGAAGATCTGGTTGAACGACGGCACCCGAAAGCCGGTGTTGTACGAGCCGCGGAACATCACCGGATCAATCGGGCGGAATTTGGCCGAGATCTTGGGATTGGTGGTGGTCCCGAAGCCGGTGTAATCGTCGACCCGCACCGCGCCGGTGATTTCGAACCGGTTTCCCAGCGGTACCAGCACTTCGGCATAGGCCGCCTTCACCGTCCGCTTCTTGGGCGTCAGCGCGTTGACGTTGTCGAACGCCGCCAGGAAGATGACGGGCGCGGTCGCGGCGCCTGCATCCGAGCCATTGAACGAATAGGTTTCGCGGCGATAATCGACACCGACCGCCGCCTGCACCCGGTTGCCGAATAGGTCGAACAGCGGACCCGACAGCGAGCCGTCGAACTGCTTCACCTCATACTGGCCGCCATAAAGCGTCGCGCCTTCGGCCGAAACCGATTCCAGCGCGGCAAGGCCGGCTTCGGTCTGGGTCAGGCTGAACGGATTGAGCAGGCCGCTATTGAGCGCCCCGACCAGGCCGCGGAAGCCTGCCGGTGCACCCGCGGCCTGCGGCGCCGCCGGATCGTAGGTGCCGTTGGCCAAGGTGCCGCGATAATAATAACCCGACCCCAACACCGATTTGCTTTCGCTCTTCGCATAGGACGCGCCGGCGCGATAATCCCAGCCGGTGAACAGCGGACCGTCGACGCCGACCGTGGCGCGGATGGTATCAGTGCTGGTCTGATATTCGCGCGGACCGCAGGCGATGCAGCGCCAGCGGAAGGCGATCGGCCGTCCGTAGCGTCCGTCGAGCGCGGCGGCGCTGGCCGGGAAGGCCGCTTTCAGCCGGTTGAAGACGTCGTTGTAGGTCGACGTGGTCAGCGCATTCAGCGGATAGAAGAACGGGCTGTTCGTGGTGTTGCCCGACACCTGCGCGTTGGAGAATTGCTTGGAGCTGTCGGCGCTCGACCCGGTGACTTCGGCGAAGATCTCGTGGCCGCCACCGACCCGCACCACGCCGCGGGTGTAATAGGTCAGCGTGTCGATCGGCTGCTGGATGACGGCGGCGCGGCCCGTGTCCCAGGCGCAGGCATATTGCGCGCTGGCATTGGCCCACAGCACTTCGTCATAGGCCATCCCGCCATCGACCGAGTCGCAGCCCGCGCCGCCCGGCAGGTCGAGGATGTTGATCCCGCCGCCGGCCCCGTTGGCACCGTTCGGAAGGGTCAGCGTCAGCCCTTGGGTCAGCGTGCCAGTCGGCGCCTGCAGGGCGGTGATGGCGGTGTTGAAGATGGTCGCGATCGGCGTTCCGCGCGTATCGATCGACAGGCCGCGCTCGGGTTGGTTGCCGTTGACGAAATCGCGCTGCGAGCCACGCAGGATGCGGTTGGAGCTATACGCCACCGCGCCCATAATATTGAAACCCTGCTCATTGAGGTCGCCGTAGCCGGCGATCCCCGAGACGCGGTAGATGTTGCCGCCGCCCGCTTCGGTCACATCGGCGAAGCCCTGGACGCCGAGGCCCTGATAATCCTTGCGCGTGATGAAGTTGATCACGCCGCCGATCGCATCGGTGCCGTAGATGGCCGACGCGCCGTCCTTGAGCACTTCGACCCGCTCGATCGCCGCGAAGGGGATCTGGTTGACGTCCACCGCCGAGCCCTGAAGCCCGTGGGCGGCGACGCGGCGGCCGTTCAGCAGCACCAGGGTCGAAGCGCTGCCCTGCCCGCGCAGGTTGGCCGACGACAGCCCGTTGGTACCGCGCTGCGCGCCCGACACGACGTCCGAGTTGGACGCGAGATTGTCGGCGCCGTTGCCGTTGGTGCTGAGGTAGCTGATCAACTGCTCGGGATTGGAAATGCCCTCGCGCGCCAGTTCCTGGGTGGTGATGATCTGCAGCGGCAGCGGGCTGTTGTTGGGATCGCGGCGAATGCGCGATCCGGTGACGACCACTTCGTTCGACCCATCGTCGCCGCTGCTGGTGTTGGCTGGCGCGACCGGGGTCTCGGCGCCCGTCGGTGTCGCCGCCGGATCAGTGGTATTGCCCGTCGTGCTTTGCGCCGCAGCCGGTGTCGCCAGCATTAGCGCTACTGCAAACGCGCTTCCCATCGACAGCAACCCTGCCCGTGCCCCCAATTGACCCATGTTCGTCGTCCGCCCCCGGTTATGATGTTGTTGCGGCGGAATAGGAGGCAAAAGCCCGGTTTCTGACTAGTCTTTTCTTTGTCACACAGGCCGCCGGGCCAGCGATTTTCCGCCAGCGTGGCGCGCTTGTTGCGCGGGTGCCACAGGGACACGCTCAGCGAGCGGCGGCGATCATCTCCAGCGCCCCGTCCATGATCGCGGTTGCCCGCACGTCCTCGGGCACGTCGCTGGCCAGCGCGGAGAAAACCAACGTCTCGCCACGCGCGGTGAGGAGATAGCCCGACAGTGCGCTTGCCGCGGTCAGCGAGCCGGTCTTGGCGAACACCCGCCCCTTAAGCCCGCCGTCGCGGAAGCGGTTGCGCAGCGTCCCATCGACCCCGCTGATCGGCAGGCTGGCGCGGAAGTCGGCGCCCCACGGCCGGCCCGCTGCCCAGCGCAGCATGGTCACCACGCCGCGGGGGCTGACGCGGTTGTAAGGCGACATGCCCGACCCGTCGGCCAGCGTTGCCGCGCGCTCGGGCACGCCGGCCTGCGTCAACATCGCCCGCACCGCCTCGAGCCCGCCGGCGACGCTCGGCTTGCCCCGCGCCGCGCCGATGCGCCGCAGCAGCAGCTCGGCATGAAGGTTCTGACTCGACTTGTTGATGGTGACGATGTCCTCGCCAAGCGGCGGCGGCGTAAGCGCGGCCAGATCGGCGCTTAGCGACGGAGGCGGCGGCAGGTTTGGAAAAGTGCGATAGCGGGCAACGCTGTAGCCGTTCACGCGAACACCGCGTTCTTTCAACATCTGATCGAAGCGCCAAGCCGCATAGTCGGCGGGGTCATCGACGCCGAGCCGGATCAGCTCCTCCGGCGCTCCCGCTTTGATGGTTCCGGTCAGCACGACCCGCTTACTGCCTGGAAGGCGCTGCACGCCGAGGTCGGTCTTCCCTTCGCTGACGGTCTTGGCGAAGTTTACCACCTGCACATAGGCCGGGGCCGCGACTGTCGGTGCCTGGTCCGACCCGCCTGGCGTGACGCGCAGGGCAATCTCATTGTCGTCGATTACGAGAGCCGCGATCGCTGTGCCGGAACGGGTCGGGATGTTGTTCCAGCTCATCCCGAAGCTCCACCGTTCATCGGCAAAGGCTTGAGCATTGCCGATGACGGTGCGAACGCGCTTGGTTCGAGCCGCTACGGCATCGGCGAGCGTTGATAGGCAATTCACCTTGCAGTCCGGCGCACTCGACAGCCGTGCGTCACCACCGCCCTCCAGCACGACGTTCGGCTCTCCGGGCAACCCCTCTTCCAGACGGACCCGCGCACCGCCGGCCGCATCCGGCTGATCAAGCCCCGGCAGAAGCTCATAGGCGGTGATGGTGGTGAACAGCTTGGTGTTGGACGCCGGGACAAAGCGGCCGTCCGGGTTGATCGTCAGCAGCTCGCGCCCGTCCAGCGTCGCGACCACCAGCCCGAACCGCACTCCCGGTCCCGCCTCGGCAAACTTGGCTTCGACCTGCTGCTGGAGCGTCGGCTGCACCTGTGCCGCAGCAGCCGGAGCGGCGGCAAGCAGCGCGGCGAGGAACGCGGCCTTCACTGGCCCGCTCCCGCATCGCCGCCGGCAAGCGTGCGCATCAGCCGCGGCCAGAAGTCGAAGGCGTCGTACAGCGCGCGCTCCGGAATGCGCTCGTTCAGGCCATGCACCCCCGCCACCTCGCCCCCCACGGTAAAGTCCGCGCTGAATCCGTAGGTCGGGATCCCGCGCGACCTGAAATGCTTTCCGTCGGTCGCGCCCGGGGTCATGTAGGGGACGATCGGAATGTCGCGCGCGGCGGGGTCGAGCGCCCGCCGGATCGCCGCGAACAGCGCCGGATTGCTGGGCGAAGCGGCAGCCCCGAACGGGTCGCCGTCGATCGTCCATTCCGCCGCCGGATTGCCGCCGACTTCCGCCAGCTTGGCGCGCACCGTTTCGATCTCGACCCCGGGAAAGATGCGGCAATTGATCGTCGCCGTCGCGCTTTGCGGCAGCGCATTGTCGGCGTGGCCGCCTTCCAGCAGCGTCGGCACGCAGGTCGTTCGCACCGCATAACCCAGCCGCGGCTCCTGCCCGATCTCGGCCAGCAGCGCCGCGTCGCCCGGGGCCGCCTCGAACGCCGCGACCTTGGCGCGGAACGTCTCGCTCGCGCTCGGCAGGGCCGCCGCATCGCGCAGCATCGTACGGGTCAGTTCGCCGTCGACCAACGGAAAGACATAGCCGCGCACCCGGCCCAGCACCTCGGCCAGTTCGTAGATCGCATTGTCGGCGCGCGGCCGGGCGCTGTGCCCGCCGGGGTTACGCAGGGTCACCTTGATGTTGGCGAAGGTCTTTTCCGCCACCTGCACCGCGAACGAGATCGGCTTGCCCGACGCGTTCGCGCGCCCGCCGCCCGAATCCGAATTGATCGCATAGTCGGGCTTCAGCGCCGCCAGCCGTTCGGCCAGCACGCGACTCGACGCCATGTCGGTTTCCTCGTCCCCGGTGAAGCCGAGGATCAGGTCGCGGTCGGGGCGGAAGCCCTGCTTTTTCAGCGTGATGAACGCGGCGACCAGATGCACGACGCCGAGCTTGTTGTCGCTCGTTCCCCGGCCGTAGAGAAAGCCGTCGGCCTCATACAGCTTGAACGGATCGCGCTCCCAGTCGGCGCGCTTGGCTTCGACCACGTCCATGTGGGCGAGGAACAGGAGCGGCGGTTTTGTGCCCGTGCCGCGATACCGCACGGTCATCGCCGCGGTCTCGCCCACCGGCACGATTTCGATGTCGCGTGCGGCGAACCCCGCTTGCCTGAGCTTCGCCGACAGTGCGCGCGCCATCTTCGGGACCTGCCCCCGCCCCTTGACGGTGGGGATCTCCACGCTGGTCTTGAACAGGTCGTGGAGCAGCCGGCCTTCGGCGCTGTCGCGGGGTGCGGCGGCAGCCGGCGCGGCAAGCGCAAGCAGCGCCAGGCCGCCTAGAAATTGCCTCAACATGGCCCCTTCAAGACAGGAGGGGGCGCGCAAAGTCCACCTCGGACGCGGCGGACGGTTAGCGCATGAAGTTGATCAGGCTGAGGTTCGAAAGCCGCGCGAACAGGGCGTAGCTTGCCTCCAAGGTGGTCTGGCGCTGGACCAACTGGCTCGCCACTTCGGCAAGGTCCGCATCCTCGTTCTTGGACACCATCTTTTCGAGGATCAACGTCCGCTCCGACGCCCGCGACGCCAAGTCCTCGACCTGCGCCTGCCGCCGCCCGTTTTCGGCATGGGCGGCACGCAGGGTCTTGAGCCCGTCGTTGAGCTGGCTCACCGCTTCGTTGATGGCGGTGATCTGCGCCGGGGTCGGCGCCGGGCCGATGGTGCCCGCCTCGGCCAGCGTCCGGAACGCGCCGAACAGCTCGGACCCGATCGCGCTGGCGGTAGTGCCGTAGGTGAGGTCGAGCCCGTCGGCGACCCGTGCTTCGGCGGTCACCCCGTCGTTGCGAAACGCATTGACGGTCGGCACCCCGGCGCAGGCGGCAAGGCTGGGCGGGGCGAACGGCGCGGTCGCGGTCTGCGATCCGGCGAACAGGAACTGCCCCGCCTCGTCGCTGTTGAGCCCAGTGCGAAAGCGCTGAAAGGCTTCCTCGATCACTTCCTGCAAGCCATCGGCGCGCCCGGTGCCGCTGGCCGACAGCAGCCCGTCGCGCAGCTTGGACAGCGACTCCTCCATGCCCGCCATCTGCGAATCCATGATCGACAAGGTGGTGCCGATCCGCGCTCCGACCACGGCATGCGCTTCCTGCCGGACCAGCATCGTGCGCGCCGACAGGTTGCGCATCGTCTCGATACCGAGCGAGGCGAAATCGGGCGCCTTCTTGCCGGTGCCATCTGCTGCTGGACCTCGCCCAGCTTGCGCTGCGAGACCGAGATGCTCTCGAACAGGCTGCGCTGCATCGGCACGGTCGCCACCCGGTTCCAGCCGCTCATCGTCCCACCATCCCGATCAGAGTGTCGTACATCTGCGTCGCCGTGCTCATCACCCGCGCTGCGGCCGAATAGCTGTTCTGCAAGGTGACGAGGCTCGCCAATTCCTCGTCGATGTTGACGCCCGAATAGCTGTCGCGGCGATTGACCGCATCCGAGCGGCGGGCTTCCATGTCGGCAAGGCGATCCTTCGCCCCGGCGGCGTCGAGCCCGGTCTGGCCGAGCACGAAGCTTGCATAGCTCTCCATGCCTGACACCCGCCCACGGCCAAGATCCACCGCGGCGCGCAGTTGGTCAACAAAGGCATTGGCGCCCCGGCTGTCGCCCGGACCGATCGCCCTGGCGCCGACCGCCGCCGCGGTGTCGATCCGGGCGAGGGGCAGCGCTCGGCCGCTCGCGGCGATGTCCGGCCGAATGGCGGCGCCCGCTAGCCCCGTCTCGTTGCCCAATGGCAGCAGCAGCGAGGACAAGGAGCGGCCGGTCCCGAACCGGCTGGTGGTGTCGGACACCACCGACAGGTTGGCGGTCGGCAGGTTAACGACGGGGGTGAAGGCGATGCGGCCGCGCGCGTCCAAAGACGCGGTCCCGAACGCGCTGAGCGGCCCCGCATTGAGTGCGGTGACGAGATCGCCGATCGTGCCGCCGGCGGCCGGCACGAGGCTGTCCTCGGCCAGCACCCGGCCGTCGGGCCCGCGCAGCACCATCTTCACCGCTTCGCCCGTTCCGCAGCCATGCGGATCGGCGGCGGTGAAGCCGGCCGGGCCAAAGGTCCGCGGGCCGCTGACGAGATCGTTGAGACCGAACAATTGCGCAAAGCCGATGCCGGCGCGGCTACTCGGTGCGGAGGGGTCCTGCGCCACCGCGACCCTCAGCCCGCCCGCGCCCGCGATACTGAGCTTGCCGTTGGTGAGACTGGCGCTCGCCGCGCCGCCCAGCCCGGCATTGATCGCGTCCACCGCGTCCAGGATCGTCGCGCCTGCGCCCAGCGCGCCGAAATCGAGCGTGAACTTGGCCGCCAGCGTGCCGTCCGTTTGCAGCGCGGCGAATACCGCCTTGCCGCTAAACCCCAGCCGGTCGCTCGCCGCAAAACCGGTCAGCGCGCCATCGAGCCGGGCCGGCGCGGGGACGGTGGTCCCGGCATTGCTGACCGCGTTCAGGCTTTCGGCAAGCCCGCCGAACAGGCTTCCGATCTCTTCGGCAAAGGCCGGCAGGCGGCGGTCGCGAAGGTCGATCAGGCCGCCCAGCCGCCCGCCCGCCGCCAAGCTGTCCAGCCGTTCGCCCGTTTCGGGGCCGAGGCTGCCATCGTCCGCGGCAAAGCGCAGTTTGACCGCCGGATAGAGCGGCTGCAGCGACCCCTCGCTCGGCGGGTAATCGAGCAGCCGCAACCGCCGGTCGAGCAGGGTCGCCCCGCCGGCAGTGTCGATCGACAGTCGCCCGTCCACACCCTGCCGCACCTCGATCTTGATCAGCCCGGCCAGCTCCTCGACCGCGGTCATTCGCTGGTCCACCGCGCCATTGGCGGCGCGCCCGCCGGCCGCCTGGCGGGCGACGCTGTCGTTGAGGCCGTCGATCCGGCGCAGCAGATTGTTGATGGTGTCGACCGTGTAGCTGACCTCGCGCTCGGCATCGATGCGTAGCGCGGCGACATCGCCATCTAGCGTCTGCAAGGCGGACAACGCCTGACCGACGGAGGTTACGAAGCCGCGCACGGTCGGCTCGCTTCCCGCCGCCCCGGTCATCGCCACTGCCGCCGCGCCGATCGCGTCGAGCCGTGCAGGGAGGCCGCTGTCGTCGCCGGGCGCGCCGAGCAGCGCCTGCAAGCGGTCGAGCGATCCCGCGACCGCTTCGGCCTGCCCCCAGTCGCTCGCCCGGCGATAAACGGTGGATTCGAGGAATCGGTCGGCGACCCGGATCGCTTCCAGGGCGCGAACCCCGCTGACCCGGCCGGCGGTGACCCCCGTTTCCAGCGGCACCCGCTCGCGGGCGTAACCGGGCGTATTGACGTTGGCGATGTTGTTCGACGCCGAACGCAGCCCTGCCTGGGCCGCGTTCAGCCCCGACAGGGCCGAACCGAGAATGTCGGACAGGCTCATCGCCTACGCGCGCCTCACCGCTTCAGGTTGGAGAGTTCCTGCAGCATGTCGTCGACCGTGGTGACGATCTTGGACGACGCGCTGTAGGCCCGCTGGAAGCGGATCATGTTGGTGAATTCCTGCGCCAGATCGACGTTCGATCCTTCGAGCGAGGAGCTGGCGATCATGCCCGACCCAAGCGCGCCCGGCGGATTGATCGCCACCGCGCCGCTGGCGTTCGACAAAGCATAGGCATTGCCGCTGAGGCGGGTCAGGCCGTCCGGGTTGAGGAAGGTCGCGACCGGCAGCTGGAACACCTTGCGCGAGGTGCCGTCGTCGAAGATCGCGCTGACCACGCCCTGCTCATCGACCTCGATCGAGGCAAGGTTGCCGGCAAGACCGCCGTTGACCGCCGAACTGATCACCGCGCTCGCACCGCTGAACTGGATCAAGCCGTCGAGCTTGCCGTCCGAGCCGAGCTGGAGATTGATCGGCTCCGACCCGGCGCCGTTGGTCCAAGTCGGGGTAAGGTCGGCGAAAAAGGCCGCGGTCGAGCCGGCAAGATCGAGGCTGCCGTCCGGATTGAACCGGACCGTTCCGCTGGTCAGCAGGCCATCGGCCGCGGTGACGTCGGTCGCCGGCACGGCGAAGATTTCAGCCTGCCATTCGTTGGGCGCGGTCTTGACGAAGCCCATGCTGATCCGGTGCGCCGACCCTTGCGCGTCATAGATGTCGAAGCTGCGCTGGAACTGCGGGGTGACCGTGCCGGTCGCCATGTCGCCGGCGGCATACGCCCCTGCCAGCACCGGCGCGTCCGACTGGAGATTGGCGCGCAGCTGAATCTGCGAGGTGGCGCTGGCCGAGCCGGTCAGGTCGCTAGCCCGCACCGCCTGCAGCGAGCCGAGCCCGGTGTCGGTGTAGTTGCCGGCGGCGTCGAGCTTCCAGCCTTGGAGATAATAGCCGCTGGTATTGCGGAGAAAGCCCATGACGTCGGGCTTGAACGCACCCGCCCGGGTGAAGGCGAGATCGCTGTCGCCGCCGGTGCCTGAGCGGACCACGAAGAAGCCCGCCCCGTCGATCGCGAGATCGGTCTGGCTGCTGCTCGCCTGGATCAGTCCCTGCTTGCTGATCAGCGCCTGCGGCGCCGCGGCAACCCCGCCCGCCGAATATTGGCTCTTGGTGCTGCCCGGGGTGACCAGCGTCCGGAACTCGGTCGACACCCCCTTGTAGCCGATGGTGTTGATGTTAGTGATATTGTCGGCAACCCCCGCCATGGCGGTCGATTGCGCGTTCAGGCCGGACGCGCCGGCATAAAGGGCGGAATAAAGGCTCAAGGGTCGCTTGCTCCACTTCGGACGCGGCCCGCTGCCGCTCCTTTCCCTCACCTTATAGGACGCCTCGGCCCACCGGCCCGGACACGGCAAGATTTGCCGCGCCGCGCCCCGCCCGGCCCGTCGTCCCTCTAGGAAGAAGGCAACAGCCAGCCAGGCAGAAGGAGTGGCATTGATGACGCTGAGGATTTCCCTTCGCGACGGCGAAAAGGTGGTGATCAACGGAGCGGTGATCCGCGCCTCAGGCCGCACCGACCTCGCGATCGAAAGCAAGGTCACCATCCTGCGCGGCCGCGAGATCATGACCCCGGCCGACGCCACCACCCCGGCCCGCGCGCTCTATTTCCACACCATGATGGCCTATCTCGATCCCGACGGCATTGCCGGCCACCACAGCGCCATCCTGGCGACGATCCCGGCGGTCGCGACCCTCTCCGCGTGCGAAAGCGGGCGCCAGGCCATCGCCAAGTTCGCGACGCGCGCGGCGAGCGCCGATTATTATCGCGCGCTGGGCGAATGCCGGACACTGATGCGGCTCGAAGAACAGGCTCTTGCTACTGTCGAGGAGCAGGCAGCCTGAGCGGGATCGCCGCCCTTGCCGCGCTCGGGGAACGGGTCCGCGCCGCCGATCCACATCGCCGCTTCGGCAAGCTGACGCGCGTCCAGGGTGCCTGCCTGTCGATCTCCGGCCTCGGCGGCGCGGCGCGGATCGGCGCGCGGCTGCACCTTGCGGGCAGCGACGGCCCCCTCGCCGCCGAAGTCACCGCATTGGACGGTGAGACGGCGACCGCCATGGCCTTTGCCCCGACCGAAAGCCTTGTCACCGGTACGCTCGCCGAACTGGTCGCCGCCGAAGCCGCCTTGCGCCCTTCGCCCGCCTGGCTCGGACGTGTCATCGACGGCCTCGGCGCACCGCTCGACGGCCTTGGCCCGCTTGAGCAGGGCCTCGCGCCAGCCCCCTTGCGCGCGCCGCCGCCGCCCGCCGCCGAACGCGCGCGTGTCGGGCCGCTCCTCGCCACCGGGGTCCGCGCGCTCGACCTGTTCGCGCCGCTCTGCGAAGGGCAGCGCCTGGGCCTGTTCGCCGGCTCGGGCGTCGGCAAGTCGGTGCTACTTTCCATGCTCGCGCGCTGGGCCGACTGCGACGTCGCGGTGATTGGCCTCATCGGCGAACGCGGCCGCGAAGTGCAGGAATTCATCACCGACGACCTCGGCCCCGATGGCCTCGCCCGCTCGGTGGTCGTGGTCGCGACCTCCGACGCCCCCGCGCTGATGCGACGCCAGGCCGCCTTCGCCACCCTTGCCGTCGCCGAGCATTTCCGAGCCCAGGGCCTGCGCGTCCTCTGCCTGATGGACAGCGTCACCCGCTTCGCCATGGCCGCGCGCGAGATCGGGCTGGCCGCCGGCGAGCCGCCCGCCACCCGCGGCTATCCCCCGTCCGTCTTCGCCGACCTCGCCCGCCTGCTCGAACGCGCCGGCCCCGGCCGCGTTGGCGAGGGCAGCATCACCGGCCTGTTCACCGTGCTGGTCGACGGCGACGACCATGACGAGCCGGTCGCCGACACCGTGCGCGGCATCCTCGACGGTCACGTGGTGATGAGCCGCCGCATCGCCGAACGCGGCCGCTACCCCGCGATCGATCTCCTGAAATCGGTCAGCCGCACCCTCCCCCACTGCCTTCCGCCGCAAGACAATGCGCTCCGCCTCGAAGCGCGCCGAATCCTTTCGACCTACGCCGACATGGAAGAACTGATCCGCCTCGGCGCCTACGCCCCCGGCGCCAGCCCCGAGCTCGATCGCGCCATCGCCGTCGCGCCCGGCATCGAAGCGTTGCTGACCCAGACCAAGGCCGACCGCGGCCATCCCGCCGAAGCCTTTGCCGCGCTGGCCGGGCTGGTCGCATGACGGGCTTCGCCGCCGCCATTCGTCTGCGAAAGCGGCAACTCGACGCACTTGCCATGCGCCTCGCGGGCGAGCAGGCGGTGGTGAACGCCATCCTTCATCAACGCGACGACCTGACCCGCGCCCGCGCAGCCGAGCGCCACGTGGCCGCCGCCGTGCCGCTACCCTGCGATCCGTGGTTCAAACATGGCGAACGCCGCCTCACCGCTATCGGCAAGGCGCAGGCCGCCGCCGAGCAGCGGCTCGACGCGCTTCGCCAGGAAGCTGTGCAGGCCCGCGCCCGGCTGCAATTGCTCGAAGACGCCGCCGCTAACGCCGCCCGCGCCGCCGACCGTCGCCGCGACGCCAAGGCCGCAGCCGCGCTCGACGACCGTATCGCTGCGGCCTGGGTGCGCCGGTGAGCACGTCCCCGCTGGCGCCGCTGCCGCCCTCGGTCCGCGCCGATCTCCTTTACCGCGCCGCCCGGTTCGAGCTCGACAACCGCCTGTGGCAAGCGGCGCTCGGCGGTACCGATCGCGCGAGACCCGATGCCCTTACCGATCGCCCGACCGGCGGCCTGCTCCGCCTCGATACCTTGATCGAGGCGCTTGCGGCCGAGGATCGGCTGCAACCCACCCTCAGCCCCGACACGCCGCCGCCACCCTCGGCTCCCTCGGCACCGCTCAGCCTCGGCGCCAACCAGCACCTCGCCCCAGCGCTCGAGCGCGCCGCCGCCCGCACCGGGCTCCAGCCCGAAGTCCTCGCGTCGATCGTCGATGCCGAATCCGCCCGCCGCCCCGACGGCAGCTGGAACCCCGCCAGCCGCAACCCGCGCTCCAGCGCCACCGGGCTCGGCCAGTTCCTCTCCGGCACCTGGATCGACGAAGCACGTCGTCCGGGAAGCTGGCTCAATGCCACCGCCGAAGCGCGCGGCTGGCTGGCAAGCGACGGATCGATCCGCCCCGAAGCCCGCTCGGCCCTGCTCGCCCTACGCACCGATCCCGCCGCCTCGATCGAGGTCATTGCCGACCATGCCGCGGCCAACCTCCGCACGCTGCGCGCCCGCGGGATCGCGCCGTCGGACGAAGCCGGCACCGCCCGCGCCGCTTACCTCGCCCATCATCTCGGCCTCGGCGACACCCTGCGCTATCTTGGCGCTGGCCTCGGCGAGCAGCGCGCCGGTCATCTCCTCGCCGCACAGGTCGGCGGAGCGGCCGCCGAACGCCGCATCGCGGCCGCCGGCAACGCGGTTTCCGCGCATCGCGCGTGGCTCGACACCTATGTCGACAAGCGCATTCAACCGGCCCGTTTCCTGTCAGCCTGACGCCAGGATTTACCTCCGTTTTTGACGGGTATCGCGCACATCCCCTCTACGCACCTTGCGGCGCACCCCGCATTAAATCCGCTCCGGACGAACAGGTTTACGCCGGTTAACGCCGCCGGCCGCTTTCTCCTCTCACCGGGCGAGCAGGGATGGTCCCTTCGCCCAGACCCGGGGGGGTTTGATACCATGTCCAAGACCACTGCAGCGCTCGAAGTCGTCGTCGCCGAGATCAAGGCGATCCACGCCGCCGCCGACGGCAAGCCGTCCGCCCGTCAGCGCCGCGACACCGATGTCGCTTTCATGCGCCTGCTGCGGCTGCTCAGCCCGCGCTTTCGCCACTTCATCCGCCAATATGGCCTTGGCGGGCATTGGGACGATGCCGAACAATGCTGCGCCATCGCCGTCCACCGCGCGATCGAGGCCTACGACCCCGAAAAAGCGCAGTTCACCACCTTCGTGAACTGGCAGATCCGCGGCGAGCTGCAGTCGCTCCGCTTCCGCGTCATGACCGACCAGCGCCCCTCGGCGCAAAAGGTCTCGGCGACCACCGTGTCGCTCCACAGCGTCACCGCCAGCGCCGACGGCGAGGAAGCCTCGCTGGAATCGCTGATCGAGGACGAAGACGCGCTGGCCCGCACCGAGGCCTCGGCCAGCGACTACCTCGCCCGTGCCGCCGCCCAGTGCCTGATCGAGGAATTCGTGCAAAAGGGCCGCCACGCGGCGCTCGAGGGGCTGCGACGCAAACAGCCGAAGCGCGAACTTGCCCGTGCCCTCAAGGCCGGCGGCCGCGCCGGGCTGGACGAGGAAGCGGTGGAGGCGATCGAAACCAGGCTCGAACGCGACCGCGAGATCCTTTCGGCCCGGGTGTTCGGCGAACTCGCCGACTATGACGCGCCCGAAGGCAGCGGCCTCAGCCGCGAGCAGGTCCGCCAGATCGGCAAGCGCGCCGCCAAGGTGATGGCCGAATTGGCCGAAGTGAACCCACGCTTCCAGGTCATGGCCGACTACGGCCCGACCATCGCCAGCCGCAAGGCGGACAAGGCGGCGAGCCTGCTCCCCGACGCCGCCTCGGCCAGCGCCACCCGGGTGGTCGCGGTGCATGACCTCGACGCCGACGCCGGCGTGGTCCCCATCCGCCGTCCCGGCGCCCGTCCGGGGCGTATGGCCGCCTGACCTTTTCTTTCGCCAAGCCACCGACCCGCTGCCCATCCCAGGCGGCGGGGTTTTCCTTGCCCGGTCGCCTCAAACGAAAATGGCCCAGCAGCATTCACGCTGCCGGGCCAAAGCCAGCCCTCCTTGGGGGGCCTTTGAGCCGGCCCTTTAAAACTCGTTCCAGTCCGCCTCGACCGGGCGGGTCAGCGCGTGAATTGCGGAGGCCGGAAGCGGCTTCACCGGGGACTGATAGGCCCCTTCCTTGCCGCGCTTCGGCAGCTTGGCGGGGGCGGCAGCCGCGGCCGAACGCCCCGCCCCGCCCGCTTCGACGCGGAAGCGCGCCGCCTGATCGGCAAGCCCGCTCACCTCACCGAGCAGATTGCGCGCCGCGGCCGAGGTTTCCTCCACCATCGCCGCATTCTGCTGGGTCGACTGGTCCATGCTCGCGATCGCCGAATTGATCTCGGTGATCGCCAGCGCCTGCGCCTGATTGTCGCTGGCGATCTGTCCGACCAGCTGATGCACTTCGCCGACATCGACCGAGATATTCTCGAGCGCGCCGTCGACCTGGCCGACGGCCTCCACCGCGGTCACGATATCGGTCTGGGTCACGGTCAGCTGATCGCGCGCCCGCTTCGCTTCTTCCTCGGCGCGCATCGCCAGCGCGCTGACGAGATCGGCGACGACCGCGAACCCGCGCCCCGCTTCGCCCGCCCGGCCCGCTTCGACCGCCGCATTCATCGCCAGCACGCGGGTCTGGAACGCGATCTTGTCGAGGCCCTCGATCACGCTGTCGATGCCCTTGGCGCTGTCGCTGACCCGGCCCATCGCCTGCACCGCCTGATCGGCAAGCCCGCGCCCGCCGCTGACGGTGGCGATCGCCTGATCGGCGCGCCCGACGGTCTGCGTCGCCGCCCCGGCCGTCGCCTTCAACCGCTCGTCCATCTGCACGATCGCGGCGCTGGTTTCCTCCAGGCTCGCGGCATTGCTTTCGGTGCGCCGGGCCAGATCCTCGCTCGCCTGCGCAATCTCGCTGCTACCGGTGCGGATTTCTACCGTGCTTTCCGCGACCGAACGGATCAGCTCCCCGATCGCCGCCACCGCCTCGTTATAGCCCTGCTTCAGCGCTTCATAAGCAGGCGGCGCGTCGGCGGTGATCCGCACCGTCAGATCGCCGCTCCGAAGCGCCTTCAGGGCATCGCCGAACAGATCCACCACGGCGGCCTGCTCGTCCGCCTGCGCCACCAATTGCTTCTTGGCCGTATCGCGGAACACGAACATCGCCTTGGTCAAGCGCCCGACGCAATCGGCGTAATGGGTGAACTCGATCGGCGAATCGAGATCACCCGCGGCAAGCGCTTCCATGCGCACCACCGTGCTCACATAAGGAAAAGCGATGGCCTCGCGATACCAGGCGCCGAGCGCCGCGGCAGTGACCGCCGCCGCCCCGCCGATCGCTGCCGTCACCATGTCCCCGCGGATCAGCGCCGCGATTGCGGGCACGCTGACCAGCGCCGTCATCGACGCCGCCACCGTCAACAGCTTGGACCGGATCGGCGCGTTCTCGCGGAAGGATGTCATCATGTTTTCTCTCCTTGAGCCTTTGGCAAAACCCCCGCGCACAAGGCATCCCGTCCCGGTCGCGCGGTCGTTGCTTCCCTTGTAGAGGGTTGCCGACCCGGCCCGGCGCGGGGGCGGTTTGATAAGCGGCGCTGAGCTGGCGGCCGGCACAAGCGAGCAGACCGAATCGTTCAACCTTTCAATGGAGCTTCACACCTCTCGGCCAGAGCGCCTGCGCACCTGGCGCCCCAGCCGCGCGCTGATCACCCGCGCGGCGCGGGATCATGACCACGGCCGCGCCATCGCGCAGCGCGCCGCCGCGCTCGGAATCCCGGTCGTCGAGCTTGCAGGCAACCAACTCCGCCTCGGCCTGCCCGAGGACGAGCGCCGGGCCTATGCCGAGGCCAAGTCCACGCTGGCCGTGGTGGTCGCCCCGCCGTCCAAGCTTCGCCTCCAGCCGATCGCGCCCAGCGCTGACTGGCGGGTCGATCTTGCCGAAGGCTGCCCGGCGCATTGCGCTTATTGCTATCTCGCGGGCTCGCTCAAAGGGCCGCCGATCACGCGCGTTTACGCCAATCTGGATGAGATCACCGCCGCGCTCCCCGCCTACCTCGGTCAGGGTCAGGTGACGTCACGATCGCGCACCCGCGCTCACGAAGGCACCACCTTCGAGGCAAGCTGCTATACCGACCCCCTCGCACTCGAACCGCTGACCGGCAGCCTTGCCGCGCTGATCCGCTTCTTCGGCGCGTGGGACGCCGACGTGCAGTTGCGCTTCACCAGCAAGTTCGCCGACGTGTCCTCGCTGCTCGACTTGCCCCACGGCGGTCGCACCCGGATGCGCGCATCGATCAACCCGCCCGCCTATCATCGCTTCGAAGCCGGCACCGATCCGGTCGCCGCCCGCCTCGCCGCGCTCCGCCGGATGGCCCTAGCAGGCTACAAGGTCGGCCTCACCATCGCCCCCATCATCGCCGCCGACGGCTGGCGCGACGCTTATGCCGAGCTGATCGCCGCCGCGGCCAATCAACTTCGCGGCATCCCGAACCTCGACCTCACCGCCGAGCTCATCACCCACCGCTTCACCCCAGGCAGCCGGGCGGTGCTGAGCAACTGGTATCCGGGATCGGACCTTGAGATGGATGCCGACCAGCGCGCCGAAAAACGCACCAAATTCGCCGGGACCAAGTTCGTCTATCCGCCCGAGCTGATGAAAATGCTCAAAGACTTCTTCTACGACCGACTTGCCGCCGCCCTTCCCGAAGCCCGGATCCTCTACTGGACCTGAGATACTGGCCAAACGCGGCCCCATTTCGCCTCGAAAGAGGCCGGGCCCGCCACCCTCGCAAAGCCGATATTCTGCACCCTATCGATCGCGCATGGCGCGAAGGCTTAAACCTCACGATAGAACAGACGGCGTTAAACTGGCATAAGTCGAGTCGGCGATTGGAAGGAGATGTGTTGTGATCGGAATTGCGCTGCTGCTTCTGGCCGTCGATCCGGGCACGACCACTTCCGCCCAACCCGCTCAGATCTGCAAGAAGATCCAACGCATCGGCTCGCTCGCCCGACCGCAAAAGCGCTGCATGTCGGCTGAGCAATGGGACGAGTTTACGCGCACCAACAAAGATTATGTCGCCAGCATGCAGGGACAGAATTGGAGCGCGGAGAACGAGGCGGCGCGGCAGGGTCAGCTGCAGAACCCGATGACCAACGGGTCACCGTTCTAGGCAACTTCGCGACCACATCCCCTTCGAACGAATCATCGCGCACTTTTGCGGAGTGCGAAGCAGAGCGTCGCTGCGACGCACGCTCGGAATGGTTGGTGGCAACAAGGCCTGCCCACTCATCACCTGCTTGAGGCGACGCGACGCGAACGAGACGCCCGCGACGCCTCGGGCGATCAGCGTTGCGCCGTCGCTTCCCCGCTCTTCAGCTTGGCATAAGCGTCGTTGATTTCGCGCCAGGCTTGCTTGCACGTCTGGCGATCGCTGCGCTTCTCGCTGCTGCAGATCTTTTGCAGCCGCTGCATCGGCGATTTGCCGGCGTACGGATACAAGGATGTCGCCGTCGGATTTTCGTTGCTCGTCGCTGGCGGGACGAGGTTGTTGAATTGATCCACCGACTGCGCGGCAGCGACACTCGGAAGAGCGATGGCAAGTGCGAGAAAAACGCCGGTTGTCTTGCGAATCATGATCGGTTCCATCTTCGGCCCGCGAAGACTATAGAATGGCTGATCGGCAGGCAAGTTGCGCGAACAATGGTGAACTCGCGCGATAGGATGCGTCGCAAGAAGCAGATCTATCCAGATCATATCCGCTATGAAGTCATTGCTTCTGCAAATGCCGAACAATTGCCTAGATGTGTCGAAATAGATCGTGACGATCAGCGCACCAACCAGCCTTTCTGCTGCAACCCCCGCCGCCATGCTTTCTCGAAGCAGCCGGTGCCGGCCGACGGGCCGATGTTGGAACAGCTGCCGATCCCGCTGTCGCCCTCGCTGATCCAGCCCATGCGCTCGGTCATCGCGCCCTTGAAGTTGCCCTTGGGATCGTACGGCGCGGCGGGGTCGGTGACCTGATAGCGGTTTTTCTGCGCACGGCCGCCGCACACGGTGACGTCGGCGGCCTCGTCCTTCAGCCGGCATTCCTGGCGCAGCACTTCCTGCCGCGCCGCGTCGGCGAGGTCGGGACCGATCAGCACGGCGAACAGCAGCAGCATTGCCCGCACCATGCGCCCCGCCGCCCCCGCCTGCAAGTCGCCCGCCCCGGCAACGACCGGCAAAGAAAACACTGTCCTACAGCAAACCATATGGGTTAGCTTTTTTCGACTCGGAAACGCCATCTGCCGGAGCCGCCCATGCCAGACGACGCACCCTCCCACGACATCGACCAGTTGATCGACGACTTGATCGCCCGGGAAGGCGGCTATTCCAATCATCCGGCCGATCGCGGCGGTCCGACGCGATATGGGATCACCGAAGCGGTTGCGCGTGCGCATGGCTATACCGGTCCGATGGCACTGCTTCCACGCGACGAAGCGGCCGCCATCTATCGCCGCCTCTACTGGCTCCGTCCCCGCTACGATCAGGTCGCTAGGCGCTCTCCCAAAATCGCCGCCGAATTGTTCGACACCGGGGTCAACATGGGGCCAGGGGTCGCCACCACCTTTCTCCAGCGGGCCTTGTCCGCGCTCAACCGGCAGGCAAAGGATTTTCCCGATCTGGTTCCCGACGGCCGCGTCGGGCCGGCCACGCTCGGCGCGCTCGACAAGTTTCTCGCGCTGCGCGGACCCGGCGGAGTCACCGTTCTGATGCGCGCGCTCGAAGCTTTACAGGGCGAACGCTACCTCCGCCTGGCCGAAAAGCGTCCGGCCAACGAAGCCTTTCTCTACGGCTGGCTCGCGAACCGGATCGGTCAAGCCGACTGACATCTCGCCACCGGTGACCTTTGTGACCTTGTTCATCTTCACGACCCCAATCAGGAGCCACCCCATGCCTCTCATCGAAGCCATCGTCGGCCCGCTCGGCAAGCTCATCGACAAGATCATTCCCGACCCCCAGGCCCGCGATCGCGCCAAGCTCGAACTGCTGAAGCTCGAAGGCGACCAGGAAGCCGCGCAGATCGGTCAGCAGATGCAGGCGATCATCGCCGAAGCGAACAGCCAGGATGTCTGGACCAGCCGCGCCCGGCCGAGCTTTCTCTACGTCATGTATGCGCTGATACTGTGGTCGGTGCCGATGGGGCTGATCGCCGCGATCGACCCGGCCAAGGCCAATGCCATCGCGGTCGGCATGACGTCCTATCTGCGCGGCCTTCCCGACGAACTCTACACGCTCTTCGGAACTGGCTACCTCGGCTACACCGCGGCCCGCACCTGGGGAAAGGTCAAGGGCGCCGAACGCTGACCGGCGCGTAATGGCCCCCGGCGGAGCGATGACTTAATCCCCTTGCATCGCTTCGCTTGTGGAACGATCCTTCCCGTCCGCCTTTTGATAGGGGCGGACAGGAGGGATCGTTTTCGTGGGGCCACAGCTCGAACCGGGACGCAATTGCTGGCGGATTGAGCAGGCGGGACGCGCGTCGGTCATCATCGACGCCTGCGATTATTATCATATCGTCCGCCAGATGATGGAACGGGCCAAGCGCCGGATCCTGATCATCGGCTGGGATTTCGACCCCCGCATTCTGATCGACCGCGACGATAATGACGAAAGCCTCGGCGACTTCCTGCTGGCGCTGGCCAAGAAGAATCCGAAGGTCGACATCAGGATCCTGAAATGGGATCTCGGCGCGTTGAAGCTGCTGTTTCGCGGCAAGGCGCTGGCCTGGCTCGCCCGGCTGGCGTGGCAGAAGTCGATCACCTTTACCCTCGATCACGCCCATCCGGCGGGGTGCAGCCACCACCAGAAGATCGTGGTGATCGACGACAGCTTCGCCATTTGCGGCGGGATCGACATGACCGGCGACCGCTGGGACCGCCCGGCCCACCATGACGACGAGCCCAAGCGCGTACGACCCAACGGCGAACCTTATGGTCCGTGGCACGACGTCACCATGGCGGTCGACGGTCCGCTTGCCCGCGCGCTCGCCGAACTCAGCGGCGATCGCTGGCGGCGGGCGACGGGCGAGGAATTGCCCAAGCTCGAACCGCGTGACGACCTGTGGCCCGACGAGCTCACGCCGCATTTCACCGACGCCCGCTTCGCCATTGCCCGCACCCAGGCCCCCTACAAGGAGTGGGAGGAGGTCAAGGAGGTGGAAGCGCTGTTTGTCGATGCGATCGAAAGCGCCCAGCGCTTCATCTATATCGAGAACCAGTATTTCACCTCGCCCAAGATCGCCGCCGCGATCATGCGCCGGCTGGAAGCGCCCAACCCGCCCGAGATCGTGCTCGTCACCCCGATCACCGCCGACGGCTGGCTCGAACAGGTAGCGATGGACGCGACCCGGCTGCGGTTGATGAAGATCATCGGCGCGGTCGATCCGGGAGATCGCTTCCGCATCTTCACGCCCAAGACCGCCGGCGGGCAGGACATCTATGTCCATGCCAAGGTGATGATCGTCGACGACGCTTTCCTCAAGATCGGCTCGGCCAACATAAATAACCGCAGCCTCGGCCTCGACAGTGAGTGCGATCTGGCGCTGATCGACGAACCTCAGCACCGCGACTGCGTCCGCCATGTCCGCGAGCGGCTGATGGCCGAGCATCTGGCCGCCAGCGAAGAGGAAGTGCGCGACGTGTTCGAGCGCACCGGCTCGCTTCGCGCCACCATCGCCGAGCTGACCAAGCCCGGCGACCGCCGGCTCGAACCGCTGCCCTACGAGAAGCCCGACGACACGGCCTGCTTCATTGCCGAGACCGAGCTGCTCGACCCCAAGAGCCCCGACGCGATGTTCGAAGGGATGACCCGCCGCACCCTGTTCGATCCCCTGCGCGGCCCGTTCAAGCGGCTGCGGCGAAGGGGCAAGAAACTGCCGGTCTGATGGTCCGGTCGAAGCGGCGCCGCCGCTGGCCGAACATTCCCCGTGCCGCCGCTGAACTAGTGGACCGCTTCGGCTGGAGCCCGGTCGCCCTGCTCAACACCATCGACCGCCTGACCCCGGGTCGCGGCGACCGCGCACGCAAGGTCGGGGATGGGATCAGCTACGGCGCGCTTGGCCGCCAGAAGCTCGACATCTGGGCGCCGACCCACCCCGATAGCGCCCGGCTCCCGGTGATGATCTTCTTCTACGGCGGCGGCTGGCACGCGGGGGAGCGCGGCGATTACGGTTTCGCCGGCGCGGCCTTCGCGGGTCAGGGCTTTCTTGCTGTTGTACCCGATTATCGGCTGGTGCCCGAAGTTCGCTACCCGGCCTTTCTCGAAGATGCCGCCATGGCGGTTCGCTGGGTCGTCGCCCACATTGCCGAATATGGCGGCGACCCGGCCAAGATCACCGTCGGTGGCCATAGCGCGGGCGCCTATATCGCCGCGATGCTCGCGCTCGATCCACGCTGGTTGGGCGCAGTCCAGCTCGAACCTGACCTCATCCGCGCCGGCGTATTGCTGTCGGGCCCATTCGATTTCGCGCCCTTTCGCGAGTGGCGCGGCCGCGCGACCTTCGGCGCTCATCACGACCCGGCCGAAACCCAGCCGATCAACCATTGCCGCGCCGACGCGCCGCCGCTGCTGCTTCAGCACGGCAGTTCCGATCACCTCGTCTACGCCAAGAACAGCCGCAACCTCGACGCCGCGCTGAAAGGCATCGGCGCGGCCAGCGAGCTGATCGTCTACAAGGGCTGCGACCATGCCGGCACGGTGGTCGCGCTGTCCCGACCCTTTCGCGGCCGCCATTCGGTGCTTGCCGATGCCGTCCGTTTCTTGCGCTCGGTGCTCGGGCTTCCCACCTCCCCGCCAACAGCATGAGCGGGACACATATGGAACAATGGCACGGCACCACGATCATCGGGGTGCGCAAGGAAGGTCGCACGGTAATCGCCGGCGACGGTCAGGTCAGCATGGGCAATACGGTGATGAAGCCCAATGCCCGCAAGGTCCGGCGGCTGGGCAAGGACGGCAAGGTGATCGGCGGGTTCGCCGGCGCGACGGCCGATGCCTTCACCCTGTTCGAGCGACTGGAAAAGAAGCTCGAAGCGCATAACGGCCAGCTGCTCCGCGCGGCGGTCGAGCTCGCCAAGGACTGGCGCACCGACAAATTCCTGCGCAATCTCGAAGCGCTGATGATCGTCGCCGATGCCGACGTGTTGCTGGTCATCACCGGCAACGGCGATGTGCTGGAGCCCGAAGGTGGGATCGCGGCGATCGGCAGCGGCGGCAATTACGCGCTGTCGGCCGCCAAGGCACTGGTCGATTACGAACCCGATCCCGAAAAACTCGCCCGCAAGGCCATGGCGATCGCCGCCGAAGTTTGCGTGTTCACCAACGACCGCGTGGTCGTTGAGACCGTTTAGGAAATTCCCGAAGTGAACGAAGCCCTGACTCCCAAGACCATCGTCGCTGCGCTCGACGATCACATCATCGGCCAGGCCGACGCCAAGCGCGCGGTGGCGGTGGCGATGCGCAATCGCTGGCGCCGCCAGCAGCTCGGCCCCGAGCTGCGCGAGGAAGTGACGCCCAAGAACATCCTGATGATTGGGCCGACCGGCTGCGGCAAGACCGAGATCAGCCGCCGCCTCGCCAAGCTCGCCGACGCGCCATTCGTGAAGGTCGAAGCGACCAAGTTCACCGAAGTCGGCTATGTCGGCCGCGACGTCGAACAGATCGCCCGCGATCTAGTGGAAGAGGCCGTGCGTCTCGAAAAAGAACGCCGCCGCGAGCGCGTCCGCCAGGCCGCCGAGGAAGCCGCGATGGAGCGGCTGCTCGATGCGCTGACCGGCAAAGGCTCGAGCGAAGCAACCCGCGCTTCCTTCCGCCAGCGGTTCAGCGACGGCAGCCTCGATACCGCCGAAGTCGAGATCGACGTTGCCGAGGCGCCTTCCATGCCCTTCGACCTGCCCGGGCAGGGCGGTGTCGGGATGATCAATCTCAGCGAGATGATGAGCAAGGCGATGGGCGGCGCGCCCAAGAAGCGGCGCAAGCTCGCCGTCCCCTCGGCCTTCGCCAAACTGACCGAGGAAGAGGCCGACAAGCGCCTCGACCAGGAAGACGTCACCCGCGCCGCGCTGGCCGATGCGGAAGCGAACGGGATCGTCTTCCTCGACGAGATCGACAAGATCGCGGTCAGCGACGTGCGCGGCGGATCGGTCAGCCGCGAGGGCGTCCAGCGCGACCTGCTGCCGCTGATCGAAGGCACCACCGTCGCGACCAAATACGGCCCCCTCAAGACCGACCACATCCTGTTCATCGCGTCGGGTGCGTTTCACGTCGCCAAGCCGTCCGACCTGCTGCCCGAGCTTCAGGGCCGCCTGCCGATCCGGGTCGAACTCAGCGCCCTGACCGAAGACGATTTCGTCCGCATCCTTTCCGCGACCCGCGCCAGTCTGGCCGATCAATATCGGGCCTTGCTGGCGACCGAAGGCGTGACGATCGAATTTGCCGAGGACGGCATCCGGGCGCTCGCCAAGATCGCGGCCGAGGTCAACGAAAGCGTCGAGAACATCGGCGCCCGGCGATTGCAGACGGTGATGGAGAAATTGCTCGAAACCATCAGCTTCGAGGCCGAGGATCGCCGCGGCGAGACGCTGCTCGTCGATGCCGCCTTTGTAGAATCGCAGCTCGCGAGCCTTGCCCGCAACACCGACCTATCGCGCTACGTTCTCTAGGCCCGCATCGACCGTGCGATACCGCCACATGAGGCCCGGTGCGAACGGGGTCCAGGCGCTCGTCCGGACCCCGGCGAGGCGCAGCTTGTCGGCGACCCACTGGTTGCAGGTGTTGACGGCGCTGGCCCGGCCGCGACTTTGGTAAAAGGCATCGTCGGGGCCGTAGCCCGAATGATCGATGAGACGCGGCTGGCCATCGAAATCGGCGCGGATGGCGGCCCACAGCCGGCGATACTCCTCGGGTCGCAGGCGGATCGCGCGCAGCTCGAAGCCGGGCCGGTCGGTCTGATCGACATGCAGCACGCGCTCGCCTCCGGTCAGCGCCGACCACAGGGTCTTGAGCGTGATATCGCTCCACGTCGGCGTCTCGAGATACACCCGCCGCTCGCCCGCGCCGAAGCCGTACCAGCGCACGTCGGCCGGGGCCTCGCGCACATGGCTTGGCGGCAGCACGGCGCTCCAGTCCAGGCCCCCGGCCTGCGCGGGCATGACGATGTCGACGTGAATGCCGTTGGAGCGAAGATAGATCGTGGTGCCGGCCGCCGGCTCATCCCAATCGCGATTGAGCGGCAGCAGGCTTCCGGCCAGCGCGGCGAGCAGGACCAGCCCCGGAAGGGCAAGCAGTGCGACCAGCACTCGCCTTCCCAATCCGCCCTTGCGACGCCTTCTGCCTGTGTTCCGTCTCCCCGCCACCAATCCCTGCCTTGCCTAATCGGTCCACCCCAACTATCTGCGCCGCACGTCGCCTGCTAGCCAGCGCGGCACCGGTCGGGGCGTAGCGCAGCCTGGTAGCGCATCACACTGGGGGTGTGGGGGTCGCAGGTTCGAATCCTGTCGCCCCGACCATTTTTCTTTCCTTGAAGCTGGAAAAGAGCCGCGACGCCGATGCACGAGATGAGCCTGACCCTCGCAGCCGCTGCACCCGCAGCGCCCGGCGGAGCCACCGCCTTCATCATGCAGATCTTCCCGTTCCTGCTGATCTTCATCATCTTCTATTTCCTGATGATCCGCCCGCAGCAGAAGCGGGTGAAGGATCACCAGGCGATGATCGCGGCGGTCAAGAAGGGTGACGAAGTGATCACCGCCGGCGGCATTCGCGGCCGCGTCACCCGCGTCGTCGACGAACGCGAAGCCGAGGTCGAGATCGCCCCGGGCGTCAAGGTCCGCGTGGTCAAGTCGACCCTCAGCCAGGTCCTGAATGCCACTCCCAAGGGCGCGAACGACTGATGTTCGATCCGCCGAAGTGGAAGATCTGGGGAATTTTCCTCGCCATCGCGCTCGGCGTCGCCTTCGCCATCCCGAGCTTCTTTCCGAAGTCCGAGGTCGCGACCTGGCCCAGTCTGGCCCCGCGCACCCAGATTGCGCTCGGCCTCGATCTGAACGGTGGTAGCCAGCTGCTGCTCGAAGCCGATCTTGCCGATGCTCAGAAGCAGCGGCTCGCGGCGATGGAAGACAGCGTGTCGCAGGAGTTGCGCCGCGATCCGCGGATTCAGACCGGCGACATCTCGACCGCCGATGGGCGGGTGAGCTTCATGCTGCGCGATCCCTCGCAGCTCGACGCGGCGGTGGAGCGGCTTCGCACCCTCACCGCCGGGGTAGGCCTGACCGGCACCCGCACTTGGAACGTCAGCACCGTGGACGGCAACCGGGTCATCATGACCCCGACGCCCCAGGGCGCCGAACAAGCGGTCAAGGATGCGATGACCGTCGCCCGCGACGTGGTGCGCCGCCGCATCGATCCGTCGGGCACCCGCGAGGTCACCGTGATCAACCAGGGCGGCAACCGCATCCTGGTCCAGGTGCCGGGCGTCGACGATCCTGAAGCGCTGAAGCGCCTGATCGGTCAGACCGCGCGCCTGGAGTTCAAGCTGGTCGATCAGCGCGCCGATCCCAATCAGGTCGCCCAGGGCCGTGCGCCCGCCGGCAGCCAGGTGTTGCAAATGGCCGACGGTTCGGGCCCGATCGCGGTGCAGCGCCGGGTGATGGTCGCTGGCGATCAGGTCAGCCGCGCGCAGCAGACCTTTGATCAGCAGACGGGCGCGCCGAACATCACGCTTGGCTTCGACACCGCCGGTGCGCGCCGTTTCGCGCGCGCCACCACCGAGAATGTCGGCAAGCCGTTTGCCATCATCCTCGACAACAAGGTGCTGTCGGCGCCCAACATCAACGAGCCGATCATCGGCGGCACCGCGACCATCTCTGGCAATTTCACCGTCGAAACCGCCAACGAGCTCGCCGTCGCGCTGTCGTCGGGCAAGCTGCCGGTGAAGCTCGATGTCATCGAAGAGCGTACCGTGTCGGCCGAACTCGGCCGCGATTCGATCAGCAAGGGCCTGGTCGCTTCCGCCGTGGCGGTGCTGGCCGTGATGCTCTTCATGATCATCACGTATGGCCGGTTCGGAGTCTACGCGAACATCGCGCTGCTGGTGAACGCCTTCATGATCCTTGCGATCATGGGCATCTTCGGCTCCGCGCTCACCCTGCCCGGAATCGCCGGCTTCGTGCTGACCATCGGTGCGGCGGTCGACGCCAACGTGCTGATCAACGAGCGCATCCGAGAAGAGCAACGGCGCGGCCGCAAGCTGCTCGACGCGATCGACACCGGCTACAAGGAAGCATCCACCGCCATCTTCGACGCCAACATCACCAACACCATCGCCGCGGCGATGATGTGGTATTTCGGCTCGGGCCCGGTGCGCGGCTTCGCCATCGTGCTGCTGATCGGCATCATCACCTCGGTGTTCACCGCGGTGAACTTCACCCGCCTGCTGGTGGCCCTGTGGGTCAAGCGCAAGCGGCCCCGCGAACTGCATATCTGAGGCCGCTGACCCATGAAGCTTCTGAAGCTCGTTCCCGACAACACCAACATCGACTTCATGAAGGTGCGCAACATCGCCCTTCTGCTGTCGATCCTGGTCACCGCCGCAAGCCTGGCGCTGGTCGCGGTGAAGGGCCTGAACCTCGGCGTCGACTTCATCGGCGGCCAGGTGGTTCGCACCACCTTTGCCCAGCCTGTCGCGATCGAGGATCTGCGCAGCCGGGTCGAAGCGCTCGACGTCGGCGAAGCCAGCATCCAGGAATTCGGCGACGGCAAAACCTACCAGATCCGCCTGCCCCGCCCCGAAGGCCCGCAATCGCAGGCCGCCGCGATCACCGACAAGGTGCGCGGCATGCTTCAGGCGCAATATCCGGGCGTCACCGTGGGAGCCGCCGAAGCGGTGTCCGGCAAAGTCTCGGACGAGCTTGCCAAGGACGGCTTGCTGGCGATCACGCTCGCCATGCTTGGGGTTGCGATTTACATCTGGTTCCGGTTCGAATGGCAATTCGGCGTCGGGGCGCTGGTCACCCTGTTCCACGACGTCGCGCTGATTCTCGGTTTCTTCGCGCTGACGCAGTTGCAGGTCGACCTCAACATCGTCGCCGCCTTCCTCGCGGTGGTCGGTTATTCGCTCAACGACACGGTGGTGATCTACGACCGCATCCGCGAGAACATGCGCAAGTTCCGCAAGATGCAGACGGTGCAATTGCTCAACCTGTCGTTGAACGAAACCCTGTCGCGGACCATCGTGACCTCGGGCTCGATCATGCTCGCGCTCGCCGTCCTGCTGCTGCTCGGCCCCGACGTCATCTTCGGCCTCACCGCCGCCATTCTGCTCGGCACCTTCATCGGCACCTATTCGTCGATCTACATCTCGGCCCCGATCCTGGTCTGGCTGGGGGTTAAGCCCGACAGCTTCCTCAAGGTCGAGGACAAGGCCGCCAGGGTCACCGGCGGCGACGGCGCGGTGGTGTAAGCCGCGGTTCAGCCACACCCGCTCAAGAGCGCTTGGCCTGCCCCTCCGACTGCCCTAGAAAGGCATCCATGCTGAAGCCCAATCGTCTGTTTCTCCTCGCTCTCGGCGTCGCGGTCGTGCTGCCGGCCGCCGGCTGCGCCGGTCGCGGGCGGACCAAGGCCGACACCGCCTATGTCGCGCGCGACGTGAACACGCTTTACGCGCTCGCCAAGAACCGCCTCGACCGCGGTGAATATGAGCAGGCGGCGAAGATCTTCGACGAGGTCGAGCGCCAGCATCCTTATTCGGTCTGGGCCCGCCGCGCGCAGCTGATGAGCGCGTTCAGCTATTACATGGCCAAGACCTATCCCGACGCGATCAGCTCGGCCCAGCGCTTCCTGACCATCCATCCGGGTAACAAGGACGCGCCCTACGCCAATTACCTGATCGCGATGAGCTATTACAATCAGATCGGCGACGTCACCCGCGACCAGAAGATTACGCTTCAGTCGAGCGATGCGTTTAACGAACTCATCCGCCGCTATCCCGAAAGCCGCTATGCGGCCGATGCGCGGCTGAAGCTCGATCTCATCAACGATCAGCTCGCCGGCAAGGAAATGGAAATCGGCCGCTATTACCAGCGCGCGGGCAACTGGCTGGCCAGCGTCAACCGCTTCCGCGAGGTGGTCGATAAGTATCAGACCACCACCCACACGCCCGAAGCGCTGATGCGTCTGACCGAAAGCTATCTTGCGCTCGGCACCCCGGACGAAGCGGTGAAGGCGGCGGCGGTGCTCGGTCGCAACTACCCCGGCACCGTCTGGTACGAGCGCGCTTATACGCTGGTGCAGCGGCACGTGCCGAACGCCCCTCGCCAGGCGGCTTGAGGAACAGCGCCGGGCCGGCATGCTGAGGCAACTCGTCATCCGTGACGTGGTGCTGATCGACCGGCTCACCCTCGATTTCGGCGACGGCCTCGGCGTTCTCACCGGCGAGACCGGCGCGGGCAAATCCATCCTGCTCGATTCGCTCGGCCTCGCGCTGGGTATGCGCGCCGACAGCGGGCTGGTGCGCTCGGGCCAGGACGCGGCCTCGGTCACCGCCGAATTCGACCTTCCCGCCGGCCATCCTGCGCTGGCGTTGCTCGACGAGGCCGGGCTCGAACAGGAAGCGGGCGAGCCGCTGATCTTCCGCCGCACTTTGAAGGCCGATGGCGGCAGCCGCGCCTTTCTCGGCGGCGGACCGGTCCCGGCGGCGACGTTGCGCGAAGCGGGAAGCAGCCTGGTCGAGATCCACGGCCAGCATGACGATCGCGGGTTGCTCAACCCCAAGGGCCACCGCGCCTTGCTCGACAGCTTCGGGCGGGTCGATGCCGCGCCCGTCGCGCGCGCCTGGCGACGCCTGTCGGACCTGCGCGCCGAGCTCGAACAGCTACGGTCGAAAGCCGCCGACGCCGACCGCGACCGCGAATTTCTCGACCACAGCATCGCCGAGCTGGAGAAGCTCGAGCCCGAGGAGGGCGAGGAACAGGCCCTCGCCGACAAGCGCGCCGCGATGAAGCAGTTCGCGCGGGTGCAGGACGATCTCGACGGACTGGCCGGCCTGTTCACCGGGTCGGACGGCGGGCTGTCGCAGTTGCGCCAGGCGGCGCGGCGGCTGGAGCGCATTGCCGACACCCACCCGCTCCTTACCGAAGCGCTGACCGCGCTCGACCGTGCCCTGATCGAAGGCGGCGAAGCCGAGGAAAAGGTGATGGCCGCCCAACGCGACCTCGCTTTTTCGCCCGAGGAACTGGACGAAGCGGAGACGCGGCTGTTCGAGCTTCGTGGCCTTGCCCGCAAGCACCGGGTCGAGCCCGATCAGCTCGCCGAACTGCTCGACCGGATGCGCGAGCAGCGGCAGGCGATCGATGCGGGCGAAAGTCGGATCGGCGAGCTTGAGCGGTCGCTGGCAGTGGCTGAAAGCGACTACGCCGCCGCCGCGACTGCTCTGAGCGAGGCCCGGCGCGCCGCTGCCGAACGGCTGGATCGCGCGGTCGCGGGCGAGCTTGCACCGCTCAAGCTCGAAGCTGCGCGCTTTCGCACCGTCGTTGCCCCCGGCGAGCCCGGACCGACCGGTACCGACCGGGTCGAGTTCGAAATCTCGACCAACCCCGGCGCTCCGTTCGGCGCGCTGACCAAGATCGCTTCGGGCGGCGAATTGTCGCGTTTCATCCTAGCCTTGAAGGTCGCGCTGGCGGAAGAAGGCGGCGCGTCGACGATGATCTTCGACGAGATCGATCGCGGCGTCGGCGGCGCGGTGGCGAGCGCGATCGGGGAGCGGCTGGCCCGGCTCGCGACCAAGAGCCAGCTCTTGGTCGTCACCCACTCGCCGCAGGTCGCGGCGCGGGCGAGCCGCCATTATCGGATCGAGAAGAGCCACGGCGACGAGGGCACCCGGACCACCGTGCGCCTGCTCGACGCCGACGAACGGCGCGAGGAGATCGCCCGGATGCTGTCGGGCGCGGCGGTCACCGAGGAGGCGCGCGCCCAGGCCGCGCGCCTGCTCGAGACCGCCTGACGCTCAGTCGGCGGCGGTCAACTGGCGCTGGCCGCCGGCCTTGTAGACCTGACCCCACTTCATCACGAACCCGACATTCTCCAGCAACCGGATATTCGCCAACGGATCGCCTTCGACCGCGACGATGTCGGCGTCCTTGCCAGGCTCGATGGTGCCGGCGATCGCCGATACGCCGAGGAGGTCGGCGGCGCTGACCGTGGCGGCCTTGATGGCGTCGGCCGGCGCCATTCCGTTTTTCACCATCAGCGCGAATTCCTCGGCATTCTTGCCGTGGGGGCTGACCGCACTGTCGGTGCCGAACGCGATCTTCACCCCCTCGCGCACCGCGCGGGCAAAGCTCTTCTCCGCATTGCCGCGGGCGGCACGAGCTTTCTCGAACTGCGCCGGGGTCAGCGCACCGCGCTCGCCGTCGCGATAGGCGGCGGCCGGGGCGAGCAGCGTCGGCACATAATAAGCGCCGGTCTGCTTGTAGAGCCGGAAGGTCTCGTCGTTGGTGAAGGTGCCATGCTCGACCGAGGCGACCCCGGCGCGCAGCGCGGCGTTGATGCCGTTGGCGCCGTGGGCGTGCGCCGCGACTTTGCGGTCGAAGGAGCGGGCGGTTTCGACGATCGCCTTCATCTCGTCGTCGGCCATCTGCTGGTTGAGCCCGCCCGCGACATTGCTGAGGACGCCGCCGGTGGCCGCGATCTTCACCACGTCGGCGCCGTCGCGGATCTGCTCGCGCGTCGCGCGGCGGCAGTCGTCGGGGCCGTTGCAGACGTTGGTCTGATGGTTGTGCCCGATCTCGGCGAGCTCGCGGTTGACGCCGTTGACCGGGTCGCCGTGTCCGCCGGAGACCGACACCATGCGGGCGGCCATGATGATGCTTGGGCCAACGAACGCGCCGCTGTTGATCGCGCCCTTGAGCGCGCGAATGGCGGGCGGATCGCCGCCCAGGTCGCGGACGGTGGTGAAGCCCGCGGCCAGCGTTTTCTTGGCGTTGGTCAGCGCGGTGTAGGCTTCGTCCTCGCTGTTGCGCACCGATTCCTGCAGCCGCGCCTGGATCCGGTCGTCGAGCCCGCCGAGGTGGACGTGGGAATCGATCAGGCCCGGCATCACGGTGCTGTTGCGCAGGTCGATGACCCGGGCGCCGGGCACGTCGGCGAAGCCGTTGCGGACCTCGGTGATCTTGCGGCCCTGAACGAGGATCGAGACGTTCCGCTTCGGCGCGCGGCCGGGGACGTCGATCAGCGTGCCGGCGTGGATCACGGTGACGGGCTGAGCGGCGGGTGCCGCCTGCACGATGGCGGCGGCGGCAATGAGCGTGAGCATGTCTGATCCCCCTGGGCTGTTTGCCGCAGCTTAGCTCGGCCCCCGCTCCTGCCAATAGCGAAAGGCGTCGCGCTGAAGCCGCTCGACCAGGCGGCGGGCGGCGGGTCCGGTCCATTCCCCGGTAAAGCGATGTTTCTCCCAGCTACCGGTCCACCAGCCCTGCCCCGGCAAACCGTCCGACTGGCGCACCACCAGCACCGCAAGCTCGGGCTCGCCATCGGCTTCGGCAGCTTCGTCGATCGCCGACAGCGTCTTGCACAAGGCGCGCATCTTGGGACGGGTGAAGGCATGGCCCAGACGTTCGAGCAGTTCGGAATAGGTCAGCGGATGGCCGGCGGCCGCGGCGACAAGCAGATGCTCGCGAACGGTGGCCGGATCGGCGATGCTCACGCCGCCGGCTGCACCGCCACGGGGGTCAATTCATAGACCTCGAGCTTGGCGCCGGAGCGTGGGAACGGGAGGGCGAGCCGCCAGCGCATCGGGCCGACGCGTTCCAACACGCCGGCCATGTCGCGGCTGGCGTCCTCGCCATAAGGCTTGTTGCGCTCTTTCTCTCCCAGCGCGATGCTGCCGAGGAAAATCAGACGGGAGGCGTCGTCATCTTCCCACAGCCGGCCGGCGGGGCGTTCGGTGCCGGTCTGCTTGACGATGGTAAGCAGGTCGTTCTCGACCTCGACATAGCAGAAGAAGGGCTTGAACTTGACCAGTGCCGGCGTGCGGCGGTCGGTCTTGCCGAGACGGATGAGGCGGCAATTGTAGCTGCCGGGCGTCGGCGCGGGACGAGCTAGGCCGGCACCGGCTTCGAGCAAAGGTCCTTCCTCACGCAGCGCGGAGGTCGAACGGGCGGCCCGCACTTCGGCCAGCGCCTCGCTCCACGCCATCGGCAAGCGGCGCACGCGCTCGGTATCTTCCTCGGTGGCGACGGCGCGCCAGCGGTCGGCCTTGGTCGGCTGGATGATCACGGGCGCGGGCGCTGCGACCTGCGGGCGTTCGGGGACGGTGCAGGCCGCGAGGGCCAGCAAGCTCGTCATGATCAATCCGAAACGCGCGCGTGTCATCTCGTCCTCTCGCTAGCACAGCCCCGACGCCGGTCCACCCGACCAAAGGCCGGGAGTGGTTAACAAATCCTTGCGAGCGGGCCGTGTCGGCCCCAAGGCGCGGCGAATGAACGCGCCCCTCCCCCCTCGCGCCCCCGCCCTGTCCCGTACCGGCCTCGGCCTTGGGATCGGCGCCTATACGGCGTGGGGCTTGATGCCACTGTATTTCAAGCTGCTGCTGGGGGTGCCGGCACTGGCGATCGTGGCGCACCGGATCGTCTGGTCGTTCCTGCTGCTCGGCGGCCTGATCACCCTCCAGCGGGCCTGGCCGGCGATCCGGGCGGCCCTGGGCGAGCCGCGGACGGTGCGGTTGCTGCTGGCGACCTCGGGGCTGATCGGGGTCAACTGGCTGCTCTACGTCTACGCGGTCAACAGCGGGCACATCCTGGCCGCGTCGCTCGGCTATTACCTCAATCCGCTGGCCAACATCCTGCTTGGCCGGTTCGTGCTGGGCGAGCCGCTGAGCCGGCCGCAGTGGGTGGCGGTGGCGCTGGCGGCGGTGGGTGTCTCGATCCTCGCGGTCGGCGCCCTGTCGCACCTGTGGATCAGCCTGGCCCTGTGCGTCTCCTTCGCGCTCTACGGCCTCCTTCGCAAAGTCGCGACCGTGGACGCGACCGCCGGTTTGGGAATCGAAACCGCCCTGCTGCTGCCCGTCGCGACCCTGTGGCTGACCTGGGCGACCCTCGCCTCCAGCCAGCCCGTCTGGGGCACCAACAGCACCGACACCTTCCTCCTCGTCCTTGCCGGCGCGGTGTCGACCGTGCCGCTGCTCCTGTTCACCGCCGCCGCCCGGCTGCTGCCTTATTCGACCCTCGGTATCCTCCAGTTCATCGCGCCCACCCTG
The DNA here is from genome assembly GCF_036884275.1 of Sphingomonas kaistensis. Lineage (NCBI taxonomy): Bacteria > Pseudomonadati > Pseudomonadota > Alphaproteobacteria > Sphingomonadales > Sphingomonadaceae > Sphingomonas > Sphingomonas kaistensis. Next base: position 1,090,740 of record NZ_CP145607.1, on the reverse strand, counting down.
CAATTCCTGGTCGCCGTGTTTCTTTTCGGCGAGCCCTTCACCACCGCCCATGCCGCCGCTTTTGCCTGCATCTGGAGCGCGGCGCTGATCTACCTTGTCGCCGCGCTACGCAGCAGCCGGTGACACGCCACTGGAAATCGGGCGGCGGCGAAACGACATAAGAGGCATGTTGAACCTCATTTCGCTGCTGATCGGGCTCGTCGCCCTGATTAGCGCCGCCGTCGCCTTCCTGCCGCTGCTCGGCTGGGCCAACTGGCTGATCCTGCCGCTGGCCGTTGTCGGCGCCGGGATTGGGCAATTGAGCCCCGTGTCCAAGGCCGGGCGCAACCTCTGCATCTTCGTGATCATCGTCGGCGCGCTGCGGCTGATGCTGGGCGGCGGGATCCTCTAGCGGGTTTTCACATAGCGACCGGGGGCATCCTCGATCGCCTTGCGCTTACCCTTGCCGGGCACCCGCGCGCCCTTGGCGTCGACCTTCTTGGGCGCGCGCTCGGTCAGCCATGACAGCCAATCGGGCCACCAGCTGCCCTTATGCTCGGTCGCGCCGTCGATGAAGGCGTCGAGGTCCTTTGGTTCGCCCTCGTTCAGCCAATACTGATATTTGCCCGTGCTGGGCGGGTTCACCACACCGGCGATGTGGCCCGAGCCCGCGAGCACGAAGCGCTTCGGCCCTGGCACATGATCCATGATCTTCCACACGCTTTGCGGCGGGGCGATATGATCCTCGCGCCCGGCCTGGATGTAGAGCGGGGTGTGGATTTGGCGGAGGTCGATCGGGGTGCCGTCGACGCTGATCGCGCCCGCCTCGACCAGCTTGTTCCCCTTGTAGAGCGTCTCCAGATAATCGCGGTGCCAGCCGGCCGGCAGGTTGGTCACGTCGCCGTTCCAGTGGAGGAGGTCGAACGGCGGCGGTTCTTTGCCCAGCAGGTAATTGTTGACGACGTAGTTCCAGATGAGGTCGCGGCCGCGCAGCAGGTTGAACGTCGAGGCCATCACCCGGCCGTCGACGATGCCGGTTTCGGCCGAGAGCTGTCCCAGTAGCCCCATCGTCTCGTCGCTAAGGAAAAGGCGAAGGTCGCCGGCCTCGGCAAAATCGACCTGCGCGGTGAAGAAGGTGGCCGAAGCGACCTTATCCGCCTCTCCCTGCGCCGCCAGCAGCGCCAGCGTGGCGGCAAGCGTGGTGCCGGCGACGCAATAGCCAATGGTGTGGACCTGTTCGACGCCGAGCAGGTCGCGCACGGTGTCGATCGCGTCGACCTGTCCGCGCAGGACGTAATCGTCGAGGGTGACATCCTTGATGCTCTCGTCGGCCGATTTCCAGCTGACCATGAACAGCGTGATGCCCTGTTCGACGCACCAGCGGACGAAGCTTTTCTCCGGCGTCAGGTCGAGAATGTAGAAGCGGTTGATCCACGGCGGGAAGACGATCAGCGGCGTTTCCAGCACCTTGTCGGTCGTGGGCGTGTACTGGATCAACTGGTAGAGCGGAGTTTCGTGAATGACCTTGCCCGGCGTGGTGGCGAGGTTGCGACCGACCTCGTACGCGCCCTTGGGTACGTGACTGAGCTGTCCGCCCTTCATGTCGTCGAGCATGTGGCGAAGCCCGGTGAGGAGGTTCTCGCCCCGGCTTTCCATGGTCGCCTTCAGCACCTGCGGATTGGTGAGCGCGAAATTTGACGGGCTCATCGCGTCGACGAAGCTGCCGGTCAGGAACTTGAGTCGCGTGTGCGCCTCCTCGTCGAGCCCGTCGGCCTCGTCGACCGACTTCATCAATTGGTCGGAAATGGCGAGATACGACTGGCGGATGGTGTCGAATACCGGGTTGTCGCGCCATTCGGGGGCGGCGAAGCGCTTGTCCTTGCGGTCGGCCGCGGCGCTCATCCCGCCGAGCATCTGACCCCAGGCTTCCATGCCCTTGCCCCACGCCTCGGCCCCGGCGGTCAGCATCGCCATCGGATCGGGCGCCTGCGGAAGCTTGAGGCCCGGCGCGGGATCGCCCGCCTTCCAGCTGTCGGCCCAGGTTTCGAGCAGCATCTGCTGCGCCCGGCCCATGACCAGGGTCCAGTGCTGCCAGTCCTCCAGCGTCGGAAAAGCAGGCGTGGCAGTGTCCGTTTCGGTAGTCATCGAGGGTCTCCCGGCAGGCTGCGAACCTGAACAAGGTCACAAAGGTCACCGGTCGCGGCCTGCCGAACCAACGCGCGAACCTGAACAAGGTCACAAAGGTCACCGGTGGCGGGGGTAAGCGCGGGTGGCCTGCTGTTGTCGGTTCGGGAGATCGTGGCAGGAAGGGAAAGCGTCATGCGGGCACCATGACATGAAGTGGGCGGTGTAGGACAGCCTCTCCCCGTCACCCCGGGTCGGGCCAGGGGTGACGAGGGGCGTTGGGTCAGGTCGTCGTTGCGAGCGAAGCGAAGCAATCCAGCGCCGGTGGATTGCTTCGTTGCTCCGCTCCTCGCAATGACGGGGATGAGATGACGCCCGAGCTTGCCGTGCCCGTCCTGCCGCTGGCGATCCAGGCGATCGATCTGTTCGGCATCGCGGTGTTCGCCGTGTCGGGCGCGCTGCTGGCGGCGGAGCGGCGGCAGACGTTCGTCACCTTTCTGTTCTTCGCGGTGGTGACCGGGGTCGGTGGCGGGACCTTGCGCGATCTGCTGATCGGAGCGCCGGTGTTCTGGGTGCAGGGCAACGAGGTGTTGCTGATCTGCTTTGCCGCCGCGACCCTGGTGTGGCTGGTCAGCCGGCGCTGGTTCGCGGGATCGGCCTTGTTGTGGTTCGATGCCGCGGGGCTTGGCGCTTATGCGACCTATGGCGCGGCCAAAGCGCTGGCGTTCGGGATCGCCCCGGTCCCGGCGTTCGCGATGGGGGTGCTGACCGCCTGCGCGGGCGGGATCATCCGCGACGTGCTGGCGGGCGAGCCGTCGATTTTGATGCGGCCCGAGCTCTATGTCACCGCCGCGGCGCTGTCGTCGGGACTGCTGGTCGGCCTGGCGCTGCTCGGCATGAGCGGCTGGGCGGCGGCGCTGATAGCGGCGCTTGCCGGCTTTGCACTGCGCGGCCTCGCGATCGCGCGGGGGTGGAGCCTGCCGGCCTACGATCACAAATGATTGCATCGGCGGTGCCGGCTTGCGAGAAGCAGCGCCGCATCTTTCGAAGGGAATATCCCGTGCGTTTTCGCCCCGTCGCCATCGCTTTTCTGGCCCTGTCGATCGCCGCCTGCGGAAAGGGCGGGGCCGACTCCGGTGCCGCTGGCGGAGCGGTCTCGACCAACACGGCTGCCAATGTCGCGCCGCCGCCGGGCGGGGACTGGACGACGGTGGTGAGCGGCAGCGGCGACGGGATCGTGATGGGCAATCCCGATGCCAAGGTGAAGCTGCTCGAAATCGCGTCGCTCGGCTGCCCCTTCTGCAAGCGCTTCGAGGACGAGGGCGTGCCCGAGGTGATGAAGCTGGTGAAGGCGGGGCAGGTCCAGTGGGAATTCCGGCCGTTCATCATTCACGGCCCGGTAGATGTCGCGGCCAATCTGATCGCTCGCTGCAACGGGCCGCAGGGCTTTTTCCCGATGAGCGCGGCACTGTACCGCGAGCAGGAAAGGTGGATGGGCCGGTTCGAACAGGCGCCGCCGGAGCGCGTGGCACGGCTGCAAGGCTTGCCGCCGACCCAGGCCTTCGTCGAAGCGGCGACCCTTGCCGGGTTGCAGGGGATTGCGGCGCAGAACGGCTTGCCCAGCGCCAAGGCCAATCAGTGTCTGGCCGATGAAGCGGCAATCGAGCGCGAGGTCGCGGTGACCGCCAATGCCCAGAGCGAATTCCCCGTGTTTAAGGGAACGCCGGGTTTCGCGATCAACGGCCAGTTCGTGCCCAACGCCAGTTCGTGGGCGGATCTGAAGCCCGCGCTGGAAGCCGCGCTCCGCTAGTCGAATATATCGCTATCTCCGCAGGATAAGCGGGATGTGCGCGGGCCGAGGTTCGGCTAAGGGCGGCGGATGGGCGTGGCCTTTCCTTCTCCGGCGATCAAGGCCGACTTGCCGGTGCGCAGTCGGCAGGGGCGCAAGACGCGGCAGCAGCGGATCGGCGGGCTGGTCGCGGCGCTGGCGCTGGAAGCGTTGGTGGTGCTGGCGCTGCTGACGCTCGGAAGCGGGCGTTTCGCGGAGATGGCCAAGGAGGGCCAGCCGCTCAAGACCTTCGATCTGGCCGCGCCGAGCCTCGAGCTGGTGGTGGAAGCGGTTCAGACGCCCGAGACCAAGAAGGTCGTCACCGAGACCAAGCCGCAGCCGGGGGCGGAGGTCGCGCCGGCGCAGCCTGCGCCCGATGTGCCATCGATCCAGCCGCCGACCCCGGCCCCGCCGCGCCCGTCGCCGCTGGTGGAATTGTCGCGCGACGATCTGGCGTCGGCCGACCTTCGCTCACTGCCCTCGGCGCCCAAGGCCGCTCGGACTTATGGCCCCGCCGCGCCGAGCAGCGCGGCCGATACGCCGCTGGTCGACGGCACCGGGCCCAATGGCGAGAAACTCTACGCCGCTGCCTGGCAGCGCGAGCCGAGCGAGAGCGAGCTGCGCGGGTATCTATCCACCGCGCAGCCCGGCTGGGGGATGATCGCCTGCCGGACGGTGGCCAATTTCCGGGTCGACGATTGCGTGCCGGTGAGCGAATCGCGCGGGTCGCGATTGACCCGCGCGATGCTTGCCGCCGCCTGGCAATTCCGCGTTCGCCCGCCGCGGATCGGCGGCCAGTTGCAGGTCGGCGAATGGGTCCGCATCCGCATCGACTACGGTGTCAGACAGCGGGCGGCGTGGGAGAAGGACTAGGCGATCAGGCTTCGGCCGGCTCCTTAGCCAGCGCCTTCAAGAGCGCTTCGGCGGTCGGTTCGCTCGACGGCGGGTTCTGGCCGGTAATCAGCAGGCCGTCGGTCACGACATAGGGCTTGAAGGTGTCGCCCTTGCTGTAGTTGCCGCCCAAACGCTGCAATTCGTCCTCGAGGAGGAAGGGCACCACGTCGGTGAGCCCGACCGCTTCTTCTTCCTCGTTGGTGAAGCCGGTAACCTTGCGGCCCTTGACCAGCGGGCTGCCGTCGGGCGCGGTGACATTCTTCAAGGCGGCGGGCGCGTGGCAGACGAGACCGACCGGCTTGCCGTCGGCGAGCGTCTTTTCGATCAGCGCCTTGCTGTCGGCATCGCTCGCCAGATCCCACATCGGGCCATGGCCGCCGGGGTAGAAGACGGCGTCGAAATCCTCAGCATTTACTTCCGACAGCTTCTTGGTCGCGGCGAGCTGGGCCTGGCCGTCCTGGTCGGCCTTGAAGCGGCGGGTAGCGTCGGTCTGCGCGTCGTCCTCGTCGCTCTTGGGGTCGAGCGGGGGCTGGCCGCCCTTGGGGCTGGCAAGCGTGATCGTGTGGCCGGCGTCTTTCAGCACATAATAAGGGCCGGCGAATTCCTCGAGCCAGAAGCCGGTTTTCTTGCCGGTGTCGCCGAGCTGATCGTGGCTGGTGAGGACCATCAGGATGTTCATGGGGTGCGTGCCTCCAGTGGGTTGCGTTTCGAGACGAACCACGCCCGCGCGACCTTGTTCCGCCTGCCCTTGCCGCAGTGCAGCAGGGGCGGCACAATCGCCCCATGCACACCGACTTCTACCGCATCGAGCGGCTGCCGCCGTACGTCTTCGCCGAAGTGAACGGGATGCGCGCGGCGATGCGGGCGGAGGGGCGCGACGTCATCGATCTCGGCATGGGCAATCCCGACAGCCCGCCCCCGGCGCATGTCGTCGCCAAGCTGTCGGAAGTCGCGGCCAAGCCCGATGCGCATGGCTATTCGGCGTCGAAGGGCATTCCGGGCCTCCGGAAAGCGCAGGCGGCTTATTACCAGCGGCGGTTCGGGGTCACGGTCGATCCCGATAGCGAAGTGATCGTGACCCTCGGGTCGAAGGAGGGGCTGGCCAACCTCGCGCAGGCGATCACCGCGCCGGGCGACGTGATCCTGGCACCCAACCCGTCCTATCCGATCCACAGTTTCGGCTTCATCATCGCCGGCGCCGCGATCCGCTCGATCCCCGCTGCACCGGGCGAGGAGTTCTTCGAGCGGCTGCGCATGGCGATGCGCTATACCGTGCCGCGGCCCAAGGTGCTGGTGATCGGGTATCCGTCGAACCCGACGGCTTATGTGGCGGACGTCGCTTTCTACGAGAAACTGGTCGCCTTCGCGCGTGAGCATGAGATCTGGATCATCTCCGACCTTGCGTATGCGGAGATCTATTTCGGCGACGTGCCGACGCCGTCGATCCTCGCGATCGAGGGCGCCAAGGACGTGGCGATCGAGTTCACCTCGATGAGCAAAACCTATTCGATGGCGGGCTGGCGGATCGGGTTCGCGGTCGGCAATCGGGAGCTGATCGCGGCGTTGACGCGGGTGAAATCCTATCTCGATTATGGCGCCTTCACGCCGGTTCAGGCCGCGGCGGTGGCGGCGCTGAACGGGCCGCAGGACTGCATCGCCGACACCCGCGCGCTGTATAAACGGCGGCGCGACGTGCTGGTGGAAAGCTTCGGGCGCGCCGGGTGGGAGATTCCGGTGCCGCAGGCGAGCATGTTCGCCTGGGTGCCGATCCCCGAGCCGTTCCGACATCTCGGCAGCATGGAATTTTCCAAGCGGTTGCTGGCCGAAGCGGGGGTCGCGGTGGCGCCGGGTGTCGGCTTCGGCGAAGAAGGCGAAGGCTTTGTCCGGATCGCGCTGGTCGAGAACGAACAGCGCCTCCGGCAGGCGGCGCGCGGGGTGAAGAAGCTCCTGAAATCCGCCTGAAACGAGCTTTTCCGCCGCTGGGGCGTTGGGGCCGTATGAACAACAAACTCATCCCCCTTGCCGCCTCTGCCCTGCTTGCCGGCTGCGCGACGAGCGGCAGCGTCGGCGGGCCGGCTGTGGACCCTTTGCTCGCGCGGGGCGAAACCCCGGCCTGGCAATTGACCGTGACCCCGGCGCGGATCGTCTTTTCGGGCCCCGGCGGCGCGCCGGCGGTGGACGAGGCCAATCCGACCGGCACGGTGCCCAAGAACGGCCGCCTGCAAGGCCAGCGCATCCTGATCGACAGCCGGACCCAGGCCTGCGCGCTGACCTCGACCACCACCACCCAGACGGTACGGGTGACGGTGGACGGCCGGACCTATGAAGGCTGCGGCGGCGAGCAGTCGCAGGGCCTGAGCCTCGGCGCGGGAAGCTGGACGGTGCTGTCGGTCAACGGCCGCCCGACCCCGCTCGACCGCCCCTTTACCGCTTCGTTCGAGCGCGGACGGCTGAGCATGGTGCTCGGCTGCAACCGGCTGAATGCGCCTTTTGCGCTGGCGGACCGGGTGCTCAGCGTTGGCACCATCGCCAAGACCCGCATGGCCTGCGCCGATCCGAGCTTCGAGGAAGCAGGCGAAAAGGCGCTTGCCCTACCCTTCGTCGTCGAGGCCATCGGCAGCGAGCAGGTGGTGCTGCGCAATGCGGTCGGCACGCTTAACCTTGCGCGGACGCGGACCTGAGGCCGTTTGACTGCGTCACCGGCCAGCGTCAGGAAGGCGCGATGCCCAAGATGCGCAAAAAGGCCGATCTGCCGAGCAAGCTTTGCGCGTCGTGCGGACTGCCGTTCACATGGCGCAAGAAATGGGAACGGGACTGGGATCAGGTGAAGTTCTGCTCTGACAGATGCCGCTCAGCCGGAGCGGCCAAGGCATGACCCTGCCGGTCACGCCCGACAGCGCGTCGGCGGTTGCGCATATCATCGGCCAGGCGGTGGCGCCGGTGTTCCTGCTGGCGGGGATCGGGGCGTTTCTCAACACGCTGACAGGGCGGCTGGCGCGGATCGTCGATCGCGGCCGGGCGATCGAACCGCGCCTGCTGGAAAGCGTCGGGGCCGAGCATGACCGGCTGGTGCGCGAGATCAATACGGTGGATCGGCGGATGCGCCTGGTCAGCAGCGCCATCACCTCCACCGTCGCCAGCGCGGTGCTGGTGTGCGCGGTGGTCGTGCTGCTGTTCGCCGCCGCGCTGGTCGATCTTCATGCCGGGCAGGCCATCGCCCTGTTGTTCATCGGCGCGATGGTGACGGTGGCGGTGGGCTTCTTCATCTTCCTGATCGAAACCCGCGTCGCGGCCCGTGCCATCCGGGTGCGCAAGGCGCTGCTGACTCACGAAGTGGACGAGGCGGCGGGCGACGAGTGAGCTAGCGTGGCCGGGGCACGTCGGTGCCGGCGGTCTGCCATTCCTCCAGTCGGCCGTTTCGGATCAGCCCGGCGCGGAAGGCATGGCCTTCGGGGTCGAGCACCAGCCAGGCGTTGGGGCCCTTGGACACCAGCAGATTGCCCTGGCGCGTCAGCGGTCCGGCGGTCATCATCGCGTCGCGAAAGGCCTTGGCCGAGGAACCGAGCCGGGCATTCAGGTCCACACTGATCGGACTGCTGTCGATAAGCCCGCTTTCGGACGGGCGGCGGCCGATCATGCCGTTCAATGCGGTCCAGTCGCCCGGGTCTTCGCTCATCTGTTCGAGCGGAGGCGCCGCCGCATTATTCACCGGAGGCTCGTCGTTCGAGCAGGCGGCGAGGAGCGACAGGGCGACGAGAAGGGGAGCGGCGCAGCGGTTCATGACGGGACAACGCGCCGAAACCGCGAAAAGGGTGCGCCCCGCTTTGTTGCCGGACCCGGCTGCCCCCGGTAGGGACGATCTCAAGAGCGAACAGGAGGAAATCTACCCCGTGATCCAGGCATCCAATATTCTCGACCGCGTCCTTGTCCTCGAGATGGTGCGAGTCACCGAAGCGGCCGCCATCGCCGCCTCGACCCTGATCGGGCGAGGCGATGAAAAGGCGGCCGATGCGGCGGCGGTGGAAGCCATGCGCGCGGCGCTGAACGAACTGCCGATGGACGGCACCGTGGTGATCGGCGAAGGCGAGCGCGACGAGGCGCCGATGCTCTATATCGGCGAAAAGGTCGGGTCCGAGCAGGGCACGGGACCCAAGATCGACATCGCGCTCGATCCCTTGGAAGGCACTACGATCACCGCCAAGGCCGGTCCCAATGCGCTGGCGGTGCTGGCGATCGCCGAAGCCGGGTGCCTGCTCAATGCGCCTGACGTCTATATGGAGAAGCTGGCGATCGGGCCGGGCTATGCGCCGGGCACCGTCAGCCTCGAGCGGTCGGCGACCGAGAACGTGCAGGCGCTGGCCAAGGCCAAGGGCGTCCGGCCCAACGAGATCATCGCCTGCGTCCTCGACCGGCCGCGTCACGCCAGCGTGATCGCCGAACTGCGCTCGATCGGGTGCGGCATCATGCTGATCCCCGATGGCGACGTTGCCGGCGTGATCGCGACCACCAACCCCGACACCACGGTCGATATCTACATGGGCTCGGGCGGGGCGCCGGAAGGCGTGCTGGCGGCCGCGGCGCTGCGCTGCGTCGGCGGGCAGATCGAAGGCAAGCTCCTGTTCCGCAACGACGACGAGCGCGGTCGCGCGCGGCGCTGGGGGATCGAGGATCTCGACCGCATCTATCGACTCGAAGACATGGCCAAGGGCGACTGCATCTTCGCCGCGACCGGGGTCACTGACGGGTCGCTGCTGAAGGGCGTCAAGCGCCGCAGGAATTGCATCACCACCGAAAGCATCGTGATGCGCGCATCAAGCGGCACCGTGCGGCGGATCGCGGGCGAACATCGCAAGGCGGACGCTTGAAGCCACGCCGCGCTGCTGTATTATGCGCGTATGACAGCTGAGGTGATCGAGGGGGACGCGGCGTCCGTGTACGTCGCCGGCCGGCCGGCCGGGACCGAGCCGGTCGAGCGTTCCTATGTCCAGGTGATCCGGGTCCGCACCCTGCTTGCCTGGGTGCCGTTCGTGATCGGCGCGGTGGTGCTCGACCGGCTGGTCCTGGCCGAGACGCCGGTCGGCGGGCTGCTGCTGGTGCTGGTGCCGCTGCTGGCGGTGCTGGCGACGGCGCTCGCCCCGCCGCGCATCTGGGCCCGCCTCGGCTACGCGCTGGAGCCCGCCATGCTGCGGGTGGTGCGCGGGTGGATGTTCCACACCGACACCCTGGTGCCGCTGGTCCGCGTCCAGCATCTTGATGTCGCGCGCGGGCCGCTCGACAAGATGTTCGGCACTGCCACGCTGGCGATCCATACCGCGGGCACCCACAACAGCATCGTCACCCTGCCCGGCCTGTCGCCGGCGCGCGCGGCCGAGCTGGCGGCGGCCATCCGCACGCATATCAAGGCGGACCTCGACTAGGGTGAGCATTCCCCTCACCGCCGACGACGCGCGGCCCGAGCGGCTGCATCCGCTCGCGCTGTTGAGCGGGCTCGGGCGCGCGGTGCGCAATGCCATCGGCGGCATCGCGGCGGGCGGTTACTTCGCATTTCAGGGGCGGCCCCTCATTGCCTTCATCCTTGTCGGCAGCCTGCTGGTTATCGCGCCAATCGTGATGTTCATTCACTGGCGGCGCTTCTCCTTCCGGGTCGGCCATGATGCGATCCGCATCGACAGCGGCATCCTCAGCCGCAACCAGCGGACCATTCCGTTCGACCGGGTCGCCGATGTTTCCATCGCGCAAGGCCCGCTGCAGCGCGTCGTCGGCATCGCCCGCGTGACCTTGGAAACGGGGGGCTCGGCGGCGGGGCAGGAGGAAGGCGTACTCGACGGCATTGCGCTGCACCGCGCGGAAGCCTTGCGCGAGCATGTCCGATCGATGCGGGCGGCGGCGCGGGGTCCTATCGCGGCGGACAGTGTTGCCGTGGCCCAGGCCGACGAAGAGGCGGCGCCCTTGTTCGCGATGGATGCGCGCCGGGTCCTGACGCTTGGCCTGTTCAATTTCAGCCTGGCGCTGTTCGCCGGCCTGTTCGGCGCGACGCAGACCTTTGGCGACGTGCTCAATATCAACCCGTTCGAGCGCACGTTCTGGCGCCCGATTCTCGAGCAAAGTGGCCTCGGCGATTGGCTGCTTGCGCATCGCATCGGCCTCGCGATCGCGGGGGCCGTGGTACTGGTGATCGCCGGCACCGTCACCGGCCTCGTCCGCACCGTGTTGCGCGAGTTCGGCTTCCGGCTCGACCGCACCGGCAACGGCTTCCGCCGCCGCCGCGGGCTGCTCACCAAGACCGACGTTTCCTTGCCCACGCGGCGGATCCAGGCCGGGCTGATCGTCACCGGCCCGGTGCGCAGTCATTTCGGCTGGCGCGCGCTCAAGGTCCTGAGCCTTGCCGGTGAGGCGAGCGGCGGCAAATCGGGGGAACAGGGCCGCGACGATCATGTGCTGGCGCCGCTCGCCACCGACGCGGAGATCGCGCCGATCGTGGCCGGGATGGGGCTGGCCCTGCCCGGCGCGGCGACCCCGTGGCAGCCGGTCGCGCGCGCTTATGTGACGAGCTTCCTGGTCGTGATCGCCGCGGCCATGGCACTGGCCGCGATGGTGGGGACGATCGTCCTCGCCGTCCAAGATGCCGATCCGCTGGCCTTCGCCGGTCCGCCGCTGCTTGCGCTTGGCGGGTTCGCGGCGCTGGGCGCGCTGCGCTGGTTCGAGTGGCGGCACACGGCGTTCGCGACCGAGGACGGCCGCCTCCTCATCCGCAGCGGTTGGTGGAGCCGGCGCACCCTCCTCATCCCCTTGCGCAACGTCCAGAGCGTCACCCTGCGCGAAAGCAGCCTCAGCCGCCGGTTCGGCATCGCCGCGCTTGCGGTGGATGTCGCCGGGGGCAAGTCGGGCGGACAAATCGTCCCCGCATTACCGCGAGATCGCGCGAGTCTTCTGCGAGCGGAGCTGCTATCGGCGCAGCCATGAACGCAGCGCTTGGAGTTACACAGTCGTTGTCGGGCCAGGCTTGGCGCTGGCGCCGGCCGCAGGGGGACGAGAAGCTGGGCACCGCGCTGCTCGACGAGCTGCTGCTCGGCCGCGGGGTGAGCGAGGCCGAGCTCGACCGCTATCGCAACCCCACGCTGCGCGACCTGCTGCCCGATCCCAGCTTGTTTCGCGACATGGACGCGGCGGCCGAGCGCGTCGCGGCGGCGGTGCTGGCCGGTGAGACGGTCGCCATCTTCGGCGATTATGACGTCGACGGCGCGACCAGCAGCGCGCTGCTCGTGCTGTTGCTGCGCCAGCTCGGCACCGAGGCGCTGGTCCACATCCCCGACCGCCAGGCCGAAGGCTATGGTCCCAACCTTCCCGCTCTGCTGTCGCTGAAAGCGCGCGGGGCGAGCCTGATCGTCACGGTGGATTGCGGCGCGCAGGCGTTCGAGCCGCTGGCCGGCGCGCGCGAGGCCGGGCTGGACGTGGTGGTGGTCGACCACCACCAATGCGCCGCCGCGCTCCCCCTGTGCCATGCGCTGGTCAATCCCAATCGCCTCGACGAGGGCGAGACGGGGATGAGACACGGGCATGTCGCGGCGGTGGGCATGGCGTTCCTGCTGGCCGTGGCAGTGGTGCGGACGCTGCGCGGGCACGGTTATTTCGCCGGCCGGCCCGAGCCCAAGGTGATCGAATTGCTCGATCTGGTTGCGCTCGGCACGGTGGCGGATGTCGCAAAGCTGCACGGCCTCAACCGGGCGTTCGTAACGCAGGGGCTGAAGGTGATGGCCGCAAGCCGCAACATCGGGCTGGTGGCGCTGGCTCAGGCCGCGCGGTTGAAGGGCGCGCCGAACTGCCGCGACCTCGGCTTTGCGCTGGGGCCGCGGATCAATGCCGGTGGGCGGGTCGGGCGGGCCGATCTCGGGGTGCGGCTGCTCACCACCACCGATCCCGAGGAAGCGCACGCCATCGCCGAGGAACTCGACCGGCTGAACGAGGAGCGGCGCGGGATCGAGCAGGGCGTGCTCGACGAGGCGATTGAGCAGGCCGCGGCGCGCGAGGGCGACCCCGTCATCACCGTTGCCGCCGAGGGCTGGCATCCCGGCGTGATCGGGATCGTTGCCGGGCGCCTCAAGGAACGGTTCGGCAAGCCCGCCTTCGTGATCGCGGTCGGCGAGGATGGGATCGGCAAGGGCTCGGGCCGATCGATCGGCGGGGTCGATCTTGGCGCCGCGGTACTGGCGGCGAAGGACGAAGGCCATGCGGTCGGCGGCGGCGGCCATGCGATGGCGGCGGGCGTCACGCTGGCGCCGGGCGGGGTGGCCAAGTTCCGCGAGTATCTTGGGAAGCGGCTGGCAGCGGATGTCGCGCGGGCCACCGCCAACCGGGCGCTGGTGCTCGACACCATGTGCGCCCCGCGCGGGATTGGGGCGGGCCTCTGTGATTCGCTCGACCAGGCCGGGCCCTACGGCGTCGGCTGGCCGCAGCCGCGCGTCGCGGCGGGCGAAGCGCGGCTGATGCGGGTCGGCGTGGTCGGCAACGGCCATGTCCGGGGCATCGCCTGCGGCGCGGACGGCGCCAGTTTCAAGTGGATCGCCTTCCGCGCCGCCGACACCGCGCTCGGCCAAGCGTTGCTGTCCATGCCGGGTGACCGCAAGCTGTGGCTCGCCGGAACGGTGCATCGCGACACTTGGAACGGCGGCGATGCGGCCGAACTGCATCTTGAAGATGCCGCACTCGCTTGACCGGGTGGCGCGCTTCACCTAGGGACCGCCTCGCCTCACCGATGGCCCCTTCGTCTAGTGGTTAGGACGCGGCCCTTTCACGGCTGAAACACGGGTTCGAGTCCCGTAGGGGTCACCATCCGAGCCTAAGGCTCGGAAAGCGGTGGATTTACGGCCTCTTTACCCATCATGTGTACAGAACATGGGTACAGAAATCGTGAAGAAGTCCAGCATGGCCACTCCATTCGCCGACCCCCGAACGGGCCAGCTTTACTTCCGTCGCGCCATCCCGCAGCCGCTTTGGCCGGCCTTCGGCGGCAAGCGCGAACGCAAGATCACACTCGGCACCAAGGACCCGCTCGCAGCGAAGGAGCCATTCGCCCGGCTGAATGCCGAGTTCGAGGCTGACCTTGCCACCGCCAGGCGCAAGCTTGCCGAAGGAACGCTATTGCCTACGCCGGGCGCGGTCGTCAGGCGCTGGTGCGAGAGCCCTCCGTCAAATGGCGGCTTGTCGGGTCAGCAGCGGTTTTTGCTTACCCTCATGGAGCTGGACGCGGGCGTCGGCGGCCGCTTCTCGGCCAGCCCGAAGCAGATCTACCCTTCCGCAATCACGGGACCGGCGGTGAACACCGATTGGAACGCGGTACTTGGCGACTGCTCGCGTTTCGAAAGCATCGTCACTCACGTTTACGGAAGCGAGTCCGAGCAGGTCGGGACCAATTGGATTCGGTCGCGGTGGCACGAGCCCGAGAAGGTCTGGCACCCTCATCTGCTCAAGGCCGCCGACCGGATCCGGCACTTCGTTACTGAGGCTGATCGCTTCTCCGCCGAAGAAATCGCCCGAGCCCTGCTAGCCGTGCTCGACGAAAAGCGACCGGCAGACGAAGATTTCAATCGCGCCCGCTTGGCCAAGAGGCGCCACCGGCCCAACCGGTCACGGCTTCGCCCCAACCTGCGCTTGAAGCAGCTGTTCAATGAATGGCAGGACGGCAACAAGCCACGTCCGCAAACAGCGCTCGAGTTTGAGGCGTCCATAAATGACTTCATCGACTTTGCCGGCGATGTGCCTGTGTCCGAGATCGATGCTGATATGCTCTATGACTATCGGGATGAAGCATCAAAGCTCCCCAGCACCATGCCGCGTGCGGATCGTGCCCTCCCTTTTCGGGCTCGAGTGGAAAAGCACGGCGCCGGTACGCCCAAGTGCTCGCCGGCAACCCTGAAGAAGCGGGTCGGTGCCCTCCAGGCCTTGCTAACCTACGCCTTCCAGCAGCGCTGGACGTCGAGCAACAACGGTGCGGGCATCACCATCATCGGTTATTCCAAGAAGAGAAAGATCCGCCGCAGCTTCGAGGATCATGAGCTAGCCCTGCTGTTCACCAGGCCCCTCTTCGTTGATCCGACGTCCTGGAACTCGCCGTCGCGAATCAGCGATGTCACCATCTTCTGGCTGTTTCTCATCGCTGCCACGACCGGTGCTCGACTGGAGGAGGTCGGGCAGGTCGCGCTGGCTGACGTCCGCCGCGATGGCGACATCGTCTATCTCGACATAAGCGACCATGTGCTTTTGGAGGACGGAGAAGATAAAAGCGTCAAGAACGACGAGTCGAGGCGACTGGTGCCGATCCATGCCAATTTGGACATCTTTACGAGGAAGCCGATCTTAGCCTCTGCGACAGCCGGATCATCGCGCACTTGGCCCGCGCCCGCGGCCTGTCGCTGCCGGTCGTGCCAGGAAGCGACCTGACGCTGAAGCTTTTCGAGCAGGTGATTCGGCCGGGCGACCGAATTGCCATTGTCGGCGGCGATCGCGAGATGGTGGCCGATCTTGCCGGTCGTTATCCTGGCCTCGATCTCCTCCATTACGAGCCGCCGATGGGGCTGCGCCGCAACGCCGTCGCGCGCGAGGAAGCGGCGCGGTTCATCGCCGAGGCGCATGCCCGCTTCACGTTTATCGCCGTCGGCTCGCCCCAGCAGGAAATGATCGCCGGCGCGGTGCGGGCGTTTCCGCAAGCGACCGGCATGGCGTTGTGCATTGGGGCCTCGCTCGATTTCATCACCGGGCGGCACCGCCGCGCGCCCAAGCTGATGCAGAAGCTCAGCATCGAATGGATGCACCGCCTCGCCTCCGATCCCAAGCGGATGTGGCGGCGCTATCTGGTCGAAGGCCCGCGCATCTTCCTGCTCGCCGCCCGCCATCGCAAGGGCGCCGCGGTACGTTGATCGAGACCATCACCCTGACGGGCGCGCGGCACATCACCCTGCCGGGCGCGGCCCCGGGCCGCCCGTCGGCGGGCAAGCGCCGGCGGACGATGCTGTTCGCCGCGCTCGGCCTGCTGCTGCTGGTGGCGGCTGCGATCGGCGGTCTGTATCTGTATCGCAGCCAGCCGGGATGGGGCTCGACCGACGCCGCTGCCGACGCCCAAACGGCGGCGGGCGGCAATGCGGTGGCCGGCACCGAAGCCCTTCCCGAGCTTCCGCCACCCGACCTGTTCCGGCCGCTCACCCCAGAAGAAGCGCAGAAGCTCAATGCCGAGCGCCCGGTCGAAGCCGTCGCGGCGACCCCCGCCCCGCCTTTCAAGCTGCGCGCGGACGAAATCAGCCGGCTGCGCGCGATCGACTGCATGACCCAGGCCGTTTATTACGAAGCGGCGTCCGAAGGCGTCGACGGCGGCCGCGCGGTGGCGCAGGTGGTGCTCAACCGGGTCCGTCACGGCGGCTATCCCAACAGCGTCTGCGGCGTGGTCTATCAGGGCAGCCAGCGCGTGACCGGGTGCCAGTTCACCTTCACCTGCGACGGCTCTCTGGCGCGCACGCCGGTGGCGTATCTGTGGCAACGCTCGAGGCAGATCGCGAGCGAGGCGCTGGCCGGCCGGACCTTCGCGCCGGTCGGGTTCGCGACCCATTATCACGCCGATTATGTGGTGCCGTACTGGGCCGCTTCCCTCGACAAGATCGCGGTGGTCGGCCGCCATATCTTTTACAATTTCCGCGGCTCGGCTGGGTCGCGCGGCGCCTTCCGGCAGGGTTATGCCGGGGTCGAGCCGGCGGTGCAGGTCACTTCCGCCGAGGTGATCGCCGAAAGCCTCGACACACTGGAAAACGCCACGGCGCCCAGCGAATTGCCGCCCGAGATAAAGGTCGAGGAAGACCGCGTCGAAGCGCTCGCTCCCGCCGCGCCGGTCAAGGCGCAGGATAGCAGTCCGCTCGAGGCGGACCTTGCCCGCGGTTCGCTGATTCTTGGCGAGGCAGCGCCTGCCAAGAGCGGCAAGCCCAAGGCGTCTGCTGCTGAGGACGTTTGCAGTACCGGCGGCAGTGATCAGTCCATGCGAGCAGCCCAATCCGCGGTGACGCGTGTGGGTGCGCCTAAGGCTGGATGCTGAGCGAAACGGGCGCGTTGACCTAGGCGGTCGCTGAGTGCGTAGCGGCATGTGGCCGCCCAAGTAGGCGTGAGAGCTCCAGATAAAGTGGGTGCCGACGAGAGACGAGCAGAACGGCCCAGCACAACACCCCAATCGCCACCGCCGCGATGATGTAGGGAAGCGGTGTGTCCGGCGAATTGTCGAACCACAGCATCAGGACGCCAGCCGGAAACACTGCGGCAAGAGTAGCTACCAAAGCTTCGACATAAGTATCGCGTAGTGCGCCCGTCGGTCCTCCGACGAGTTCCATCAGCGGCTTTCGATAGAGGAGAAAGGCGAACACAGCTTCTGCAACCTTGGCCGCCGCAGCGAGGGTCAGGCTGACGGTGGTCGCCGCCGCGAACGCGGCATAGCCGAAGATCGCTCGAACCAATTCGATGCGAACCTGCTCCTTGGTCCGGTGGCGCAGGATGTGAACCTCCGCAGTCAGTCCCACGGTGGCCGCGATGGCTGTGGCGACCATCAGCAAGCTCAGAGGCATCGCAGCGGCCTGCCACTTAGCGCCGTAGAGAATGGCAATGATCGGCTGCGCGAGCACCGCAATTCCGATCATCATCGGCCATAGCAATCCCAGCAACAACCGCATGAAATAGAGGTAATTCTGGTGGATTTCCCCGCGCTCGCGAAGATCGGCCGACAAGCGACTGAAGATGACATTGCTTCCGGCGCCGAATACAATTCCATTGAGTTGCCCGGGAAGCCCCGAGGCACGGCTGTAAAGTCCTAGCGCCCCCAGACCCAGCATGGACCCAAGCGTCATCTCGCCAACACGGTTATTGATTTGCGTGATGCCGCCGATTCCAACCATCTGGAATCCGAAATGCGCTATCTTTCGAACTCCGACCAGACGCGGCTTCCAGACGTCGGGCCTCCAAATCGCGAAGTTGAAAGCGATGGATGTCACGGTGAAGGTCAGCACCTGTGCCCAAGCGAAGCTCATATACTCGAAGCCGAGGAGCGCGAAACCGACGGTAGATGCGGCGAGCACCACTGCACGGACGATCGCCATCGCCGAAATCAGCCCAAACCGCATGGCGCGCGCAGCAAGCGCCCCGGGAATGAACTCAAACATCGCGATGAGTGGGAAAAGGGCGAAGACGAGCAGGAAGCGACCAACTTCCCTCGACCCAAAAAGGTATGAAGAAAGCGCCGAACCGGCGAGGATGATCGAGCAGTACAACAAAGTCATCAGTAGGTTGACGGTAAACAGCGACCGCAACAGATCGCGGCTGACTTCCTCTTCTCGCATGATATATTTGGCGAGCCCGAGCTGCATGAAGACATTGATGATCGTCGTTGCAGCGACAGCCATCCCATAGATGCCGAAGTCGCGGGGCGTGACAATGCGCGCCACGATGATGGTGGAGAGAAAGATAAGGACAAACGAAACGATCTGCGCGCCGTAGGTCCAGATTAGAGAGCGACGGACCGACATTTCAGCGGTTCGACAAATTTCGATGTGTTTGCATGACGATGCAGCCCCGGTGCGTGGCGTAATGTGAATTGGCGACCGTTGGCGTTTGCGAGTCCGGTGCGCAATGATGGCCTAGGCCGATTGCATCGCCGAGGCCAATGTCGGTTGTGGGCGACCAACTCGTGCGCTCTTCGGACTTTTCCGGCTGTCCTTAGATCCCGCGATCAGCCGGCTTCGTAATCCGACAATCAGTCCGAGGCTTCCAGCCAAAGCATATTGCACAACGTAGACCGCGAACATCCATTCCACGAGCGCATGGAGGCAGATCGCAACCAATCCACAGCCAAGGCCGATTAAGACATCTGCTTCCGGGTTTTTGCGAAAGCGAAAAGCGGTGCTGAATGCATACCATAAGGCACTTGCGAGAAGGGCAATAAGGGTCAGCAGCCCCAGGTAACCCGTTTCCGCGGTGACCAGCAGGTAAGATTGGTGGACATGCGCCGAACGGTTAGCGGACGACCAGTTGACGCCGCCTCGCTCGGCATAGCCCTCGGTAATTGAGACAAAGACATAATGGTTGGGTCCAATCCCCAACGGGTGCTCCCTTATCATCATGTGTGCCGCTTTCTCGAAGGCGACACGTTGTTCGTCCTTGGCCATCACGCCGCCGATTTGACCCGACGTACGCCGCTCGATGGTGGAATATGCAAGAGGTACACTGGCGGCCAGGAGAAACAGACCGCCCACGGCATAGGCGATCTTTTGGCCGCTGAAACGCAAGGTTATTGACAGCAGCAAGGTCAGGATCACTCCCGTGCCGCCGAGTAGGATCGTGGCTCGCGAACCGGTCAAAATAACGACGACTAGGCCGCAGGCGATGCCGAGGGCGGCGCGAACAGGCCAACGGCCGGCAAGAAACATGCCGCACAAGGGCATGAGCGCAAGATGCGAGACGAACCCAAGCAGATTTTGGTGGCCTAACGAGCCGCCGGTCTGGAAAATGCCATGCGCACGATCCGAGATGGCGTAACCCGCCTGGACCGCGATACCCAAGACCAGGCCCGTCAGGAGCGCTTTCTCACCATCTTCTTGCTGGGCGACCCGGGCAACGGCCAGAAACACCAGCATCATCCGGACGAGCTGTATCGGATAGGAAAGGGCGTAGGACGGAAAACGCGCCTGCATTACGGCGAGTAAAACCGCACCGAGATATGCCAGCAGCGGCCACAGGAGCGCCATTCGCGGCCATCGCCCGCGCGTGCCGAAAATGACTCCGAACGCGACAGCGTCGAGCAGGCTGATTTCCCAGCCCTTGACGTATCCCGACCACATCGGAGTGGCGTAGGGGGCGATGATAAGGTGAAGGGGATCGAGTACGAAGGGCAGCAAGGTCAGCGAACCCCACGCCCATTTGGCCCCACGCGGATTGGTTCTCAGCCAGCCAATCAGGGCAATGGCCGTGAAGAGGATGAATGCCAACCCCGCCCACTTCAACCTGCTATTCCTTCCTACTGATTGCTGCTGCGTCGCCGACGCATGAGCCATTTAAGGCGCTTTTGCGAGCCCCTTCGCTGATTATGCTCTTCTTATGGCACGATAGTTCTAAAGGAATGCTAGCATGGTAGCTGCCTGCAGCACGCGGTTGCCGCCCCAGAGACGAGGAATCTGATTGTGGATCGACGCACGGCCCTCAAAGGAATGATCGGAGCCGCTGGGGCGGGAGCGACGTTCGGATGCGGCGAAGGCATGCTCACCGCCGGCAATGCGGCCGATCTGCAGCCGGCTGCGCCCGCCCAGCCGCCCCTGCAATTAGGACCGGTTGCAGGCTTTAAAGCCGTTTCCCTCGCGCAAGTTCCGATCGGCGCTGGCGGTTTCGTGACGGGGATCGAGATCAGCGCCGACGGCGAATTTTTTGCCTGCCGGACCGATGTCGGCAACGCCTATGTCCGGCGTCGCTCCGATAAGTTCTGGATGCCGCTGTTCACCACGGACAGCATGGAAGCGAAGGAATATGATCCGCTTCCTGACGCCAAGGACAAAGCCGACGGCCTAGGCGTCGCGGGCATCCGCTTGGCTCCGTCCGACAAGAATGTCATCTATGCGAGCTTTCAAGGCAGCATTTGGAGGTCGGCGGACGGGGGCAGAACGATCCGGCGAACCGCGCTGAGGCCGGTGAAGATGCTGGCGAACACCGGCTGGCAGCGCTTGTTCAACCCGGCAATCGATGTTCACCCGAAGATTCCGTCTTCAGTCATCGTCGGCACCTGGGGCGAGGGGGTTTGGTACACGGCCGATAGCGGCGTTACCTGGCGCAGCGCAGCCGTGCCGGCTGCTGGCGCAGCGCAGGATGGCGCGCCCGGCCTCTATCTCGTGCTGTTTGACCCAGGTTCGCCAGATACGGTGTATGTCTTTGTGACAGGTCTTGGCCTGTTCCGATCTACCACCGGCCCCGCAGGGCAATTCGAAAGCCTTTCTGGCGGCCCCCGCTACAGCTCCAATATCGTCGCCAGTGCCGACGGCAGCATTTACGTTTGCGAATTCACCAAAGAGACAGTCGGCGGACTTCTATGGCGCTTCAAGCCGGGGGCCGGCTGGTCGTCGGGCAAGGGGGAGCAGGAAGCGTTCGTCGTTGCAGTCGATCCCGCCCGCCCGGAACGCCTGCTCGCCATCGCGCCCTATGGCGCGACCATGCAATCGGAAGATTATGGGGCCACTTTTTCGAAGGCCTTCATGGGGAAGTGGGCCGAGGGCGGCGGCGAAATTCGGTGGATGGGCGGGCTGACAATGCTGTTTCCGGCCCAGGTCCGCTTCGACCCCCGCGAACCGAACAGGGCCTGGATCGCGCAAGGTGTTGGCGTCGCCAGGGCGGACGTCGACCGGTCGCGGGGCTCTTTGACCGACTGGTCGGCCGGTATCGAGGAATTGTGCACGACCTCAGTGCTTTGCGTGCCAGGCGGAAAGACCTACCTGTCGGCCTGGGACAAGTCCTTCTGGCGGGTCGATAGCCTAACTTCGTTCAGCAACGACTTCCGCTATCCCGTTACAGCCGGTGGCAAGCACACCACCGATCTCGTCGCTTTCGCTTCCTCGATCGATTTTGCGCCCGAAGATCCGAACTTCCTCGTCGGAGTGATTGCGCCAAGCGATAAGAGCGCGCCGGGCTACACTGCAGATGGTGGTCGTACCTGGCAGGCATTCAGCAACGCGCCCGATAGCGGCTGGGGCAACGGCGGCTGCATTGCGGCCGGATCACGAACCAACATCGTGCTTCTGCCCTCGAACAATGCGGCGGGCGTATTCACGCTCGACGGAGGGCGCAGTTGGTCGCCCATCAAACTCGACGGGAGCAATCCCACCACCAATTTCGCCAATGCATTCTACGTAGCCCGAAAGAATATTTCGGCGGACAAGACCAGGCCGGGAACGTTCGCTCTGGTCTACACCACCGTTAAGGACAACGAATACACTAATCCTCTCGGGGGACTCTGGCTGACGCGTGACGGCGGAAGGAGCTGGACCAGGCAGGCGACCGGCGTCATTGGCGCACCGAACATTCCAGCTTCGGAGATGATGCTCCTTGGCATGGACCCCCGCCAATTCTGGCAATGCCAGCTGGAGTATGTACCGGGACGCTCCGGTGAACTCGTCTACACACCGCACGCCGATTTTCCGGGCGACCGCTTCTATTGGTCGAAGGACGATGGAAAGACCTGGAGCCAGCTCCACCCGTCGATCCGTAACGTGACAGCGTTCGGCTTCAGCAAGGCCGCACCCGGTCAATCTCGCCCAGCCCTATTTTTTTGGGGCGAAGTCAAGAAACAGAAGGGCCTTTTTGTCAGCATCGACTGGTTCGCTACCGAACCCAAGCTGCTGACTAGATTTCCAAGTCGGATGCTGGCTGGGGTTACCTGTATTGCGGGCGACCCCGACCGCTTCGGACGAGCCTATGTCGGCACCAACTGTGCCGGGTGGGTACGGGTAGACCTGGTGGTCTGATCTGGGCATCGTCGGCGGCGATGCATTGCCGTGCTGTCCCGCCGGCGTCACGAAAAGGCCAGCGGGCCGTCATCAGGAGCTTGCATTGCAGTCTGTCGCCTTTGTCACGCCGACCTTTCTTCCTGATCTGGAGAGATGCGAGATACTTGTCCGCTCGCTGGACCTGTTCGCGCCGGATATTCGCCATTACCTGATTGTGGATTCCTTCGAGATGGCGGCATTCCGGCATCTTGCCTCGTCGCGCACGATCCTGCTGGCCGCCGAAGACGTCATCGGGATCCGACAGTTACGGCTTCCGCTTCGCCAGAATTTTTGGCTGCATTGGCGCACCCTCCCGATGCGCGGGTGGATCCGTCAGCAATTGCTCAAGATGGCCGCCACCTCGTCGCTCGACCACGAGGTTTTGGTCTGCATCGATTCAGATGTCGCTTTTGTTCGCCCTTTCCAGCCCGGAATGCTGATGATCGACAACAAGATCGGCCTGCTGGATGTGAACTACACCGATGCGATGGTCGAACGGTGGACCGGGGTCGCAGAAGATCTGCTCGGGTTGGAGACGGGCAGCGCAGCACGGCGCGGTCATGTCGGCCATTTAATCAGCTGGTCCCGTGAGGACATGCGTGGGATGCAACGGCACGTTGAAAAAGCCACGGGCAAACCGTGGCAGATTGCGATCGGGCAGCAGCGCACCTTCTCAGAATATATATTGTACGGGGTCTATATCCGGGAAGTGATGGGCTATGAGAACAGTCGTCACGCTCCTTCGACCGTGGCGCTGGTGCGCCAGCCTTGGGATCATGATCTATCCACCCCGGAGGGACTGCGCCGCTTCATCGTTGAGCCCGAAAAAGATAACATTGCAGTAATGATACATTCGAAGTTTGATATTGCGCCAGCCGACGTCGATCGCGTCCTAAAAAACGCTTGATGGCAGGAAATTAAGTTTCTGAATACATACTAGGGCAGACAGGACGTATGTAAGGCGATGTGACGGATGATGCAGGCCCATTCTATGTAGTCGAAATGCCGTCAAAGCCCGAACAGGAACACGCCACCAACTCCAGCAAATTCGATTCGCATGAGGATGCTGTCACCAGGGTTAAGGCCAAGGCAAATCCATACTTTCCGGTAGGCTATTTTCGCATTGCCAGCGATGGCCTAGAGGGCGCGACTGGCGGACCCGCCGCATAGCCAAAGCCTCACGAACTAACCTGTTCATAGTGCAGCAAGCGTCTTGACCGAAGCCTTGGCTCACCTTCGGGCAACAGTTAAGGAAATTACTATGTTCGCACTAGGGTTCCTGGCCGGTCTGATCTCGGCACCGTTTGTAGGTCTGGCCGTGTTCGCCGTGATCAATGCCATTCTCAAAAATACGCCTGCGCCTCGAAACGGGAAAGGCACGCTGATGCAACGGCTGATCTGGCCAAGTAACTAGAGCCAGAGCGCCGGGGCTACGCGCCTAGTGATCTTGCGGGCATTATGCGCCGCAAGGTGCTTCCCGCTTAGATAGGACTTCATTGTGTTGCCTGACTGCCCTTCGTAGATGGGCTGGCAGCGAAAGCGCGGCACGATCATTGCTCCATTCTTTTTCAGGAGGGGATGAGCAATGTCAAAGAAGCCTTCCTCGATGGTGTAGTTGCAGCCGAACTGCCCTCGCAAATGCTTGTCGTAGAATGGCACGTTGAAGGCGAACAGCCGCGTATCCATCCAGTGGCCCCAGACTGAGGACGGGACGAGCGGAACGCGGCGGAGGTCGCAATAAAGGCTTGGCCGCTCATCGAAGGCGGGCGCGGTGGCGATGATTTCGGAAAGGTTCTTGACGATCAGCCTGCCGGTGATCTTCCAGACACGGGCGGTAGGCTCGATCTCGACTGACGCCAGCCCCTCGTCATACATCCGGAATTCGCCGTACCCCTTCCCCCTCGTCGGGTCATAATCCGGGCTGGTAGAGACGAATGTCACCTTGCCCGATACTTGCCCGATGAGGATGCGGAGGGTGGTAAAATCGTAACCGGAATTCTCAAAGACGAAGATCTGGTCGACCTGCGGCAACCTCAGATAGAAAAGCAGCGCGCTGAGGTATTGGGTGAGCCTTGTTCCCGCATCGTTGAGGGAGCTTTGGGTCATCCCCGCCGGGGGCTGCACCGTCCATGAAAGGGCGAGAATGTCCATAGTCCTCAGGCGGTAGGCTGATGGCTTGGCGCAGTCCAGTCTTACTCCGGCGTCTTTCAAGTATTGGCACGCCCGATCGATGATGCCGGCGTTTGCGCGGCCCTAGGCAAGCTTAGCATCACGCGAGCGTTCGAAGCTTTTTCGCTGGTCACGGCCTCGGTCGGAGTGGCGGGCGCGGCCTGCCGCGAAAGCCGGTCAGCAGAGGCTTATAGCGCGACCAGTGACCCTGGCTTCGGCTCCGAGGCTGATACAGGCGCGAGCACACCGGCGAGCAGTAGAAGCCTAGTCAAGAAGGTTGCGGGATGCATCGTCGATTTTACTGACTACAGATAACCCAGATGACGTCGCACAACTTCACAAAGCGATAATTATCGGAGCCTCCATAAGTATTTAATCAGGGATGAAGGGTTGATCCTCCGCTGCAAACTGTCGTCAACAATAAACGCTTCGACGATTACATCTGTAACGCCTGTAGAGTTTTCTAGCGCGATCTTGCACTCGACACCGGTCGGCGCGGGGGCGTTTGGACGTAACGTTTTGATTCGATTGTGAAAACCGGCGCGTGATGAGATCATGTCTTCACGCGATTAGCTGCTCCGAACGCTCTTTTTCGGAGACGGGATCTTAACCAATTCGGCCCAATTTTCCCGCTCGGCAAGGCGGCTACGCGACTGATCGTGCAGCCGAGAGCAAGAATAGCTGGGAGGGTTGAATGGGACTTACGTTCCCGGGAGATAGTGCTTGGAAGCCTGTGGCCATCGGTGCGGGTGGTTGGCTGACCGGCATGGATATCGCCAAAGACGGCACCATGGTCGCCCGCGCCGATACGTACGGTGCATACATCTGGAATGGAAATGCCTGGCAGCAGCTCGTTACTGCCGCCTCCATGCCCGACCTCAACAGCGGCAAGACCGGCGTCTACGAAATCCGCATAGCGCCCAGTAATTCGCAGGTCCTCTACATGGCCTTCGATAAGTCCGTGTATAAGAGCACAGACCAGGGCAAAACCTGGACCAAGACGTCATTTGTCGGAACGGGTTTCGATCCCAACAGCCCCAACCGAATGGACGGCCAGAAGATGGCCGTGGACCCGACCAATCCGAACATCGTCTTCGTCGGTAGCCAGAAGGACGGCCTGTGGGTGACCCGCGACGGCGGCGCCAACTGGCAGAAAATCAGCGCTGTCGCGCAAGGTGCGAACACCGTCGATCCCGGCATGACCGGGATCATCATTCAGGGGACCACCGTCTTCGTCGGCACGGCTGGCGCCGGCGTTTATCAGAGCAAGGACGGTGGGTTCACCTGGTCGGCGATCGGTGGCCCTGCCGATATCGGCCATGCTGCCATCGCTCCCGACGGCACTTATTATGCGACCGGCAATAGCGATAAAGCCCTGTGGAAATTTGCCAACGGCGCGTGGACGAAACTTCTCGCCAGCAGCGCTCACGGCATAGCGGTTGACCCATTCAACTCGTCGCATCTTGTGGTCAGTGACGATGGTGGCAATCTGATCGAGAGCAAGACGGCGGGCGCCGATTGGGGCAACGGCTGGAACTGGGGCAAGGGGCTCGAATCCAGCAATGATGTGCCTTGGCTCGAGAATAGCGGTTACTACATGTCCACTGGCGGGTTCATGTTCGATCCGACCACGCCGGGCAAATTGTGGCAGTCGGCCGGTGTCGGGGTGTGGAACACCCAGCTTCCCAGCAATCTTGATTGGAACACCCCGGTCGTCTGGAATTCCCAAAGCAGAGGGATCGAGCAGCTCGTCGCCAACGATATCATCGGTGCGGTCGGCGCGGACCCGCTCTTCGCGTCCTGGGACCGCGCGTTCGTGTCCATGCCCGATGTCGATCAATATGCCACGAATTACTCCGGCGGCGCGTTCTCGATGGGCTGGTCGGTGGATTACGCGTCGTCGAACTCGAGCTTCATGGTCGGTGTGTCGGACTATTGGGGCACGGAAAATAGCGGTTACTCGGTCGACGGCGGCAAGACTTGGAACAAGTTCGCCGGACTGCCGAGCTGGGCAACGTCGACTGTCGGCGGAAGCATCGCTGCCAGCACCACGACCAACTTTATCTGGGTCGCGGCCGGCAATCAGCCTCCTGCCTACACGCTCGATGGCGGCAAGACCTGGTCGAACGTCTCCATCGCGGGGATCACCGACTGGAACATGGTTCACGCCTTCTATTATCTTAACCGGACGTCGATAACCGCCGACCGCGAAGCGCCGAACACCTTCTATCTCTACGACTCCAATACCGGCGTCTATCGTACCACCGACGGCGGCGTGAGCTGGAGTAAAGTCTTCAGCGGGCAGGTCGCAGACTGGTCCTACTGGAACGCGAAAATCGAAGCGGTTCCGGGCCAGGCGGGCGCACTCTATTTCACCTCGGGAGCGCTCGGGAACGATCCGAGCAATCCCTATTACACCGGGCTCATGCACTCCACCGATGGGGGCGCAACGTGGAAGGCCGTCCCCGGCGTCAACGCCGCCTCATTCGGCTATGGCGCGCCGGAAAAGGCCGGCGGACCGGCCACGATCTACATCGTCGGCCAAGTGAACGGCAACAACGGCATCTTCTATTCGGCCGACAACGGGGTGAACTGGACCAAGATCGGCGAGCGGCCGATGAACAGCCTTGATCACATCAAGACGATTTCGGGCGACATGGACAAGTTCGGTCTGGTCTATGTTGGTTTCGCCGGCTCGGGTTATACTTACCTCGACTTCAGCGGATCGGCGCCCTCCACGCCGCCCGCGCCGACCCCGCCCCCGGCTCCTGCCGGACCGCCGACCCAAACCGCGCTGATCACCTCGGCGCTCGACGATACCGGCACGGCGGCGACCGTCGACAATGGGGCGGTTATCAACGATGGCACCCCGACCCTGTCGGGCCAGCTGTCGGCGGCGCTGCTGTCGGGGCAGAAGCTGGCGGTCTATCGCGATGGCGAGCTGATCGGGCAGGCCGCAGCCACCAATACCAGCTGGAGCTTCACCGATCCCGGTGCGAGCGATGGCAAGCATGATTATGTCGTCAAGGTAGTGGACTCGCTCGGCCAGGCCGGCGCGGCGTCCGGCAGCTTCTCGCTGGTGATCGACACCGTTGCGCCGAACCAGGCGGTCGTCGTGGTCGCCGCCGATCTCTCGAGCAGCACCGGCCTCAAGACCGCCTCCTTGTCCGCCTCGTCGAGCGGAAGCACGCTGGTGACCGGCAATATCACGGGCACGCTCGCCGCCGACGAAACGGTGGTCGTGTTCCGCGACGGCGTGAAGGTCGGCACCGCGCTCGTCTCGAACGGCAGCTGGTCGTTCAACGACGCGGTCACTTCGGGGACCTTCAAATACACCGCGCAGGTGCAGGACGCCGCGGGCAACATCGGCCAGATGTCGAGCGTGCTCGCCGTCACGTTGGGCACCTCCCTCGTTGAGGGGACGACCCGCAACGACGTGCTGATCGGTGGCGGCGGCGCGGATGTGCTGGTCGGCGTCGGATTAACGGGCAAGAGCCTCGGCAAGGGCACGATCGACGTCCTGACCGGCGGGGCCGGCAACGACGTCTTCGTGCTCGGCGACAGCCGCGGCCGGTTCTACGATGACGGCAACAGCAAGAGCTCGGGATCCAACGACTATGCGCGGATCACCGACTTCGACACCGGCGACAAGGTGCAGTTGAAGGGCAGCGCGGCCGAGTATCTGCAGGGCTGGATCCACAACCTGCAGGGCGCGTCGGGCACCGGCATCTATCACGACACCAACGGCAACGGGCAGATCGACAGCCGGGACGAGCTGATCGCCCTGGTCCAGAACCACGGGCCGCTGGATTCGGGCGACTTCATCTTCGTCTGAGATCACTTCCAGCAAGCACTGACGCTCTCGTCCGACCGGGACGGGAGCGTCTTTGCGTTGCAGCGCCAAGCTCGCGCTGTGGCGGGCGGGACACCTCTTGGCTTCGATCACCTCCGAACCACATTTAGGTTTGGGTCGCGAAGCTAAGCTCCTATTAACCATCCCCGCCGAAAAGCGATCGGGCGTGGGTTGGCGGCGAGGAAAGCGTTGGAAAAAAACGCCTCGCTGTTCCAAAGGGTTAGGAATGGGAATGAACGACACGATCAGGAGCGCGCTGCAAGCCTGCCGGCGGCACTTCACCACGGCCATCGTTTTCAGCGCGCTGGTCAACCTGCTCTTCATCGTGCCGATGCTCTACATGCTGCAGGTCTACGAGCGGGTGGTGCCGACGCGCGGGCACACCACGCTCTACATGCTGACATTGGTGCTGCTGGTCGGCCTGGTCACCATGGCCGCGCTCGACACCCTGCGCTCGCGCCTGCTGGTGCGGGCCGGTGTTCGGCTCGACGCGCAGCTTGCCCACACGATCCTTGAATCGACCCTCGGCCGGCCAAGCCAGCGGGGGCAGCGCGGCGCGTTGCAGGCGATGCGGGAGTTCGACACCCTGCGTCAGGCGATGACCGGGCCAGCGATCCTGGCCGTGCTCGATGCGCCGTGGGTGCCGGTCTACATCCTGATCGCGTTTCTGCTGCATCCGTGGATCGGGGTGCTGTGCGTGGTCGGCGCCGTGCTGGTGGTGCTGCTGGCGGTCCGTAACGAAAACGTCACCCGCGCCCGCCTTCAGGAAGCCAACCAGGCCGCCGGCCTCGCTTATTCCGACTTCGAGACCATGGTCGCGGCGGGCGACGTGGTCCGCGCGCTCGGCATGCGCGACGCGATGGTCAGCGGGCATCTTGCGCAGCGCGCGCAGATGATGCGGCTGCAGACCGAAGCCAGCCTTGCGTCGAGCGGCGTCACCGCCACCTCCAAATTCGTCCGCCAATTCCTGCAATCGCTGGCGCTCGGTGTCGGTGCCTTGCTGGCGATCGACGGCAAGATCAGCCCCGGCGCGATCTTCGCGTCGATGTTCATCGTCGGCCGTGCGCTCGCCCCGATCGATCAGATGGTCGGCAACTGGCGGAGCATCATCCAGGCGCGCGGCGCGTGGACCTCGCTCAACGACCTGCTCGACCAATCGCCGCCCGACATCGCGCTGACCCAGCTTCCGCGGCCGCAGGGCCGGATCGAAGTTGAAGGCCTGCACGTCGTGTCGGACGACGGGCAGCCAATCCTTCAGAACATCAACTTCTCGGTCCAGCCGGGTCAGGTCATCGCCATCGTCGGCCCGAGCGGCGCGGGCAAGTCGACCCTCGTACGCACGCTCGCCGGCGCGACCATTCCCAATCACGGTGTGATCCGCTTCGACGGCGCCGATCAGCGCAACTGGGACCCCCAGCGCCTGGCCGAGCATGTCGGTTACATGCCGCAGGAATCGGCGCTGTTCAGAGGGTCGATCAAGGAAAACATCGCCCGCTTCCGCAACCGGATGGGCGAAGACCCCGGACAGATCGATACCGATGCCATTGCCGCCGCGCAGATTGCCGGCGCGCATGAACTGATCCAGCGTCTGCCGGGCGGCTACGACCAGCAGCTCGGCCCGGGTGGCCGCGGCCTGTCGGCGGGGCAGATGCAACGCGTTGCGCTTGCCCGGGCGCTGTTCCGTGGCCCCTCGATCCTGATCCTCGACGAGCCCAATTCCAATCTCGATGCCGACGGCGATCAGGAATTGCTGCAATGCCTGCATCAGGCCAAGGCGCGCGGCACCACCGTTCTGCTGGTCGCGCACCGGATGAGCATGATGCCGATCGTCGATGGGTTGCTGATCATCCAGGAAGGCCGTGTCGCGGCCTACGGCCCGCGCGATGAGATCCTGCGCAAGATCAACGCCCAGAAAACCGTCAGTGCGCCGACGCCGCAGCCCGGAGTTGCCTAAGTGACCGCCATGAATCTCGATCTCAAGGCCACCGCCCTTCCCGCTTCCTTCGGCGGCTTCGGCAGAGGTGGCGGCGGTCAGGCGCCCAAGGGAGTGGACGACCCCGGTTCCGACATGCGGATCGGCTACATCATCGCGTTCCTGTTCTTCGTGGTGCTGATCGGCTGGGCCGCCGTGGCACGGCTCGATGCGGCGGCGATGGCGCCGGGCAAACTGGTGATCGACGGCCAGCGCCAGGCGGTTCAGCACCGCGATGGCGGCGTGGTCGGCGCGATCCATGTGCGCGAAGGCCAGAAGGTGCAGCGGGGCCAGATCCTGCTGACGCTCGCGGCTGCCGACGTTCGTGCCCAGGAACGCGCCCTTGCCTCGCAGGCGATCACCTTGCTGGCCCAGCGCGCGCGGCTTCAGTCCGAGCAGCTTGGCCGCCCAAACATCGTCATGCCTGCCGAATTTGCGTCCATGACCGATCCGCAGGACCGCGCCGAGATCGCCCGGGCGATGCAGGTGCAAGGCGTTCAGCTGCGCACCCGCCTCGCCGTTCTGCAGGCCCAGCGTGGGGCCCTGGCCCAGCGCCGGTCGGGCGCCGGCAACCTCGGCCGCGGCTACAGCGAGCAGGTCGCGGCGCTGGAGCAGCAGATCCGCTCGCTCGACCAGGAGCTCGAAAGCCTGCGCGGAGTGGCCGAGGAAGGCTTCGTTTCGCAAAGCCGTATCCGTGCGCTGGAGCGCGCCCGGGCCGAATTGATCGGTCAGCGCGGCCAGTCCAGCGCCACCGTCGCCCAAAGCCGCGACCAGGCGGGCGAAACCCGGCTGCAAAGCCTCGAAGCGCAGAGCGACTATCTCGCCCGCAGCGCGACCGAGCTGCGCGATGTCGAATCCGCTCTCAACGAAGTGGTGCCCAAGCTCGCTGCCGCCCGCGACCAGCTGGCCCGAACCGAAATCCGCAGCCCGGCGACCGGCACCGTGGTCGGGCTCGAAGTCTTCACCCCAGGCGGGGTGATCGGGGCCGGGCAGCGGCTGATGGACGTGGTTCCCGACCGCGCGGCGCTTCATGTCGAGGGCCGCCTCACGGTCAACGACGGCGACGACGTGATGCCGGGCCAGACCGCCTTCGTCCGCTTCGATTCGCTTCACGAACGCTCGCTTCCGCCGCTCGAAGGCACGGTGACGCGCGTGTCGGCCGACAGCTTCACCGACGAAA
Organism: Sphingomonas kaistensis; assembly: GCF_036884275.1. Lineage (NCBI taxonomy): Bacteria > Pseudomonadati > Pseudomonadota > Alphaproteobacteria > Sphingomonadales > Sphingomonadaceae > Sphingomonas > Sphingomonas kaistensis. The sequence continues at coordinate 1,059,198 of NZ_CP145607.1, read as the reverse complement.
AAACGGGTGAAAGCTATTTCACCGCCGCGATCGACGTGAAGCCCGACCAGCTCGCGCTGTTGAAGCAGGTGCGCGGCGATGACTTCGAGCTTCGCGCCGGCATGCCGGTTACGATCGAAATCCCGGTCCGCCGCCGCACCGCGCTGCAATATATGCTGGAGCCCATCACCGCGGCCCTGCGCCGCGCTGGGCGGGAGCATTGATCCACAAATAATTCATCACCTGCGTGGTTAATCGCGTTAACCTTACTTGCCCTTGCCGTCAGTCCGGTTCACGCTGCAGAACGGGATAGCATTGGGGAGCGAAGCGGTGGGGGCTGCGACGGCGTTAGGCAGTAGCGGTCGGTCCTTAAAGCTGCTGGCCGGTGCGGCGCTGGCCGCGGCGCTGGTGCCGATGGCCACCGCGGCTGACACGCTTCGGGACGCGCTGGTCGCAACCTATGGCACCAGCCCCACGCTCAATGCTCAGCGAGAGGCACTCAAGGGCTCGGACGCTGCGGTGGCGCTTGCCAATGCACAAGGCCGGCCGCAGATTGCGGCGCAGGTCGGGGTCAATCGCGACCTGACCCGCTCGGGCGTGTTGCTGACCAATCGCTCCAAGGGACCGATCCTATCGGGCGGGCTCGACGTCAATCTGCCGCTGTTCGCCGGCGGCCGGATCCGCAACGCGATGGACGCCGCCAAGGCGCGGGTCGAGGCCGGGCGCGCTGCCCTGCGCGCGGTCGAGGGCGATGTCTTCGCCGAAGCGGTCGAAGTTTATATGGATGTGCTGCGCGACCGCGCGGTGCTCGACCTCAATCAGAACCAGGTCCGGGTGCTGACCGAAAATCTGCGCGCGACAAAGCAGCTCTACGAGGCCGGTGACCTCACCCGCACCGATATCGCCCAGTCCGACGCGCGGTTGAGCAGCGCCAAAGCGCAGCTCGCCCTCGCCCAATCGCGGCTGTCGGTCAGCGAGGAAAGCTTTCTTCGGGTGGTCGGCAAGCGGCCGGAGACCCTTGCCTCCCCGCCCCCGCTTCCGCCGCTGCCCGCCACCGCGACCGAGGCGACCCGCATCGCCATCGCCCGCAACCCGCGCCTGACGGCCGCACTGCAGCAGGCGCGGGCGGCGGGGATGGACGTCAAAGGGACCTTTGCCGACCGGCTGCCCACACTGTCGGGGACGGTGGGCGGCGATTATATCAATTATGTGGGGGACGAGCCGGGCATCGGCGTGCCGCGCTCGGGCGTGCAGACCAGTGTCGGCCTCACCACCCGCATTCCCCTTTACCAGGGCGGCGCGCCCGCCGCGCGCATCCGCCAGGCGCGGGCGGCGGAAGGCCAGTTGCTCGAACAGACGGTCGCGACCGAGCGCCTGGTGGTCGCCAACGCCCGTTCCGCCTTTGTCACCTATCAGGCGGCGCTGAAGGCCATCGGCTCCAATCGGGATGCGGTGAGCGCCAACGAGCTGGCCCTGCGCGGCACGCGGGCCGAACGCAGCGTCGGGTCGCGCACGGTGATCGAAGTGCTGAACGCCGAGCAGGAATTGCTCGGCAGCCGGGTCGAGCTGATCGCGGCGCGGCGCGACGCTTATGTCGCGGGCTTCCGGCTGCTTCAGGCGATGGGCATGGCAAGCTCGGAAGAGCTGGGACTGAACGGCGGCGCGCTCTACGATCCCACCGGCAATTACGACAAGGTCGCGGGCGACTGGAGCGACTGGGGCGGCGCCGGGCAGCACAAGGTCCGCTCGACCTCGACGGTCGCGCTGGCGGAAGCGGCGCCCGACCGGCTGGCGGAAGAGCCGCGGCTGGCGGCCGTCGAACCGGCGCCGGTTCCCACCGCTGCCAAGCCAGCGCCCCCTGCGCTGCTCGCGGCGAAGCCGGTTGCGCCGCAAGCCAAAGCCAGCGGCACCAGCGGCGGCTGGGTGATCCAGCTCGGCGCCTTTGCCCGGCCCGGCGCGCCGCAAGCGTTGTTCGCCAAGGTTGCCAGCCGGGTCGGCGGCAAGGAACCGATCTACCTCCCCGCCGGCCGGGTGACGCGCCTGCTGGTCGGCACCTATGCCAGCCGCGCCGAGGCCGAGGCGGCGTGCAGCAGCCTTGGCCCCGCCACCCCCTGCCTCCCGCTCCGCCGCGATTGACGCAATCCTCATCCGCACGGCCTTGACCCCGCCCGGCGAGGAGACGAAGGCGCACGCCTGATTGGACTTGAGAAGGATTGCCCCGATGATCGAAGCCGAATGGTGGGAATATGACAGCGTCGACGAGATGGCCGATGCCGTCGCGGGCGATGTCGGCTTCATCATCGAAAGCGCGATCGACGCGCGCGACGCTTCCTTGCTCGCGCTGCCGGGCGGCAAGACGCCGCTGCCCGTGTTCCAGAAACTCGCTGCCCAAAAGCTGGCGTGGAAGAAGGTGACCATCGTCCCTACCGATGAGCGATTGGTCGAGGTCAGCGACGAGCGCAGCAACGCGCGGCTGTTGGCGCAAAGCTTCATGCGGGCGGGCGCCCGGGTCATTCCGATCGGCGGCGAGAATGCCGATGTCGCGGCGGCGGGCAATATCGCCGACGCGCGGCTTCAGGACCTGCCCTGGCCGCCCGATCTCGTCTGGCTCGGCATGGGCGGCGACGGGCATACCGCGTCGATCTTCACCGGGCCCGACATGCAGAATGCGCTGGACGCTCCCAAGGCCCGGCGTGCGGTGGGCGTGCGGCCCGATCCGATGCCCGCCGACATGCCGGTGGCGCGCGTCACGCTGACCCGCGCGGCATTGCTCTCGGCGAGGACGCTGATCATCACCATTACCGGCGAGGAGAAGAAGGCGTTGCTCGAGCAGGCGATCGCCGACGGGCAATCGAGCAAGCTTCCGATCGGCCGCGTGCTGGCCGAGGCCGAGCAGCCGATCGACATTCACTGGGCGCCCTGAGCGCCTAGCGGAGCCGCTCCGCGTGCCAGGCCAGGTGGTCGGGCAGGAAGGTCGAAACGAAATGGTAGCTGTGATCGTAGCCGGGCCGGATCGCCAGTTCGAGCGGCTGGCCGGCGGCGATGCAGGCTTGCTCGAGCAGTTCGGGCTTCAGTTCGCGCTCGAGGAAGCTGTCGGCGCCGCCGACATCGACCTTCAGCGCAGGTAGCCTCGCCCCGCTTTCGATCAGTGCCACCGCATCGTGCGCGCGCCATGCGTCGCGGTCGGCGCCAAGATAGGCGGTGAACGCCTTCTCGCCCCACGGCACTTGGCTCGGTGCGACGATCGGGGCAAAGGCCGAGACGCTGCGGAAGCGGTCGGGGTGACGCAGCGCCACGGTCAGCGCGCCATGCCCGCCCATGCTGTGCCCGGTAATCGCCTGGGCGCCCATGTCGAGCATCGGGAATTCCGCCTCGACCAGCGTGGGAAGCTCGTCGGTGACATAGCTCCACATCCGGTAGTTGGCCGACCACGGCGTCTCGGTCGCATCGACATAGAAGCCCGCGCCGAGCCCGATGTCCCACCCGTCGGCGTCCGCCACCCCCTCGCCCCGTGGCGAGGTGTCCGGGGCGAGGAAGGCGAGGCCGAGTTCGGCGCAGGAGCGGCGATATTCGCCCTTGTCGGTGACATTGGCGTGGGTGCAGGTCAGGCCCGACAGATAGGTGACCAGCGGCACCCGCCCCTGCTCGGCCTGTGGCGGCAGGAACAGCGAAAAGGTCATGGGCGTGGCGGTGGCCGCGCTGTCGTGGGACAGCACCAGCTGCCGCCCCCCGTGGCTCAGCGCCTCGCTCACGACCTTCAGCGCCATCTTATTGCGCCGGCCGGTGAACGGCGCACAGTTTGTTGCCGTCCGGATCGCGCAGGTAGGCGAGGTAGAGCTTGCCGAGCGCATTGGAGCGGATTCCGGGCGGATCTTCGATCGACGTGCCGCCGGCTTCGACGCCGCGCACGTGCCAGGCATCGACCTCTTCCGGTGTATCGAACGAAAAGCCGATGGTGGAGCCGTTGCCGTGCGTCGCCGCAGCGCCGTCGATCGGCGGCGAGACCATGAACAGCGCGCCCTTGCGGCCGTACAGCAGGCGGCCCTTGTCGTCGCTGCGCGCCGGCTTTTCGAACAGGCCATCGTAGAATTTCTTCGAGCGTTCGAGGTCGTTCGAGCCGACCATCATGTGCGAATACATGGCTTCTTCTCCCTAGTAGACGACCACGGCCCGGATGCTTTCGCCCCGGTGCATCAGGTCAAAACCCTTGTTGATTTCATCAAGGCTCAGCACGTGGGTGATCATCGGGTCGATCGCGATCTTGCCGTCCATGTACCAGTCGACAATCTTGGGCACGTCGGTCCGGCCCTTGGCCCCGCCGAACGCGGTCCCGCGCCAGTTGCGGCCAGTGACAAGCTGGAATGGCCGGGTGGCGATTTCCTTGCCGGCTTCGGCGACGCCGATAACGATCGACGTACCCCAGCCGCGATGGCAGGCTTCAAGCGCGGTGCGCATCACCTCGGTGTTGCCGGTGCAGTCGAAGGTATAGTCCGCGCCGCCGTCGGTCATCTCGACGATCCTGGCAACGGTCTCCTCACGGCTCATGCCACGCGTGTTGAGGAAGTCGGTCATGCCGAACTGGCGGCCCCAAGCCTCGCGGTCCGGGTTCAGGTCGACACCGATGATCCTGTTCGCGCCCGCAAGCCGCGCGCCCTGCACCACGTTAAGGCCGATGCCGCCAAGCCCGAACACCACGACATTGTCGCCGACCTGGACCTTGGCGGTGTTGACCACCGCGCCGACGCCGGTGGTGACCCCGCAGCCGATGTAGCAGCTGGTCTGGAACGGCGCGTCCTCGCGGATCTTTGCCACCGCGATTTCCGGCAGCACGGTGAAGTTCGAAAAGGTCGAGCAGCCCATGTAATGAAAGATCGGTTCGCCCTTGTAGCTGAACCGCGTCGTGCCGTCAGGCATCAGCCCCTTGCCCTGCGTCGCGCGGATCGCTGTGCACAGGTTGGTCTTGCCGGACAGGCATGACTTACACTGGCGGCATTCGGGGGTGTAGAGCGGGATGACGTGGTCGCCCGGCTTCACCGACGTGACACCGGCCCCCACTTCGCGGACGATACCGGCGCCTTCGTGACCCAGCACCGAAGGGAAGATGCCTTCGCTGTCGAGCCCGTCGAGCGTGTAGGCGTCGGTGTGGCAGATGCCGGTGGCCATGATCTCGACCAGCACTTCGCCGGGCTTCGGGCCTTCCAGATCCAGCTCGACGATCTCAAGCGGCTGCTTGGGGGCAAAGGCGACTGCGGCACGGGTCTTCATCGAACAGGTCTCGCGAATGGCTGGGTTTCGCGGACCAAGTGGCACAGCGCCCCCGGCTTGGCAAAGCCGTGCAGCTTAGCGACAGGGCGTTGCAAATCGGCGACAATAAGTTCTTGCAAGAGACTGATCTGTCCGTAAGCTGCCGCGCTTCAACGATTTTTCTGGTCCGACACCGGGGGGTGAGCGGACGGGGGAGAGCCGAACTGATCACCTTCCGACGCGCTTCGGCGCGCCTTGGCCTGCTTTTTTTGCTCGGTTCGCCGACGAGCCTTGTCGCGCAAACCGTGCCGTCGGTGGTCGAGGAAGTGAAAACCGTCACCCTCGACGAGAATCGCGCGGCCTTTCTGGTTCGCTTCTCCCCCGCCGAGCCGCAAAGCGCGGCGCTCAACAACAATCCGACCCGGCCCGAACTGCTGCTGCGTTCGACCCTGCGCGCGCCGCGGGTCCCGCCGCAGGGAAGCTATCGCGGGCTGGTCCGGTCGAGCACGTTCGAGACCACCGACAGCGGCCTTCTGTGGCGATTCGATACCGCCGCTCCGGCGCAGGTCAGCGTCCAGCCGGCGGGCGACCGCACGCTTCAGGTCATCGTCCAGCGCCTGTCGGGCGACGAGGCGATCGGTGCCCGTCCGATCGGCTCCGGCGGCGAAGCGGTCGCTCCCGCCAGCGAGTTGCCCGCTTATGTCGAGCCCGGAGTCGATGGCGACAGCTACGAGCTGGTGCCCTTGAAATATGCCGACGTCAGCGAGGTCATCGGCCTGCTGGTCGAAGGCGAGACGATCCAGCCCAACAACGTCTTCATCCGGCGGGAACCCGGTTTCGGGTCGATCGCCAACAGCTCGACGCAATATCAGTATCAGCAGCAACAGCAGCAACAGCCGCAGAACCAGCAGCCGCTGGGCCAGAGCTTCCCCGGCCGCGGGCTGGCCATCGACCGGCGCCTCAATGCCATCTGGATCACCGGGACGCCCGAGCGGATCGCCCGGGTCAAGGCGCAGATCAACGCCATCGACGTGCCGGTCGACAGCGTCATCCTCGAAACCCAGTTCGTCGAGCTGACCGAGCAGGGCGTCAAGAACCTCGGGCTCGACCTCGCCAATCGCGACGGCCAGATCGCGTCCGGGCAGATCACGCTTGGCGCCAATACGACCTTTGGCAACGATCCGCTGACCCCGTTCAAGTCGGGCGTGCTGCAGGCGGCGATCTACGCGCAGGTCCAGCGCGGCGAAGGGCGGATCGTGTCGCGCCCGCGAATCGCCGCGCAATCCGGTTCGACCGCCAAGATCATCACCGGCGACGCGCTGCCGATCCTAACCTCGATCACCCTGTCAGGTGTCAACGGGGTCAGCCAGCAGGTCCAATACGTCAACGTCGGCGTGACCCTGCAGATCGCGCCGCGGGTGTCGACCGACGGCTTCGTCACCAGCCAGATCTATGGCGTGGTGTCGTCGGTTACCGGCTACAGCCAGGGCTATCCGACGATCAGCCAGCGCGAAGCCGAGACCAGCGCCAGCGTGCGCGACGGCGAGACCTTCGTGATCGGCGGCCTGACGCAGGAAAACAATCTCAGGACCAAGGGCCGCCTGCCGATCCTTGGCGACATCCCGATTCTCGGCACCGTGTTCCGCAACGAGCGCAGCACGCGGGCCAAGACCGAGCTGTATATCGTGATCACACCTCGGATCGTGCGCCACCGGCGCAACGAGGTGCCGGTCCAGCCGGCCCCCTCGCCCGCCGTTCCCGGCCTGACGGGAGGCTTGCCCGGCTAGCCGCGACCCTGCGCATCCGGACCGTCGCGCTCCGCTGCCGGCTCACCGGCGCGAATGCCACGACTCATACCTGCCAAGCCCTGTTTAACTCGTTGATTTAGCGCGATTTTTCTTCTTTACAGCGGGCGAATCATCGGTCAGCTTTCGTTCACCATACCGGCACCGATGGGGGTTTCCGGGGAATGATCGAGGGGAAGATATGCGAGCATTTCTGATGACTGGCGCGGCGGCGATGGCGGTAGCGCTGGCGGCCACTCCGGCTGCTGCGCAGCAGCGCGGCGAGAAGATCCAGAACAGCTATATCTGCGTGTTCAAGGCCCGCGAAGTGAACCGTGGCCAGGCCCAGGCCGAAGCCAATCGCGCGGCGCAAAGCGTCGGCGCTCGGGTGACCCATGTGTATTCGGTCGCGATTCGCGGCTTTGCTGCAGAGCTTCCGGCGCAGGCCGTCGAGAACATGCAGAAGAACAACCCGAACATCGAATATTGCGAGCAGGACCAGGTCGTCACCGCCGGTCCGATCGAAGCGCAGGGCAAACCCGAAGTCGGCACCATGGCCGAGGAAACCCCGTGGGGCATCGCCCGCGTCGGCGGCGGCGCGGCCTACACCGGCAGCAACACCGCCTGGGTGATCGACACCGGCATCGCGCCGCACGCCGACCTCAACTTCGACACCTCGCGCTCGCGCAGCTTCTTGCGCGACAGCTCGCCACTCGACCAGAACGGCCACGGCACCCACGTCGCCGGCACCATCGCGGCGCGCGCCAACGGCTCGGGCGTGGTCGGGGTTGCCGCTGGCGCTCCGGTGGTCGCGGTCCGCGTGCTCGATCGTCGCGGCTCGGGCAGCAATTCGGGCGTAATTGCCGGCGTCGATTACGTCGCCGCGAACGGCCGCGCCGGCGACGTCGCCAACATGAGCCTCGGCGGCGGTGTGTCGACCGCGCTTGACCAGGCGGTTATCAACGCTTCGGCCGGCGGCGTTCGTTTCGCGCTCGCCGCGGGCAATGAAAGCACCAATGCCAACAACAGCTCGCCGGGCCGCGCCAACGGCGCGAACATCTTCACCGTGTCGGCTTTCGCCATCGGTGACAAATGGGCGAGCTTCTCGAACTTCGGCAATCCGCCGATCGATTATGCCGAGCCCGGCGTTTCCATCAAGTCGACCTGGCTGAACGGTGGCTACAACACCATCAGCGGCACCAGCATGGCGACCCCGCACCTCGCGGGCCTGCTGCTGGCCGGCGCGGTCCGCAGCGGCGGCACCGTCGCGGGCGACCCGGCGGCGCCGGCCGACGTCATCGGCGTCAAGTAAGGCCCACGGCCACGCAAAGAAGGGGCGGCTCGGGAAACCGGGCCGCCCTTTCCTTTGCCCGCGCCCCGGCTAGGGTGAGGCCCATGACCTTCGCAACTGGCAAGCATGCCCTCATCACCGGCGGCGGAACCGGCATCGGCGCCGGCGCCGCCCGCGCCCTTGCCGCCGCCGGCGCCCACGTCTCGCTGCTCGGCCGCCGCCGTGAGCCGCTCGAGGCCGTCGCGGCCGAAACCGGCGGGCGGGCTATCGTGTGCGATGTCACCGACCCGGAAGCACAGGCCCGCGCCTTTGCCGAAGCGCGCGAGGCGTTCGGGCCGCTCGACTACGTCATCCTGAACGCCGGCATCGGCGACAGCCGTCCTTTTCTGCGCACCAGCCGCGAAAGCTGGAACGCGATCATCGCCACCAATCTGACTGCGTTGTTCGACGGCGCACAGCTCGCGCTTCCCGATCTTCAGGCGGCCAGCAAACGGCTGGTGATCGTCGCTTCGGTCGCCGGGCTGAAGGGCGGCGCGATGGCGGCGCCTTATGTCGCGTCCAAGCATGGCGCGGTCGGGCTCACCCGCAGCCTGGCGCTGGAATTCGCCCGCACCGGCCTCACCGTCAACGCGATCTGTCCGAGCTTTGTCGACACCCCGATGGTCGACGACAGCGCCGCCCGCATCGCCGGCGCGACCGGCAAGAGCGTCGAGGAAGCGCGCGCGCTGCTCGCACGGACCAACGGCAACGGCCGGCTGATTACCGTAGACGAGGTCACCCACGCGATCATGCAATTGCTTCACCCGCAGGCAAGCGGCGTCAACGGCGCGTGCGTGACGATCGACGGCGGGACGAGCGCCTGACGCTTATTCGAATTCGACGATGACCTGATCCACCGCGACGCTTGTCCCCGCGTCGACCGGCGTCGCCTTGACCGTAGCGCTCTTCTCGGCGCGGAGGATGTTCTCCATCTTCATCGCTTCCATCACCGCGATCGGCTGCCCGGCCTCGACCTTGTCGCCGACCGCGACGTCGAGGCGGGTGACGAGGCCGGGCATCGGCGCGAGGAGGAAGCGCGACAGGTCGGGCGGGATCTTTTCGATCATGTGGCGGGCAAGCTCGGCGACCCTGGGCGTCATCACCGTCGCCCGATGGCTGCCGCCGCGCGTCGTCATCTTGAGCGCACGGCCCTGCTTTTCGACCAGCACGGTCCGGCTGCGATGGCCGATGCGGGCCCGAAGCAGGCGCTGGCCCGGCGCATAATCGGCTTCGAAGGCAAGCGGCTCGCCGCCGTCCACCACCACCTTGTCGAGGGTGAATCGAACGTGATGCTCCGCCCCGCCGTCCAGTCGCACCACATGCTCGCGCGCGGCGGGCGACGGGCCGCCCAACTGCTGGTCGATCAGCAGCGCCCGGCTTTCGTGCACCGTGCCGATGAAGGCGGCGAGCGCGCTGAGGTCAGCGGTCAGCGCGTCGTCCAATGGCGCGCCGGTAAAGCCTTCGGGATATTCCTCGGCGATGAAGCCAGTGGTGAGCTCGCCCGACCGGAATCGCGGGTGCTGCATGATCGCCGACAGAAAATCGACATTATGGCCGAGCCCTTCGATGCGGAAGGCGTCGAGTGCCTCGACCTGCTTGTCGGCGGCTTCGTCGCGGGTCGGGGCCCAGGTGACGAGCTTGGCGATCATGGGGTCGTAGAACATCGACACTTCGCCGCCCTCGAACACGCCGTCGTCGACGCGCACGCCGTCGAGGCCGCGGCGGCCGTTGGCCTGGCCATCGTCGGTCCAGCCCGGCACCGGCGGCCGGTAATGCGCCAACCGCCCGGTCGAGGGGAGGAAGCCGCGATAAGGGTCTTCGGCATAGACGCGGTTTTCGATCGACCAGCCGTCGATACCGATGTCGTCCTGCGTGAAGGGCAGCTTCTCGCCGGCCGCGACGCGGATCATCTGCTCGACCAGGTCGATGCCGGTGATCGCCTCGGTCACCGGATGCTCGACCTGGAGCCGGGTGTTCATTTCGAGAAAGTAGAAACTCTCGCCCGTCGGGTCCTTGCCCGAGACGATCAGCTCAACCGTGCCGGCGCTGTAATAGCCGACCGCGCGGGCGAGCGCGACGCATTGCTCGCCCATCGCCTTGCGCATCTTGGGCGTGACGAACGGCGAGGGGGCTTCCTCGACCACCTTTTGGTGGCGGCGCTGAATGCTGCATTCGCGCTCGTTGAGATACAGGATGGTGCCGTGCTGGTCGCCGAGGATCTGGATCTCGATGTGGCGCGGGTCCTCGATGAATTTCTCGATGAACACGCGGTCGTCGCCGAAGCTGGCGAGCCCTTCGCGCTTAGTCGCTTCGAAGCCTTCGCGGACGTCCTGTTCGGAGTAAGCGAGGCGCATGCCCTTGCCGCCGCCGCCGGCCGAAGCCTTCATCATCACCGGATAGCCGATTTCGCCCGCGATGCGGACGGCATGCTCGGTATCCGCGATTTCGCCGACGAAGCCGGGGACGACATTGACCCCGGCGGCCTTGGCCAGCTTCTTGGATTCGATCTTGTCGCCCATCGCCGCGATCGCGTTCACCGGCGGGCCGATAAAGGCGATGCCCTCGGCAGCGAGCGCTTCGGCGAAGCTGGTGCGTTCGGAGAGGAAGCCATAGCCCGGATGAACGGCCTCGGCGCCGGTCGCCTTGCAGGCAGCGATGATCTTGTCGGCGAGGAGATAGGATTGCGCCGCAGGCGGCGGGCCAATGTGCACCGCCTCATCCGCCATCCGCACGAACGGCGCGCGCGCATCGGCATCGGAATAGACCGCGACGGTCTTGATGCCCATGCGGCGGGCCGTAGTTATGACCCGGCAGGCAATTTCGCCGCGATTGGCGATAAGGATCTTGGAGAACATCAGGCGACCCTATTGGGATAAGCTTCGAAAAGGCAAACGCCACGCAGCGAAAAGCGAAGCTTCATTCGGCGGCCTCATCCATCGGCGGCTTGTTATGACCCAGCAAGCGCAACACTTCGTCGGCGGCGTCGGCGAGATTGGTGCCGGGGCCGAAGATCGCCTGCACGCCCGCGGCGCGGAGTTCGGCATAATCCTGCGCCGGGATCACGCCGCCGGCGACGACCTTGATGTCGGCGCGGTCCATGTCCTTCAGGTGGCCAATCAGCTCGGGGATCAGGGTCTTGTGCCCGGCTGCGAGGCTGGAGGCACCGACGACGTCGACGTCGGCGATTACCGCCAGCTCGGCGGCTTCGCGCGGGGTCTGGAACAGGGGGCCGGCGACAATCTCGAAGCCTAGGTCACCGAAGGCCGAGCTGACGAGGTTGGCGCCGCGGTCGTGGCCGTCCTGGCCCATCTTGGCGACCAGCATGCGCGGCTTGCGGCCGAGGCGCTGGCCGACCGCGACCGTGCCTTGCTTGGCTTCTTCCCAGCGGAGGTCGGCGCGTTGGCCGTAAATGCCGGAGACCGGCTCGGGCTTGGTTGCATAGCGTCCGAACACGCGTTCGAGCGCGTCCGAAATCTCGCCCAGCGTGGCGCGGGCGCGGGCTGCCTCGACGCTGAGCGCGAGGAGATTGGCATCGGTGCGGGCGCCCTCCTCGAGGGCCTGCAGCGCCGCCTGGACCGCCGCTTCGTCACGGGTCGCGCGGATACGCTGCAACCGCTCGATCTGCCCGGCGCGGACCTTGGCGTTGTCGACTTCGAGGATGTCGAGCTCGGCTTCTTCCGGCAGGCGGTAGCGATTGACCCCGACGATCACCGTTTCGCCGGTATCGACCTTGGACTGGCGCAAGGCCGCGGCTTCCTCGATGCGGCGTTTGGGCAGGCCCTCGGTGACCGCCTTGGTCATGCCGCCGAGCGCTTCGACCTCCTGGATCAGCGCCCACGCCTTTTCCTCGAGCTCGCGGGTCAGCGCCTCGACATACCAGCTGCCGCCCAGCGGATCGGCGACCGCGGTGACGCCGCTTTCCTCGGCGAGGATCAGTTGGGTGTTGCGCGCGATCCGGGCCGAGAAATCGGTCGGCAGCGCGATCGCTTCGTCGAAGCTGTTGGTGTGAAGCGACTGCGTGCCGCCGAGCACCGCCGCCAGCGCCTCGATCGTGGTGCGGACGATGTTGTTGTACGGGTCCTGCTCGGTGAGGCTCACCCCGCTGGTCTGGCAGTGGGTCCGGAGCAGCTTCGACTTTTCGGTTTTGGCGCCCAGATCGGTCATGATCCGGCCCCACAGGGTGCGCGCCGCGCGCATCTTGGCGACCTCCATGAAGAGGTTCATGCCGATGCCCCAGAAGAAGCTCAGCCGCGGCGCGAAGGCGTCGATGTCGAGGCCCGATTTCACCGCGGCGCGGACGTATTCCATGCCGTCCGCCAGCGTGTAAGCCATCTCCTGCACCGCCGTCGCGCCGGCTTCGTGCATGTGATAGCCCGAGATGGAGATGGAGTTGAACTTGGGCATCTCGCGGCTGGTGAAAGCGATGATGTCGGACACGATCCGCATCGAGGGGCTGGGCGGATAAATGTAGGTGTTGCGGACCGCGAATTCTTTCAGAATGTCGTTCTGAATGGTGCCCGACAGCAGGTTGCGATCAACCCCCTGCTCCTCGCCCGCGACGATGTAGAAAGCGAGCACCGGCAGCACCGCGCCGTTCATGGTCATGCTGACGCTCATCTCGCCGAGCGGGATGCCGTCGAACAGCAGCTTCATGTCCTCGACGCTGTCGATCGCGACGCCCGCCTTGCCGACATCGCCCGTCACGCGCGGATGGTCGCTGTCGTAGCCGCGATGGGTGGCGAGGTCGAAGGCAACCGAAAGTCCCTTCTGCCCGGCGGCCAGGTTGCGGCGATAAAAGGCGTTGGATTCCTCGGCGGTCGAGAAGCCGGCGTACTGGCGGATGGTCCACGGCCGGCCGGCATACATCGTCGCATAAGGCCCGCGGGTGTAGGGCGCGACGCCGGGATAACCGGGGTCGATGTCGGCCGCATCCTCGGGGCCGTAGACGGTCTTGAGGGTGATCCCTTCGAGCGTCGTGCGGCTGAGGTCGGCGCCGCGCGATTCCTTGGCGGCGAGGGTCTTCCAGGCGTCGTGTTGGTCGGACATAGGGCCGTGCCCTAAACCCAAGCGGCCCGCGCGCAAACCCTTGGCGCTAGCGTCCGCTGCGGAAGCCGAGGCCGAGCAGCAGGTCGGCGGCGATGAAGAACAGCAGCACGAAGATGACGCTGTTGACCAGCACGAGGCCCCAGAACCGCGCTTCGCCCGCTTCGGCGCGCTTCAACCGCATGCGGTAAAGCGGCACCTCGCCGGTGCGCAACGCGCCTGCGATCCGGCGCAGGATCAGCAGCGCCAGTATGGCGCACAGGCCGCCGATCAGCAGTTCTTCCCCGCGCCCGCTCATCAGTGCGATTGGCTCGGGCTTTCCATGATTTCGGTCAGGGTGCCGCCGGTGTCCTTGGGGTGGAGGAAGAAGATCGGCGTGCCGTGGGCGCCGATCCGGGTGGGGCCGAGGATGCGCGTCCCGATGCCTTCGAAATGCGCGCGGGCGGCCTCGATGTCGTCGACTTCGAAGCAGACGTGATGCTGCCCACCCTGCGGGTTTTTCTCGATGAATTTGGCGACCGGGCTGTCGGCGCCGAGCGGTTCGATCAATTCGATCTGGCTGTTGGGCGCATCGACGAAGCAGACGCGGACGCCCTGCGCGGGGAGGTCGAAAGGGGGCGACGACGGCTCGGCGCCGAACAGGGTGCGGTAGGTTTCGAGGCTGCGCTCGATCGACGGGGTGGCCACCCCGACATGGTTCAGGCGTCCGAATTTCACGTGTTATCCTTACTTATTCCGACGATCATCAAGACGAGAAAACATGCTGCCAGAAACAAGGCTGCAGCCAATATGCCTGTGCAGAAAAGCTTCAAGGATGATGGGCTGCGCCTCTCGTCAGCTGTGCGTGAAGTCGGCGGCTTCCGTATGCTTGCAACAAGTCTCCGGGCCCCACAAAGAGTGCTGACAAAACACCAAATAGAAGCGGCCAGGAAGACCGCCGACAACGCAAAGAGACACGCGAGAACGGTGTGCATCAAAGTGGGATGTTGTCGTGCTTCTTCCATGGGTTCTCGAGTTGCTTGTCCCGCAGCTTGCGAAGCCCGAGCGCGACCTTCCGGCGCGTTTCCTGCGGCTGGATGACGTCGTCGATGAATCCCATGCTCGCCGCCACGAAGGGGTTGGCGAAGCGCTCTTCATATTCGCGGGTCTTTTCGGCGATCTTTTCGGCGTCGCCGCGGTCTTGGCGGAAGATGATCTCGACCGCGCCCTTGGCTCCCATCACCGCGATCTCGGCGGTCGGCCAGGCGTAGTTGAGGTCCCCGCGCAAATGCTTGGACGCCATGACGTCATAGGCGCCGCCATAGGCCTTGCGGGTGATGACGGTGATCTTGGGGACGGTCGCTTCGGCGTAGGCGAACAGCAGCTTCGCACCATGCTTGATGATACCGTTATGCTCCTGCCCGACGCCGGGGAGGAAGCCCGGCACGTCGACCAGGGTCAAGATCGGGATGTCGAAGGCATCACAGAAGCGGACGAAGCGCGCGGCCTTCTTCGATGAATTGATGTCGAGCACCCCGGCCAGCACCATCGGCTGATTGGCGACCACGCCGACGGTGCGGCCTTCGATCCGGCAGAAACCAATGATGATGTTGGCGGCGTGGGCGGGCTGAAGTTCGAAGAAATCGCCCTCGTCGGCGACCTTCCGGATCAGCTCGTGCATGTCGTAGGGCTGGTTGGCGCTCGGGAACCGAAACCCGGTTCGACAGCGGCAGGAAGTCGAAGAATTCGCGCGCCGCCAGCAGCGCGTCGATGTCGTTTTCGAGCGCAAGGTCGGCGACCGACGACTTGGTGGTGTGGGTGACCGCGCCGCCCAATTCTTCCTGCGTCACCACCTCGTTGGTGACGGTCTTCACCACTTCCGGGCCGGTGACGAACATGTAGGAGCTGTCCTTCACCATGAAGATGAAGTCGGTCATCGCCGGCGAATAAACCGCGCCGCCCGCGCACGGGCCCATGATCAGGCTGAGCTGCGGCACGACGCCCGAGGCGAGGACGTTGCGCTGGAACACCTCGGCATAGCCGGCGAGGCTGGCGACGCCTTCCTGGATTCGCGCGCCGCCCGAATCGTTGAGGCCGATCACCGGCGCGCCAACCTTCATCGCCGCGTCCATGATCTTGCAGATCTTCTGCGCGTGGCGCTCCGACAGCGAGCCGCCAAACACGGTGAAATCCTGCGCAAAGACATAGACCAGGCGGCCGTTGATGGTGCCCGAACCGGTGACCACGCCGTCGCCGGGGATGCGCTGCTCGGCCATGCCGAATTCGGTCGCATTATGCTCGACGAAGGCATCGACTTCCTCGAAACTGCCCTCGTCGAGAAGGACGTCGAGGCGTTCGCGGGCGGTCAGGCGCCCCTTGGCGTGCTGGGCATCGATGCGCTTCTGCCCGCCCCCCATGCTGGCGGCGGTCCGGCGGCGGTCGAGTTCGGCGATGGTGCTGCTCATGGGATGAGGCTCTTCGGACCAAGAAAGCGCCTCGTCAACGTGGTGAGGATTTCGCCTTAACCTTTGTTAGCCGCCCGGAACAAAGGATCGGGACGGTCGGTTCTATCGATTGGTGCAGTGCGGCAAATCCGTTTTGCGGTGCAGCATTATCGGCCCGAGGTTTCCGCCCGTCGCGGCGGAACACGACTCGGTCCACTTTTGTTCTGTGGAATACCACCATCTCTCTCAAGGGGTTATCTTCGCATGTTCGACAAAGTCGGCGTCTCCAGCTCTGGCTCTTCCAAGCTTCCGGCTTCGCCGAACAATCGAACCACCCTTCTTTGCTTCTCGCACCTCCGGTGGGATTTCGTGTTCCAGCGGCCGCAGCATTTGATGAGCCGCTTTGCCAAGACGATGCCGGTAACCGTCTGGGAAGAACCGCTGCCCGCGCCGGCCGGCGATGCTCCCTCGCTCGACATTCGCCCGGCCAAGGGCATGGACAATGTGACGCTGATCACCCCGCGTGTTCCTGAAGGGCTCGACGTCGATGCCGAGCGCACCGTGCTCAAGGGCCTGCTGGACCAATATGTGTCGGGCACCGAGGGCCGCCTGATCCGCTGGTATTACACCCCGATGATGTTGCCCTTCTCGCGGCATCTCGATGCGGTGGCGACCGTCTATGATTGCATGGACGAGCTGTCGGCCTTTCGCTTCGCCCCGGCCGAGCTGCTCGATCTTGAGCGCGAGCTGCTGGACGCCGCGGACATCGTCTTCACCGGCGGCTATTCGCTCTACGAAGCGAAGAAGAAGCGGCACGGCAACGTCCACCCCTTCCCCTCGTCGGTCGATCGCGCCCACTTCGGCGCCGCTCGCGCCGGGATCGCCGATCCCGCCGACCAGGCCGGCATCGGTCGCCCGCGCTTCGGCTTCTACGGCGTGATCGACGAACGGCTCGACATCGAGCTGCTCGACAAGGTCGCCGAACTTCGCCCCGACTGGCAGCTCATCATGGTCGGTCCGGTGGTGAAGATCAGCGAAGACGATTTGCCGCGCCGCCACAACATCCATTACCTTGGCGGCAAGAGCTACGACGAGCTGCCGAGCTATCTCGGCAACTGGGACGTGGCGATGATGCCGTTCGCCATCAACGAAGCGACCCGCTTCATCTCGCCGACCAAGACGCCCGAGTATCTGGCCGCCGGCAAGCCCGTGATCTCGACCCCGATCAAGGACGTGAAGCGGCACTACGAGAAATTGTCGGGCGTAATGATCGCCGGCACCGCCGAGCAATTCGTCGAAGCGGGCGACCGCGCGCTCGACCTTGCCCGCGGCGAAGGCGGCGACTGGCTGGCCGAGGTCGATCTCGCGCTGTCCGACATGAGCTGGGACACGACTCAGGCCCGTATGGCGGCGCTGCTCGCCGACGTGACCGAGCAGGGTCAGAAGATCGAGCGCCCGGCGTTCGGCCAGGGCCACCTGACGCACACGCGCAATCGCAAATATGATTACCTGATCGTGGGCTGCGGCTTCGCCGGTTCGGTCTTGGCCGAGCGGCTGGCGAGCCAGCACGGTGCTCGCGTGCTGATGATCGACAAGCGCCCGCACGTCGCGGGCAACGCCTATGACGAATATGACAAGAACGGCATTCTGTATCACAAGTACGGGCCGCATATCTTTCATGCCAACAGCGACGAGATCGTCAGCTACCTGTCGCAATTCACCAAGTGGCGCCCGTACGAGCATCGCGTGCTCGCCCACGTGCGCGACAAACTGGTGCCGATCCCCATCAACCGCACCACGCTGAACGAACTGTTCGATGCCGGGCTCAAGACCGACGAGGACGCCGCGGCCTTCCTGGCGGCGCGGGCCGAGCCGGTGGAGCATATCAAGACCAGCGAGGACGTGGTCGTCAACGCCGTCGGGCGCGAGCTCTACGAGCTGTTCTTCCAGGGCTATACCCGCAAGCAATGGGGCCTCGACCCCAGCGAGCTCGACAAACTGGTGACGGCGCGGATCCCAACCCGGACCGACACCGACGACCGCTATTTCACCGACACGCACCAGATCATGCCGCTCGAAGGCTATACAAGGATGTTCGAGCGGATGCTCGACCACCCGCTGATCGACCGGCAGCTCGGCACCGATTTCCGCGATGTCCGCAACGACATCGATGCGGCGCACATCATCTACACCGGGCCGATCGACGAATATTTCGACTGGCGGTTCGGCAAGCTGCCCTATCGCTCGTTGCGCTTCGTCCATTCGACGATCGACAAGGAGTGGTTCCAGGAAGTCGGAACGGTCAATTATCCGTCCGCCGACATCCCCTACACCCGGATCAGCGAATACAAGCATCTGACCGGACAGCAGCATCCGCGGACTTCGATCACGCTTGAATATCCGAGCGCCGAGGGCGACCCTTATTACCCGATCCCGCGGCCGGAAAATCAGCTGCTCTTCAAGAAGTATGAAGCGTTGGCCGACGCGACGCCGGGCGTGACCTTCGTCGGACGGCTGGCGACCTATCGTTACTACAACATGGACCAGATCGTTGGGCAGGCGCTGGCGACCTTCCGCCGGATGGACGAATCGCGCAGCCGCAACGGCGCGAGCAGCCGCGAATTGCGGCTCGCGATCTAAGCGGTTCGGGAACGACGCTTCGAGGCTTCCGGCACGCCGCCGGAAGCCTCGTTTCGTTTAAAAGGGGGGCCCGCGCTTTCGCTGGGCCGAATTCGGCCTACATGACAGGTCATGCCCGACCTGCCGCGCGCCCGCGCCGTCATTGATCCGGCGGCCGACGACGCGCCGCCCCGCACCTATTGCAACCCGATCCTCGATCGGGATTTCCCCGATCCCGCCGCGCTGCTGGCCGACGACGGCTATTATTATGCTTATGCGACGCAAAGCCGTGATGAGCATGGCTGGATCAACATCCAGGTCGCGCGCTCGGCCGACCTCGTCGCTTGGGAGCATCTCGGCGATGCGCTTCCGGTGAAACCCGACTGGGCGGCGCACACCCAGGATTTCTGGGCGCCGTCGGTGGTTCGCGACCAGAATCGCTTTGTGATGTTCTATTCGGCCAAGCCCGACACGCACGTCGGCGAGCCGGGCCACAGCTTGGGCATCGCCATTGCCGATCGTCCGGGAGGACCTTTCATCGACATCGGCCGGCCGTTCCTCAATGGCGAAGGGTTCGAAGTGATCGACCCCATGGTCCTGCGCGATCCCGCAAGCGGCCGTGCTTATCTCTACTGGGGTTCGGGCTTCCAGCCGATCAAGGTGCAGGAACTGAGCGAGGACCTGCTGTCCTTCGCGCCAGGCACGAAGCCGACCGACATCGTCTGGCCTAATCCGGTCGAAGGCGCCTTTCCTCGGCTGGTCGAGGCGGCATGGGTGAGCGCGCACGAAGGTGCTTATTATCTGTTCTATTCGGGCGACAATTGCTGCGGGCCGCAGGCGGAATATGGGGTGATGGTCGCGCGGGCGACGAACCCGCTCGGGCCGTTCGAGACGCTCGAACAGGCGCGCGGGGTCGAGCACAGCCTGATGCTGACCCGCAATGACAAGTGGCTGGCGCCCGGGCACAATGGCATCGTCACCGATTCCGAGGGCATTCACTGGATGCTCTATCACGCGGTCGACATCGAACGTCCGCGCCAGCGGCAGGAGGATGAGATCAACAGCCGGCGGGTGCTGCTGATCGATCGGATCGAGTGGGAAGACGGTTGGCCGGTGACGCGCACGCCGTCGACCGGGGAAGAGACCGCGCCCGCGGTCTAGACGGCTTCGAGAACGCGTTCGGGCTTGCGCGTCGCCCACGCCGCGAATCGTTCCTGTTGCTCGCGCAGTTCGGCCAGCAAGCGCGCGTCGACCTGGCGCCGGCCGTCGGCCATCACGGTGGAGAGCAGCCCCGCCTCGGCATGGCGGCTGTTGTCCCACCCGGGATAAGCGGTGATCGGGAACCAGCAGATCCCCTGCAAGTCGGCGCCGCGCTCCATCGCCTCGCGCGCTTCGGCGCAGACATGGTGCAGCCACGCCGCCCGGCCGCTGCCCTCGGCCCCCGTTTCGGCGAGGAACAACGGCTTATCATAGCGCTCGGACACTTCGATCAGCATATCGGCGAGCGAACGATATTCGTGGTGCCCCATCGGAATGGTCGGCCCGTCGAGGTACCATTGGTTGTGCGGGTAATAATTGAGCCCGATGAGGTCGGCGAAGGACGGATCGCCGCCAAGCTCGGGCCGGGCGCGGCCGGTCAGCCAGTCATAGGCTTCGAACTGGCCCTGCCGTTCGCGCTCGGCGGCTTCGATCGACTTGCGGCGATGATCGCGCGGGGCGACGTGAACGAGGGGCTCGGCCCAGACCAGCAGCGCGTCGGGATAGTCCGCACGGATGGCCGCGGCGGCGGCGATGGCGGTGCGCGCCAATTGCTCCTTGAACCAGCCCTTCCGTTCAGCCCCGGCCGGGCGGGGAAAGTAATTCACTTCGACCGCCCAGGCCATGAAGCTCATCTCGTTGACCAGGCACAGCATGGGGCGTCCGCCAACCACCTGCTGATGATGCTCGACTGCCGCCAAGGCAAAGTCGGCGAAGCGCCGCGGGAAATCTTCCCCGCCCTGGTCGACATGATCGGGGGAGCCGTAGTGGAACAGGTCCCAAATCACTTCCATCCCGATGTCGGCGCCAGCTTCCAGCGCGGGGGTCCAGCTCGACCAATCGTAGCGGCCGGGGGACTTCTCGATCAGGTGCCAGCGGACCCCGTCGCGGATGGTGCGGAGGCCAAGGTCGCGCAATTGGCGATAATCGCTCGCGACGTGCCGGTCGTGCCCCGTGGCGCGCAGCAGGTCGAGACGCACCCCGTCGCGGCGGCGGTGCGACGAGCATTCGAACCCGCCCTGGAAGAAGCTGGCAAAAATCGTTTCGGGGCCGTGCATAACGACCCTTCAACACATGAGGACGGGATTCGAGCCACGGACGGCGGGCCGCGCCGGTTGAACCTTCGCGCTCCCTCGTGCTTTGACGGCGGGAGAAGAGGGAGGATCCGCTTGCCGCCGACCAGCCACTGGCCTCAGCGCCTTTATCTCGTCCGTCACGGCCAGAGCCAGGGCAATGTCGCGCGCGATCGGTCGGAAGCCGAAGGGCTGGCGACCATCGGCATCGACATTCGCGACGTGGATGTGCCGCTGTCGGACCTGGGGCACCAGCAGGCCGATGCAGCCGGACGCTGGTTCGCCGCGCTGCCCGAGCACGAGAAGCCCGAAGTCATCCTGTCCTCGCCCTACCTCCGCGCACGCCAGACCGCCCGCGCGATCTGCGAAGCGGGCGGCCTCGCCGGTGGTCGCGCCCGGACCGTCATCGACGAGCGCCTGCGCGAGCGCGAATTCGGGGTGTTCGACGGCCTCACCGCGCTCGGCATCCGCCAGAACTATCCCGAGGAAGCCGCCCACCGCGCCCGGCTCGGCAAATTCTATCATCGCCCGCCCGGCGGCGAGAGCTGGGCCGACGTCATTCTGCGCCTGCGCTCGGCGATGAACTCGATCAACCTCCACTACAATGGCCGGCGGGTGCTGATAGTCTGCCATCAGGTCGTGGTGCTGTGCATGCGCTATGTGCTGGAAGAGCTGGAGGAAGCCGACATCCTCGCCATCGACAAGGCGGCGGATATCCTGAACTGCGGCATCTGCGCGTTCGATTTCGAGGTGCAGGAACTCGATTGCGCACCGAGGCTAGCCTTGTGGAATCACGCCGCGCCGCTTGAGGAACAGGGCGCCCCCGTCACCGCGGCGCCCGACCAGATGGTGGGAAGCCGGTGAAAGCCGCGGTCGAACTTAGCCTCGACACGTTGACGCGGCATCCGCTGCCGCCGATCGCCGGGGGCGACAAGGATGCGCGCGGCTCGATCCTGATCATCGCCGGAAGCCGCGAGGTGGCCGGCGCGGCGCTGCTGACGGCACTCGGCGCGATGCGCGCGGGGGCTGGCCGGTTGCAGATCGTGACGGTGGACAGCGCCGCGGCGGGCCTGTCCATTTCCATGCCCGAAGCCATGGTCACCGGTCTTGCCGAAGGCCGCGACGGCGGGTTCGCGCCCTCGACCGTCAAGACGCTGGCCGATCGGGCCGCCGCTGCCGACGTGGTGGTCGCCGGGCCCGGCATGCGCGGCAATCGCTCGACCGAGAAACTGGCCGCCGCCCTGGTCCACCGCGACAAGCCGCTGGTGCTCGACGCCGCCCTCCTCCACGCGCTTCCCGCCCGGCGCGACGAAGTCAATGCGTCGGGCTGCCCGACCATCCTCCTGCCCCACGCCGGGGAGATGGCGAGCCTCTTGGGCTGTGAGGAGGACGAGGTCGAGGCCGACCCCGCCGCCGCCGGTCACCGCTGCGCCACCTGCTACGACACCATCACGCTGGTGAAGGGCGTCAGCAGTCACATCGTGACGCCCGATGGACAGGTGTTTCGCTATGAAGGCGGCGGGCCGGGGCTTGGGGTGTCGGGCTCGGGCGCCACCCTGGCGGGGATCGTCGGTGGTCTGCTGGCACGCGGCGCCGATCCGCTCACCGCTTTGCTGTGGGGCGTGTGGTGTCACGGCGAAGCCGGGCGCCGGCTGGCCGAGCGGATCGGTACCCTGGGCTTCCTTGCGCGCGAGATACCGGACGAGCTGCCCGGCATTTTGCGCGACGGCGGAATGCTTCAGCTCACTCCGTAATCGTCGAGTTCGTCGCCGACCACGCGCACCACGTGCAGCACGTTGGTCGAACCCGCCGTGCCGAACGGCACGCCGGCCATGATGATGACGCGTTGCCCGCCCGCCGCAAGCTTGTGGCGCAAGACCATCCGCTTGGCCTTGCCGACCATTTCCTCGAAGCTCGCGACATCGCGGGTGTGGACGGCGTGGACCCCCCAGACGAGGCCCATGCGCCGCGCGACCTGACGGCTGGCGGTCATCACCAGCAGCGGCACCGGACCACGCTCGCGCGCGATGCGGCGGGCGATCGAGCCGGTCGAGGTATAGCAGACCATCGCCGCGACCTTGACGGTGTTGGCGATATTGCCCGCGCTTTCGGCCAGCGCGTCGGCGGTGTTGGGCTCGGCCGGAGTGGCGGTGAAGTGAACGCGCTCGGCATATTTGGGATCGGCTTCGACCGAGCGGCCGATCCGATCCATCATGTGCACCGCCTCGGTCGGGAACTGCCCGGCGGCGCTTTCGGCCGAGAGCATGATCGCATCGGCGCCGTCGTAGATCGCATTGGCGACGTCGCTGACCTCGGCCCGGGTCGGGGTCGGCGAGGTGATCATGCTTTCCAGCATCTGGGTCGCGACCACCACCGGCTTGCCGAGCTCGCGGGCGCGGGCGACGATCATCTTTTGGAGCGGCGGCACCGCTTCGGCCGGAAGCTCGACGCCGAGATCGCCGCGCGCGACCATCACCGCGTCGGCGAGCGCCAGAATGCCCTCGATCCGCTCGATCGCCGCCGGCTTCTCGATCTTGACCAAAAGCGCGGCCTTGTCGCCGATCAGCGCGCGGGCTTCCTCAACGTCCTCGGGCCGCTGGACGAAGCTCAGGGCGATGTAATCGGCCCCCTGCGCCAGCGCGAACTGAAGGTCGTCGCGATCCTTTTCGGTCAGCGCCGGGATCGGCACCAGCACGTCGGGGACGTTGACGCCCTTGTTGTTGCTGACCTTGCCGCCGACTTCGACGATGGTTTCGATCCGGGTCGCGGTGACCGCCGCCACGCGCAGGCGGATCTTGCCGTCGTCGATCAGCAGCTGGTCGCCTTCGCGCACCGCTTCGAACAATTCCGGGTGCGGCAGCTCGACCCGCTCGGCGGAGCCGGGGGTGTCGTCGGCATCAAGAATGAAGCGGGCGCCGGTATCAAGCTGCGCCGAACCGTCGGCGAATTGCCCGACCCGGAGCTTGGGCCCCTGAAGATCGAACAGGATGCAGCTCGGCCGCTTATGCTCGACCTCGAGCGCGCGGATGGTCTCGACCAGCTTTGCCTTGGAGGCCTGGTCGCCATGGCTCATGTTGATGCGGAACGCGTCGGCCCCGCATGCCATCAGCTTGGCGATCATCTCCCGGCTGCTCGAACTGGGCCCGAGGGTGGCGAGAATCCTGACCTTGCGCTCGCGCGGTCCAACCGACATCGCCACCTGTACTCCTGCTGTTGAATTGCGTGCTGTTGCTATCGCGCCATAGCGGGGACCGCAGCTTGTTCAACCGCTTGGCGGGCTTCGATCACTGCCTTAAGGGCCCCCGCGCATACCTATTCACCGGGGAGAGGGAATCATGGCCGACGATAATGTCGCCGCCGATCAGCTGCGGCTTTTGATCGAACGCATCGAGCGTCTGGAAGAAGAAAAGAAGGGCGTCGCCGACGACATCAAGGATGTCTACGGAGAGGCCAAGGCGACCGGCTTCGACACCAAGACGATGCGTCAGGTCGTGCGGCTGCGGAAAATGGAAAAGCACGCCCGCGACGAAGCGGACGCCTTGCTCGAAACCTATCGCAATGCGCTGGGTCTGCACTAAGGTCGGCTTCTAAACAGGGGGAAACCGAAGTATGATCATCACCACCACCTCGTCGCTCGATGGACGGCCGGTCCGCGATTATCTCGGGCTGGTCGGCGGTGAGGTCATCGTCGGCGCCAACGTCATCAAGGACGTGTTCGCCTCGGTCACCGATTTCCTCGGCGGCCGGTCGGGCGCGTACGAATCCTCGATCCAGGAAGCCCGCGCCCAGGCGATGGCCGAAATGGAAGCCTCCGCGCGCCGCCTCGGCGCCGACGCGATATTGGCGGTCGATTTCGACTATGAAGTGATCGGCAAATCGGGCTCGATGCTGATGGTATGCGCCTGCGGCACGGCGGTGAAGCTTTAAGCGAGATGGCCGACCGGGTTCCCTCGGTCGCCGAGCTCGCCAGCGAGCTGCTCGATCGCATCGGCGAGGAATGCAGCCCGGCCGAACGCGACGTGCTGCAAAGCCTGGCTTCGGGTCAGCATAGCCATGTCCACACCGGGCTCGGCGCACCGACCACCGGCGAGCGGCTGGCCGACAAGGTCGCGCGGGTCGGCGGCAGCTGGGCGTTCATCATCAGCTTCACGCTGATCCTGCTCGCGTGGATGCTGCTCAACACCGATGTGCTCAAGCATTGGGGGCTGGTATTCGACCCCTACCCCTTCATCTTCCTCAATCTGATGCTTTCGACCCTCGCGGCGATCCAGGCGCCGATCATCATGATGAGCCAGAACCGCCAGAGCCAGAAGGACCGGCAGGACGCGGCGGTCGATTTCGAAACCAACATCCGCGCCGAGCTCGCGATCGCGCAGCTTCACCGCAAGGTCGACCTGCTGCTCGACCGGGCGGACGTTGAGCCGGACGGGCGGCGCGGCTAAGGCGCCGGCAACCACCTATTCAACAGGACCCCCATGGCCGGCCATTCCAAATTCAAAAATATCATGCACCGCAAGGGCGCGCAGGACAAAAAGCGCTCGGGCATGTTTTCCAAATTGAGCCGCGAAATCACCGTTGCGGCCAAGATGGGTCTGCCCGATCCCGACATGAATCCGCGCCTGCGTGCAGCGGTCAATGCCGCCAAGGCGCAGTCGATGCCCAAGGACAATATCCAGCGCGCGATCGACAAGGCGTCCAAGGGCGACGCGGAGAATTATGAGGAAGTCCGCTACGAGGGCTATGGCCCCAACGGCGTCGCGATTATCGTCGAGGCGCTGACCGACAACCGCAATCGCACCGCCACCAACGTCCGCACCGCGTTCAGCAAGAATGGCGGCAATCTCGGCGCCAGCGGCAGCGTGGCCCACGGGTTCGAGCGTCTCGGCCTGATCGAATATCCGGCGGGCGCCGGCGATGAAGACAAGGTGATGGAAGCCGCAATTGAGGCCGGCGCCGACGACGTCCAGAGCGACGAGGACGGCCACCAGATCTGGACCCAGCAGGACGGCATGCACGATGTTGCCAAGGCGCTCGAAGCGGCGCTGGGCGAAGCGAGCGCGGTCAAACTGGCGTGGAAGCCGACGCTGACCACCGAGGTGTCGGGCGACGCGGTCGCAAGCCTGATGAAGCTGGTCGACGCGCTGGAAGACGACGACGACGTCCAGACCGTGTGGGGCAATTACGACATTTCGGACGACGAGCTGGCGAAGCTCGGCTGAGATGCTGTGGCTGGCGATCAAGGCGGCCGTGTCGGGAGTCCTGATCGCGGCCATTTCGCTGGTCGCCAAGCGTTACCCCGGCTTCGGCGCGCTGATCGCGTCGCTGCCGTTGGTGTCGGTGCTGGGGATGCTGTGGCTGTGGAACGAGCGGCCTGACACCGCCAACATGGCCGCGCATGCCGAAGCGACCTTCTGGTTCGTGCTGCCGTCCCTGCCGATGTTTGTGCTGATCCCGGCCCTGCTGCGAAACGGGGTCGGTTTTCACCTGTCGCTCGCCGCCGGATGCCTGCTGACCTTCGTTCTCTACTTACTGATGATCGGGATCGGTCCGCGCTTCGGCCTGCGGTTGTGATCATCCTGGGTCTCGACCCCTCGCTGTCGTCCTGCGGGTGGGGGATCGTGCGGGCCGAGGGCAATCGCCTGGCGCATGTCGCCAACGGGCAGATCAAGACCAGGGCAAGCCTGCCGCTCGCTACGCGACTGGCCGAGCTTGCCCTCGCGCTGGAGGCCATCGTCGCAGAGCATCGACCCGCCGCCGCAGCAGCCGAGGAAGTGTTCGTCAACAAGAACCCGGCCTCGACCCTCAAGCTTGCGCAAGCGCGCGGCGTGGCGCTGATGTGCGCGGCGCGGGGCGGGCTCGAGGTCGGGGAATACGCCCCTTCGGTGGTCAAGAAAGCCGTGGTCGGCACCGGCGGGGCGTCCAAGGATCAGGTCCACGCCATGGTCGCGATGTTGCTGCCGGGCACGACGATCGCCGGCGAGGATGCGGCGGATGCGCTGGCGGTGGCGATCACCCACGCCCATCATCTGGCGAGCCGAAGAAAAGGTATTCGATAACTTCGTCATTGCGAGCCGAAGGCGAAGCAATCCATCGCCGCGCAACTGGATTGCTTCGCTTCGCTCGCAATGACAGAGGTAGGCCATGATCGCCCGCCTTGCCGGCACCCTTGCCGAACTTTCCGCCGACAGCGCCGTGATCGACGTGCGCGGGGTCGGTTATCTCGTGCTGGCGAGCGGCCGGACCCTGTCGGCGCTGCCGCCAGTCGGCGGCGACGTCATCCTGCTGACCGAGCTTCAGGTGCGTGAAGACAGCATGACCCTGTTCGCGTTCGGCGCGGCGGCCGAGCGCGAAGCGTTCCGGCAGCTGACGAGCGTGCAGGGCGTCGGCGGCAAGGTTGCGCTGGCGATCCTCACCATCCTCTCGCCCGACGAACTGGCCCGCGCGGTGTCGGCCGGCGACAAGGCGATGATCGCGCGCGCGAGCGGCGTCGGCCCCAAGCTCGCCCAGCGCATCGCGCTCGAATTGCAGGGCAAGCTCGGCCTCGCCCCGGCGCTTGGGCCCGGCACCCCGGCCGCCGCCAATCCGGCGACCAACGACGCGCTGTCGGCGCTTGCCAACCTCGGCTTCAAGCCGGCCGAAGCGGCCAAGGCGGTCGCCGCGGCGGCCGAAGAACTGGGGCCCGACGCGTCGCTCGATGCTTTGGTCCGAAGCGCCCTCAAGAAAGCCGCCCGCTAGCAACGCGCCTCCTCGCAGAACCCGCGGCGCGCACACATTGGAGTATCGAGGCATGTTCGAAAGCTGGCTGATCGATCTGGTTCGTATCACCACCCGGGTGGTCGAGATCGCGGGCGTGGCGATCATCGTCCTCGGTGCCTTCGCCACCCTGTTCCTGTTTCTCGTCCGCCTGGCGAAAGGGGAGAACCGCGACCAGGCGACCACCGATTTCCGCTCCAGCCTCGGCCGCGCCATCCTTCTCGGGCTCGAATTCCTGGTTGCCGCCGACATCATCAACACCGTGGCGATCGAGCCGACGCTCAACAGCCTCGCCATCCTCGCCGGCATCGTCGCCATCCGAACCTTTTTGAGCTTCAGCCTCGAAGCGGAGATCGATGGACGCTGGCCGTGGCAGCGCGCGGCGAGTGAACGGCAGCCCGCTCGACAGGCGCGCCGCGAGGCCGCTACCAGCAGCGAGTGACCGACCCCGACCGCATCACCACGCCCGAGCGCACCGCCGAGGACGTCGACGCCGCGCTTCGCCCCAAGCGGCTCGACGAATTCGTCGGCCAGCAGGCAGCGCGCGAAAACCTGCGCGTGTTCATCGCCGCCGCCAAGGCGCGGGGCGAGGCGCTCGACCATGTGCTGTTCTTCGGGCCGCCGGGGCTGGGCAAGACCACGCTGGCGCAGATCGTCGCGCGCGAGATGGGCGTGGGTTTCCGCGCCACCTCCGGGCCGGTGATCGCCAAGTCGGGCGATCTTGCCGCGCTGCTGACCAATCTCGAGGACGGCGACGTCCTGTTCATCGACGAAATCCACCGCCTCAATCCCGCGGTCGAGGAAGTGCTCTATCCGGCGATGGAGGACCGCGCGCTCGACCTCGTGATCGGCGAAGGACCCTCGGCGCGCTCGGTCCGGATCGACCTGCCGCGCTTTACCCTGGTCGGAGCGACCACCCGGCAGGGACTGCTGACGACGCCGCTGCGCGATCGCTTCGGAATTCCGGTGCGTTTGAATTTCTACACCGTGCCCGAGCTCGAGCGGGTGGTCCGCCGCGCCGCCAGCCTGCTTGGTGCGCCGGTGACCGAGGACGGCGCGCACGAGATTGCGCGGCGCAGCCGGGGCACGCCGCGCATCGCCGGGCGCCTGCTGCGCCGGGTCCGCGATTTCGCCCATGCCGCGGGGGCCGACAGCATCGACATGGCCGCCGCCGACCGCGCGCTCAGCCGCCTGGAGATCGACAGCCTCGGCCTCGACGCGATGGATCGCCGCTACCTCCACATGATTGCCGACCTCTATGGCGGCGGTCCGGTCGGGGTGGAAACGCTCGCCGCCGGTCTCAGCGAACCGCGCGACACCATCGAGGACGTGATCGAGCCTTATCTCATTCAGCTCGGCCTCATCGCCCGCACCGCACGCGGGCGCTGCCTCAACGGCAAGGCCTGGACTCACCTTGGCCTGACCCCGCCGGCGGGCACTGCCAACGGCCTCTTCGACTAGGGACTAACCGCGTATGTCGCTTCTCCTTGCCCTCGCCGCCCAGGCCGCCGCCGCCCAGCCCGCACCCGCCGCGCCCGATTATCGCAAGGACGCGACCTGGCTGTGCCTGCCGGGCCGCGCCGACACCTGCTCCGCCCCGCTTCCGACGACCGCGCTGACCAGAGCGGGCTACGGCTCGAACGGACAGGTCCGTCCGGCCACCGGTGCGAAGATCGACTGCTTCTACGTCTACCCCACCGTCAGCCAGGATCGCGGGCTCAACAGCGATCTCGTCGCCAATGAGGAAAAGGGCGCCGCTGCATCGCAGTTCGCGCGCTTTTCCAGCGTTTGCAGGCCCTTCGCGCCCGTCTACCGTCAGATGACCAGCGCAGCGATCGGCGCCGCCGCACTCGGCCGCGACATCCGGCCCAATTTCGACATCGCTTACGGCGACATCCGCAGCGCTTTTCGCGATTTTCTCGCCACGCGGTCCAAGGGGCGGCCGTTCGTACTGGTCGGCCACAGCCAGGGCAGCTGGCTTCTCCAGCGGCTGATCGCCGAGGAAATCGAGGGCAAGCCGGTCGCGGGGCAGATGGCCCTGGCGATCATTCCCGGGTTCAACGTGCTGGTTCCGGCCGGCAAGACCGTCGGCGGCACCTTCAAGTCGACCCCGCTCTGCACCCGGACGGGGCAGCGCGGCTGCGTGGTGACTTATGTCTCCTATCGCACCAACAATCCGCCGCCGCCGGGGGCGTTGTTCGGTTACGCACCCGCTCCAGGGATGACGGTCGCCTGCACCAATCCCGCCGCCCTCGGCAGCCGCGGCTGGACCAACCTCGACAGCTATTGGCCGACCCGCAGCAACTTGCCGGTGCCGGGCGGACCGATCCGCTGGTCGACCGCAGGCGCGCCGCCAACGCCGTTCGTGCGCACCGAAGGCCTGGCGTCGGGCCGCTGCGTGCAGGACGGGCAGCGCGGCTATCTGGAGATCCGCACCAACGTGACGCCCGGCGCCAAGTGGACCGACCGCATCGGCGGCGAAGTCGGGATCGGCGGACTGTTCATTCCCGGTTGGGGCATGCACCTTGCCGATGTGCCGGTGGCGCAGGGCGACCTGCTGCGGCTGGTCGAAGCGGTCAGCCGCTAGGGCTCGACCCAGAACAGCTCCTCGACCCGCCGGTCGAGGGCGGCGGCAAGCTTCAGCGCGAGCAGGGTCGAGGGGACGAAAACGCCGTTTTCGACCGTGTTGATCGTCTTGCGACTGACCCCGCAGCGTTCGGCGAGCTCGGCCTGGGTAAGGCCGAGTTCGCTTCGCCGTTCCTTGAGGCGGTTGCCGAGCGCCTCAGGCATCGGCCTCGTCACCCGCGTCACTCCGCTCGAGCATGCCGAACCGGAGCAAGGCGAGACCGAGGCTGAGCGAGACGATCAGGTGGATCGCCCCGCGGGCCGAGATGGGGGCGACCGCGCTCGCGAGATAGATGAAGATTGCGATCCCGATGGCACCGATGAAGCCTGCCCTGATTCCCTCCATCCGGTTGGCCGCGGTGCGCTCGTCGTCGAGCAGCGCGCGCACCGCCGCGGGCTGAAACCAGCCGCCGCGGGTGAGCAGCATCGCGAGCAAGGCCGCCGACAGGAGCACCCAGGCGCCGATCATGAGATAATCGACCGGGCGGGTTCCATCGACCGCCGAGAAATAGATCGCCTGCTGCGAGAAATAGAGGGCAGCCATCGCCGGGAGCATCTGCGTGCGCCGGCGGCTCAGCGCCTCGGCGCGTTCGTGATCGGTCTTGCCCTGAGTCATCGTCATCCACCCTTGTAACCTGTAGGTGACATGTAACCTTCGGGTTACTTCGGTGTCAAGCGGGGTTCACGCCTGAGTCCCGGACGGCTAGAGCCCGCTGCGATGACCTCATCCTTCGACCAGCCCTATCGCGGCGGCTTTGTCGGGCCGGAGCACCATTTCGCGCTGACGGTCTATTTCGAGGACACCGACACCGCGGGCATCGTCTATTACGCCAATTATCTGAAGTTTATGGAGCGCGCCCGCTCCGACATGCTGCGCGCCGCCGAAATCGACCAGCGCGGCACGCTGGAGGCCGGCACCGGCGTCTATGCGGTGGCCGAGGCGAACGTCCGGTATCTTCGTCCGGCCAAGCTTGGCGACGACCTTCAGATCGTGTCCACCGTCGAAGAGGTGCGCGCCGCATCCGTCCGGATTCAGCAACGAGTCATCCGTGATGGCGAGACTTTGGCCGAAGGGCGGATTACCGCCGCTTTCCTGACGCTCGACGGTCGCCCCACCCGGCAGCCGCGAGCCTGGGTCGAGCGGTTCGAAACGATCCGCGCCGCAACAAAGGAGACGTGATGACGGCCCCCGCCGCCGATTTGATGAGCCCGCTTGCCCTGTTCCTTCACGCCGACATCGTGGTGAAGGCGGTGATGATCGGGCTGTTGCTCGCCAGCGTGTGGACCTGGGGGATCATCATCACGCACGCCCGCCGCCTGAAGCAGATCAACCGTGAAACCGGAGTCTGGGAACGCGACTTCTGGGCAGCCAAGGACATCGACGCTTACCACGACGCCCGCGGCAAGGACGACGTGCCGAGCGCGCGGATCGTCACCGCCGGATTGAAGGAATGGCGTCATTCGGTGGGGCTTGCGACCAGCGACCGCAGCGGCGCGCGGGAGCGGCTGACCACCGTCATGTCGGCCGAGGTCGAGGGCGAGCTCGATCGCTTGTCCGACCGCCTCAACATCCTTGCCACCGTGGCCAGCTCGGCACCCTTCATCGGCCTGTTCGGGACCGTGTGGGGGATCATGCGCAGCTTTACCGCGATCGCGGGCGCCAACAACACATCCCTCGCGGTCGTCGCGCCGGGGATTGCCGAGGCGTTGTTCGCGACCGCCATCGGCTTGTTCGCCGCCATCCCAGCGCTGATCGCTTATAACCGGCTGACCCACGGCCTCGACCGGCTGGAAGCGCGCTTGAATCGCTTTGCCGATCGTTTCCACGCCACGCTCAGCCGCGAGCTGGAGCGCGGCTAGTGGGCGGGTCGGTCGGGAGCAGACGGCGCGGGGGCCGGCGGGCGCCGATGGCCGAGATCAACGTTACGCCGCTGGTCGACGTGATGCTGGTGCTGCTGATCATCTTCATGGTGACCGCCCCGCTGCTGGTCGCGGGCGTACCGGTCGACCTGCCGACAAGCCGCGCGGCGCCGCTCGATAACCAGGTGCAGCCGGTGCAGATCAGCCTCGACGGCGAGGGTCGGATCTTTATCGACGAGACCCAGGTCGCCGATACCGCGCTGCCCCAGCGGCTCGCCGCGATCGCTGCCGAGCCGGCACCGGAAGAAGGCCGCCGGATCTTCCTCCGCGCCGATCGCGGGCTCGATTACGGGCGGGTGATGCGGGTGATGGGCGAACTCAATCGCGCCGGGTTGAATCGCGTCGCGCTGGTCAGCACCGCGGCGGGCGGTCAGTGAGGATCGACACGGGCGAGGCCAAGGGCACGGCGGCGGCGCTGCTGCTGCACGTGGTGCTGGTGGTCGCGCTGACCACCAGCCTCGCCCGTGTGCCCAGCCCGCCCGAGCCGCCGCCGGTGCAGGTCGAGTTCGTCGACAGTGACGAGGTGGCGCTGACTGCCGCCGCACCGACGCCCGCCACCCCGCCGCCGGCCGCGCAGGCGCCCGCGCCTTCTGCCGAGCCCACGCCCCTGCCGCCCGAGCCGCAGCCGACCCCGATCGAGCAAGCCCCGCCGCCACCCTTGCCGCAACCGGTGGTTCGTCCTTCTCCCGCCCCCGTGCCGCGCCCGCTGCAATCGCGGCCGGCCCCGCAGCAACGCCCCGCCACGCCCCAGACCCGCGCGCAGCCCCGCCCGACACCGCCCGCCCCACGGGCGCAGCCGGCGCGCCCTGCCCCCGCCCAGCCGCGCCCCGCGCCGCCGCGCCAATCGCGGCTCGGCGACGATTTCCTCCAGGGCATTCCGAGCAATCGCGATCTCGGCCCCCGCGACGCGGCGCCCGGGGCCGTGACATTCAGCGCCGCCGCCAAAGCCAGCGTCGACAGCGCGATCAAGCGCCAGATCCAGCCCTGCGCCGCGCGCCAGGCCACGCTCGGGCCCGGCGCCGACCGCATCCGCGTCACCGTCAATCTCCGCCTCGACCGCTCGGGCCGCCTGTCGCGCCCGCCGGCGCTGGTCCGCACCTCGGGCGTCGACGAGGACAATGCCAAGTTCGAGGATCTGGCCTATGACCAGGCGGTGGCGGTGTTCCGCGCCTGCTCGCCCCTGCGCCTGCCGGAAGAACTATACAGCACCCCGCAAGGTGGGTGGGGTAACATCAACCTGACCTATGCCGCGAAATGAGGACGATCGATGACGCGTAATCTGCTGCTCGCCGTGACAGCGCTGGTCGCCAGCCCCGCGCTGGCGCAAGGCGAGCCGCCGCCGGTCGATGTCGAAGTCACCAGCGGCGGGGTCAATGCCGCGACCTCCATCGCCGTGCCTTCGATGCCCACCGAAGGCGGGGTCGAGATGTCGCTCGGTCGCAATATTTCGGGCGTCATCGCCAGCGGCCTTCGCGCCAGCGGGCGCTTTGCCCCGCTCGGGCCGGCGGGCCTGCCCAACTACAGCATCGCGCAGGCCGATGCGCCGGTGTTCGGCGAATGGCGGGGCTTGGGCGCGCAGCAGCTGGTGACGGGCTTCGTCCGCCCAGCCGGCGCGGGCCAGATCACCGTCGGTTGTTATCTCTACGACGTCGGCGCCGGGCGCGAGCTGGTGCGGCAGGGATATCAGGTCACCACCGACAACTGGCGCCGTGCGGCCAACAAATGCGCCGACGCCATCTATTCGCGGCTGACCGGCGAAGGCGGCTTCCTCGACACCCGCGTGGTGTTCGTTGCCGAGACCGGCCCCAAGAACAACCGCCAGAAGCGCATCGCCATCATGGATTCGGACGGCGCCAACCTGCGCTATCTGACCGAGGGCGAGGCTACCGTAGTCACCCCGCGCTTTTCGCCCGACGGCAGCCGGCTTGCCTACACCAGCTATCAGGGCCGCCGCGCTCGCGTATGGGTGCTGGATATCGCCACGGGAGCCAAGCGCCTGCTGGTCCCCGGCCTTGCGCTCACCAGCGCGCCGCGCTTTTCGCCCGATGGCCGCCGCATCGCTTATGCGCTGTCGGCGAATGGCAACACGGACATCTGGGTCGCCAACGCTGATGGCAGCGGCGCGCCGCAGCGGCTGACCAGCGCGCCCGGGATCGACACCGCGCCGAGCTATTCGCCCGACGGCCGCCGGATCGTATTCGAAAGCGACCGCGGCGGCTCGCAACAGCTTTACATGATGGATGCCGATGGCTCGAACCAGCGGCGGATCAGCTTTGGCGGTCCAGCCGCCTCGCCGGCCTGGAGCCCGCGCGGCGACAAGATCGCCTTTGTCCGCACCGGCTCGTTCCGGATCGGCGTGATGAATGCCGGTGGCGGAGGCGAGCAGATCCTGACCGATGGCTGGCAGGACGAATCCCCCAGCTGGGCGCCCAACGGCCAGTTCGTCATGTTCAATCGTTTCACCCGCGACGGGCGCTCCAGCCTGTTCGCGGTCCCGGTCGGCGGCGGCACTGCCCGTCGCCTGCCCACCCCGCAGGACGGTTCGGACCCGAGCTGGTCCCCGTTGCAGCGCTGACAAGGAGAAGAATTTTGCGCGCCAAGCTGATCGTCGCTTCCACCCTGGCCCTGAGCCTGTCCCTCACCGCCTGCGGTCGCCGCCAGCCCCCCGCGACCACGCCCCCGGCGCAGACCGGTCCGACCGATCCCGCCGCCGGCACCGGCGCGACCGGCGACGAGGTCGGCCTGGTCGAGCTTCCCGGCAGCCAGGCCGCGATGGTCGCGGCGGCGGGATCGGACACCATCTATTTCGGGACCGACAAGTCGGACGTGTCGGCGGATGCGCAGGCGACGCTGACCGCGCAGGCGCGCTGGATGCTCGCGAACCCGAACGTCCGCGCGTCGGTCGAAGGCCATGCCGACGAACGCGGCACCCGCGAATATAATCAGGCGCTGGGAGAACGGCGCGCGCAGGCGGCAAAGCAGTTCCTGATGGCGCAAGGCGTGCCCGAAGCGCGCCTGCTGACGATCAGCTGGGGCAAGGAACGCCCGGTCGCCACCGGTTCGGACGAAAGCGCCTGGGCGCAGAACCGCCGCGCGGTGACGGTGGTGGTGCGCTAAGGAAGGAGCGTCGCCCCGGCGAAGGCCGGGGCCTCGTTCGGGAAAAGGCGCTTCAGTCGCCCGAGATCCCGGCCTTCGCCGGGATGAGGGGAATCAGGCCGCGGCGCGAGCGCTGCTGCGGCCAGTCATCGCCAGCCAGGCGCGGGCGGATTTCTGCGCTTCGGCGATTTCGCGCGCGGTCATCTCGATGCTGATTTCGGCCCGGCAGGCCTGCGCGCGGGTGCAGCCGTTAAGCGCCGCGAGATTGAACCATTTGTGCGCTTCAACGAGATCGACGTCGGTCCCGCCGTTGCCGGTCGAATAGGTCACCCCAAGCTCGAACAGCGCATTGACATCGCCCGCTTCGGCATCGCGAAGCCGGCTCATCATCAGAAATTCCGCACCCTTTTGACCGATTGCCATTGCTCTTGTTTCCCCTGTCTCGTTGCAGGCAAGGTCCCCCGAGCGGCCTATCAAATGGTTAACGGCGTAATTACCGTCCTACCTGTTGCTCCAAAGTGACAGGGATATTGTCGATCAGGCGGACGCCGCCGATGCTGGCGGCGGCGATCAGGCGCATCGGTTCGCGCGGCTTTTCAAGCGGTTCGAGGCTGCGCGAATCGACCAAAGCGAGATAGTCCACTGTGGAGAAACCTCCGGACAACAATGCCGCTTTGGCGCGCTCCAGTGCCGGTCCGACCGCCCCGCCGGCGCCGATTTCCTTACCGGCGGCGTGCAATGCAGTGGGCAGGGCCACTGCTTTCGAGCGTTTCTCCGGCGACAGCAACGCATTGCGCGAGGACATGGCGAGACCGTCCGCTTCGCGCACCGTCGGGTGGCCGAGAATCTCGACGCCGATTCCGAGATCGGCCTCGACCCGGCGGATCACCGCCAGTTGCTGCCAGTCCTTTTCGCCGAAGAGGGCGTGGGTCGGCCGCACCGCCAGCAACAGCTTTGCCACCACTGTCGCCACGCCGTCGAAATGGCCCGGTCGATGCTCTCCCTCCCACCGTTCGCTCACCCCGCGCACCGAGATGTTGGTGGCGAAGCCGTCGGGATAGAGC
Organism: Sphingomonas kaistensis; assembly: GCF_036884275.1. Taxonomy (NCBI): domain Bacteria; kingdom Pseudomonadati; phylum Pseudomonadota; class Alphaproteobacteria; order Sphingomonadales; family Sphingomonadaceae; genus Sphingomonas; species Sphingomonas kaistensis. The sequence goes on along the minus strand of NZ_CP145607.1, from coordinate 1,022,988 downwards.
TGGGCGGGCGTCGGCAGCCAGACTAGGTCGCAGCCAGCGGCTTCCAGCCTGGCGAGGTCCGCTTCTTCGGTCCGCGGGTAGCGGGCAAGGTCCTTGGGGTCGTTGAATTGCAGCGGATTGACGAAGATGGTCGCGGCGACCCTGGTGGCGACCGCCTTCGCCTCGGCGACCAGCGCGAGATGCCCGTCGTGCAGCGCGCCCATGGTCGGCACCAGCGCCAGCGTGTCCCCGCTGCCACGAAGCTGCGCCAGCGCCGGCTTGAGCGCATCGAGCGCACGGATGATTTGCACCGCCGAATCCCCCGGTTTACTTGGGTTGCAACAAGACGCGCCTCTGGCGCTACGCGGGGAAGAAACCAAGTGACGAGCCCACATTTCATCGTCTTCGCCAACGAAAAGGGCGGCACCGGCAAATCGACCACGGCGGTTCATACCGCCGTCGCGCTTGCCGCGGCCGGTCACCGGGTCGCGACGCTCGACCTCGACCAGCGGCAGCGGACGACCACCCGGTATCTCGAGAATCGCGCGGCGACCGTGCGGCGGCTCGGGGTCGAATTGCCGCAGCCGGTCTTTCGGGTGCTGGAGGATCAGACCGAAGAAGCGCTCGACGCCGCCATCGCCGACCTCGGGGCTGAGGCCGACGTCCTGGTGATCGATACGCCCGGCCGCGACGACAATGTCGCCCGCGCCGCGATCCTCAAGGCCGACACTTTGGTCACCCCGATGAACGACAGTTTCGTCGATCTCGACCTCATCGGGCAGGTCAATCCCGACACCTTCAAGGTGACCAAGCCCAGCTTCTATGCCGAGCTGATCTGGAACAGCCGCACCGCGCGGGCCAAGACCGCTGGCAAGAGCGTCGATTGGGTGGTGCTCCGCAACCGCCTGCAGCACATCGGCAGCCACAACCAGCAGCGCGTCGGCGCGGCGATGGACGAGCTGGCCCGCCGGGTCGGCTTTCGCGTCATTCCGGGCCTTTCGGAACGCGTCATTTACCGCGAACTCTTCCCCAAGGGCCTGACCTTGCTTGACCTCAAGCAGATAGGCGACGCCGGTATCGCCCATATCGCCGCGCGGCAGGAGCTGCGCGAAATGGTTGCTGGTCTCGGCCTGCCGGGCGCGGAAGCCGCCAAAGCAGCCTGATCTTTCGCGCGGACACCGCAACCTTCCTCACCACTCCTCGTTCGGGGGCGCAATGACCCACACTTTCGATCCCACCATTCTCCGCGAATATGACATCCGCGGCATCGTCGGCCGCACCCTCCACGAGGAGGACGCCTATGCGCTCGGCCGCACCTTCGCGGCGCAGGGCCAGGAGATGGGAGCGAAAACGCTCGCCGTCGGCCGCGACGGGCGCGAGCATTCGCCGCGGCTCGAAGAAGCACTGATCCGCGGGCTGACCGAAGGTGGGATGGACGTGGTCCGCGTCGGCCAGGGTCCCTCGCCGATGCTCTATTGGGCGGTGTCGGAGCTCGACGTCGACGGCGGCATCCAGATCACGGGCAGCCATAATCCGGCCGACTATAACGGCTTCAAGATGCTGCTTCCGGGCGGCAGCGTGTTCGGCGCCGCGATCAAGGCGCTGGGCGAACGCGCCGCCGAGGGCCGGTGGACGCAGGGCCAGGGCAAGGTCACCGACGAGGACGTGATGGACCGCTACGTCCACCGCTTGGTCGAGGACTTCAAGGGCGGCGACTATCGCATCGGCTGGGACGCCGGGAACGGCGCTGCGGGCCCGGCCCTCGAAAAGCTGATCAAGTTGCTGCCGGGCGAGCATCATACCCTGTTCACCGATGTCGACGGCCGCTTCCCCAACCACCATCCCGATCCGACGGTTGAGAAGAACCTGGAGCATCTGAAGGCGCTGGTCCGCGACAAGGGCCTCGACTTCGGCATCGCCTTCGACGGCGACGGCGACCGCATCGGCGCGGTCGATGGCGAAGGCCGGGTCATCTGGGGTGACCAGCTTCTCATGATCCTTGCCGGGCCGGTGCTCGACGAGCAGCCGGGCGCGACCATCATTGCCGACGTCAAGGCGAGCCAGACCCTGTTCGACCGGATCGGAGAGATGGGCGGCCAGCCGTTGATGTGGAAGACCGGCCACAGCCTGATCAAATCGAAGATGAAGGAAACCGGCGCGCCCCTGGCGGGCGAGATGAGCGGCCACATCTTCTTCAAGCACCGCTGGTATGGCTTCGACGACGCGCTCTACGCCTCGGTCCGCCTGATCGAGGCGGTCGCGGCGAGCGGCAAGAGTCTGACCCAGCTACGCACCGAAATGCCGACTTCGGTGTCGACGCCCGAGCTTCGCTTCCCGGTCGATGAAAGCCGCAAGTTCGCGGTGATCGAGGAAGTGCGCGATCGCCTGTCCTCCGATGGCGCCAGCGTCGATGCGACCGATGGTGTGCGGGTGAAGACCGCCGAGGGCTGGTGGCTGTTGCGGGCTTCCAATACGCAGGACGTGCTGGTCGCCCGTGCCGAAGCGACCGATCAGCGTGGTCTCGACCTGCTGGTGGCGGAGATCGATCAGCAGCTCGCGCTGTCCGAGATCGAGCGCACCGAAGGCGATCATTGACGCATCGGCGCTGTGGTATTTCCGTCACGTAAGCCAAGGAACGTCGGTTAACCGGTAACGGCGGGCTTCTCCCGCTGTCGCAAATCTGTCTCATTGCTGCACAGCAACAGGGGGGAGATTTGTCATGCGCCGTCACGTTTTGCTTCGCGCGGGAACCGCGTCGCTGGGATTGCTGGCCGCGTTGGTCGCGGCACCGGCAGGCGCCCAGACCGCCGCGCCGTCCGAGCCGGTGCAGACCCAGGCCGACGGCTCGCCGGTCGAAAACGCGCAGGACATCGTGGTCACCGGCTCGCGCATCCGCCGCAATCCGCTCGACCTCGATTCGCCGGTCACCTTTGTCGATGAAAGGACATCGCCCGGACCGGCCTGACGTCGATCAACGACGTTCTCCAGCGCCTGCCGAGTTCGGGCGGCGGTCTCAGCTCCAAGTTCAACAATTCGGGCAACCTCGGCAATCCGCCGGACGGCGGCGGCGTCGGTGCGGGCGCGGCGGAAATCGACCTGCGCTACCTCGGCTCACGCCGCGTGCTCGTGCTCGTCGACGGCCTGCGCTACGTCAATGGCGCCTCGGCCAGCGGCGTGCCCGGATCCACCGACCTGAATTCGATTCCCTCGAGCTCGATCGCCCGGGTCGAAGTGCTGCAGGACGGCGCCTCGGCGATCTACGGGTCGGACGCCATTGCCGGCGTGGTGAACATCATCACCAAATCGAGCCAGCAGGGCTTCAACGCCTCCGCGCAGGTCGGCGGTTATGCCGAGGAAGGCGACGGCCTCACCCAGGATTATCAGCTGAGCTGGGGTAACGGATCGACCTCGCCGCTCCGGATCGTGGTCGGCGCGAATTACACCAAGCAGGACGCGGTGTTCGCCGGCGATCGCGCCCTGTCCGCCTTCCCCGAACCCTATGACAATGCCTGCCGGGCGACCTGCTCGAGCTTCACGCCCAACGGGCGCTACACCGGCTCGATCTTCGTCGGTGGCAACGCCACGCTGATCGCGCCCGTGCTTGGTCGGACCGCGACCCCGGCCGACTTCCGCGCGTTCGTCAGCCCGGCCGACCGGTTCAACTTCCAGCCGTTCAACTATCTTCAGGTCCCGCTCGAGCGCTATGGCGCCTTCGCCAACATCGGCGCCGAGATCGCGCCCGACATCAACCTGTCGGTGCGTGGCACCTGGAACCGGCGCGAATCGAAGAATCAGGCCGCGCCGCTGCCGTTCGGCTTCGGCCCGACCTCGGGCCTGACGCCGACGCTGAGCAATCTCATCATCAGCCGGACCAATCCGTTCAATCCGTTCGGGGTCGACCTAGGCGGCGCGAACAACAATGTGTCGGCGGTCTTCCGCCGCTTCATCGAAGGCGGGCCGCGCCGGTTCAGCCAGCAGGTCGATACGGCCTATGGCGTCGCGACCCTCGACGGCAAGATCGGGTCCAATTGGTTCTGGGACGTCAACGTGTCCTACGGCCGGAACGAGGCCGAACAGACCATGCTCGGCAACATCGATTCCTCGAAGCTGGCGCGGGCTGTCGGGCCGATCGCCCAGTGCACCGCGCCTTGCGTGCCGTTCAACTTCTTCGGCGGGGCGGGTTCGATCACGCAGGCGATGCTGGACTATGTGACTTTCGAACAGAACGACAGCAGCCGGCAGACCCAGTTCAACACCACCGCCAACCTGTCGGGTTCGATGTTGCAGCTTCCGGGCGGGCCGCTCGGCCTCGCGCTCGGGCTCGAATATCGCAAGCTCACGGGGCGGTTCGATCCCGATCCGATCGTGGCGGCCGGCTTCAGCTCGGACATTCCGGCCCAGCCGACCCGCGGCGGCTACAACGTCCGCGAAGCCTTTGCCGAGCTGAATGCGCCGCTGCTGAGCGGCATCACCGGCATCGAACTGCTCGAACTGAACGGCGCGGTGCGCTTGTCCGATTATTCGACTTCGGGGTCCAACACGACCTTCAAGGCCGGGATCAACTGGAAGCCGTTCCGCGATCTGCGCCTGCGCGGCAGCTGGGCGCAGGGCTTTCGCGCGCCGCAGATCGGCGAATTGTTCGGCAGCCAGTCGCGCTTCGACGAGGTACTGGACGATCCCTGCTCGTCGCACGCCAGCAATGCCTCGCCGCGGCGCTTCGCCAACGATGCCACGATCCGCGCCGCCTGCATCGCGGCGGGCGTGCCCGCCAACGGCAGCTACCAGCAGGCGAACGCGCAGATCTCCGTGACCACCGGCGGCAACCAGGCGCTGCGTCCGGAAGAATCGGAAAGCCTCGTCTACGGTTTCGTCTACAGCCCCGCCTTTTCGCGCGGGCTGTCGATCGAGGCCAATTATTACAAGATCAAGGTGGATGGCGCGATCCAGGCGGTGCCGCGGTCAACCACCCTGCTCAATTGCCTGCTGACCGGCGATCCGGCTGTCTGCGGCCTGATCACCCGGGTCAACGGCCAGCTGACCGAGGTCGAGGGTCTCCTGCAGAACATCGCGGCGATCAAGACCAGCGGGCTCGACGTCAACATCTCGCATCGCGGGATCGACACCCGGGCCGGTCGCTTTGCGGCCAGCTGGAATGCGACGTTCCTCAGCAAGTATGACGTGTTCGTTCCCGGGCCGAGCGGCACGCAGCTGCTTCGCCGGGCTGGGCAGCAGGTCGGTTCGCCGGCGCAGGGCTTCCCCAAGGTCAAGTCGATCGCGGTGCTGGACTGGGATCTGGCGAATGTCGGCGCGTCGCTGACCGGCCGCTACGTCAGCAAGCTGCGCGAGCCGACGGGCATTCTGAAGTCGGTTTTCTATACCGATGTGCAGCTTCGCCTGAACGATCTCGATCTGCTTCGTGGGCTTGGCCTGGCGGTCGGCGTCAACAACCTCTTCAACGTCAAGACGCCGGGCTGCGTCAGCTGCGAAAGCAACAACTTCAGCCAGGCGATCCACGACATTCCCGGCCGTTATCTCTACGCCCGGGCGAGCTTCAGGATGTAACGCCCAAAGCGTCGAACGAAGGGGGCGCGTCCGGTTCAACCGGGCGCGCCTCTTTTTTAAGCAAAGGCGCGGGTGTTGCCGACGCCGTCGAACAGGGTGAGGTTCAAGGGATCCTTCGAGCCGTCGGGCATTTCCATCCCGGGCGACCCGCGCGGCATGCCGGGCGCGGCGATGCCTAGCACGCCCTTGGGCCGCCTGGCGAGCAGGCTGCGGATCGCGGCGGCAGGGACATGGCCTTCGACCACCAGTCCGCCGACCACGGTCGTATGGCAGCTTTGCAGGGCAGCGAGGACCTTCAGCCGGCTCTTCACCGTGGCCATGTCCCCCGTCTCGCGCATGGTCACCGCGAAGCCTGCCTTGCGCATCGCCTCCACCCACTTGGTGCAGCAGCCGCAGCCGGGATCGCGCCAGGTTATCATCGCGGGCGCGGCGGCGAGGGCGGGAACGGCGATGAGCGCCAGGCCGGTACCGGCAAGCCCGAGCATCTGACGGCGACTGAGCGTGGAGTGGATTTCGGTCATCGCGCTATCATGATCGAGGTCACCTCGACTGTCGATGAACGGCTCAGCCGTCGTCCTCATCGTCGTCATAGCCGACCATGTTCAACTCGCGCGCCTTGATCTGGCGGGTCATGCACCAGTGCATCAGCGCGTCTTCGCGGCCGTGGGTGATCCACACTTCCTTGGGTGCGATCTCGAGGATGGTGTCGGTGAGTTCACCCCAGTCGGCATGATCGGAGATGATCAGCGGCAGTTCGACATTCTTCTGCCGCGCGCGCTGACGGATGCGCATCCACCCGCTCGCCGCCGCGGTGATCGGATCGGGCAGCCGCCGGCTCCACCGGTCGTTGAGCGCGCCGGGCGGACACAGGACGAGATGCCCCATCATTTCCTTCTTGTCGGTGCCCGCGACCAGCCGCAGCTCGCCAAGGTCGATCCCCTGCTCGGCATACAGCGTGCACAGCCGCTCCAGTGCGCCGTGGAGATAGATCGGCTGGTGATGCCCGCGACGCCGCGCTTCGGCGATCACGCGCTGCGCCTTGCCCAGCGCATAGGCGCCGACCAGCACGCAGCGGTCGGGATTGTCGGCGAGCCGGGTCAGCAAGCGGTCGATCTCGCCGCCCGTTTCGGGATGGTGGAACACCGGCAGGCCGAAGGTCGCCTCGGTGATGAAGATGTCGCATTTGACCGGCAGGAACGGTTCGCAGGTCGGGTCGGGGCGGCGCTTGTAGTCGCCCGACACGACCACCCGTTCGCCCTTCCAGTCGAGGATGATCTGCGCCGACCCCAGCACATGGCCGGCGGGCACGAAGCTCACCTCCACCTCGCCGACCGTGACGCTCTGGCCGTAAGCGACTTCGCAGCCGTTCTGGTCGCCGTAGCGCACCCCCATGATCGCCAGCGTTTCGGGCGTCGCCCACACCGTGCCGTGCCCGCCGCGGGCGTGATCGGCGTGTCCGTGAGTGACCAGGGCGCGGGCTTGGGGCTGCGACGGATCGACCCACGCATCGGCGGGCCGCACGTATATCCCCGTCGGATGGGGCTCGATCCAGGAACCTAGGCGCGGCACGGCTCTTATACGGAGAGACAGGCGGACGGTTCCGCAAGCATAATAATAAGAGGAAGCCGATATGGGCGAAGGCAGCGACGTGAATTACTGGAGCATCGTGACGATCATCGGGCCGATCCTGCTGGTGGTGGTGATGGCCTGGGCGTTCCTCAAGAACAAGAAAAGCAAGGTCGATCCCGAAGTGACCGAGCGCGCCACCCGCGAAAATTATGCCGCCGAACAGCGCGAGCATGAGCGCGATGGCAACAGCGGCCTCTGACCGGGGCTGATCTCCCCCCGCAGGTTGCCGGCTGGTTCGAAGCCCGCGGCTGGCAACCGCGGCGGCATCAGCTGGAGATGCTGGAGCGGGCGCGGGCGGGTCGTCATGCGCTGCTGGTGGCCGCGACCGGCGCGGGCAAGACGCTGGCGGGATTCCTGCCGACCATCTGCGAGCTGGCCGAGACCCCGGCCGAGGGGCTCCACACGCTCTACATCTCGCCGCTGAAAGCGCTGGCGGTCGACGTTCAGCGCAATCTCCTCGATCCGATCGGGGAGATGGACCTGCCGATCCGGGTCGAGACGCGCACCGGCGACACGCCGTCGGACCGCAAGGCCCGCCAGCGCTCCAAACCGCCGCAGGTTCTGCTGACCACGCCCGAAAGCCTGTCGCTGCTGCTGTCCTATCCCGACAGCTTCACGATGTTCGCGGGCCTCAGGACCATCGTCCTCGACGAGATCCACGCCTTCGCCCGCGACAAGCGCGGCGACCTGCTCGCCTTGGCGCTGGCTCGGCTGCAGCGGATCGCGCCGGACCTGCGCCGCGTCGGCCTTTCCGCCACCGTCGCCGACCCCGACGCCTATCGCAGCTGGCTCGCGCCCGACGCCGACATGGACGAGGTCGACGTGGTGCTCGGGGCCGAAGGCGCCGACCCGGTGCTCGACATCCTGCTGCCCGAGAATCGCGTGCCCTGGTCGGGCCATTCGGGCCGCTACGCTGCCAAACAGGTCATGGCGGAGATCGAGAAGCACAAGACGACGCTTGTCTTCTGCAACACCCGGGGCCTGTGCGAACTTATTTTCCAGGACCTGTGGAAGGTGAACGAGGCGGGCCTGCCAATCGGGGTCCACCACGGTAGCCTCGCACTCGAAGCGCGGCGCAAGGTCGAAGCGGCGATGGCGGCGGGCAAGCTTCGGGCTTTGGTCTGCACTTCCAGCCTCGACCTCGGCATCGACTGGGGCGACGTCGATCTCGTCATTCAGATGGGCGCTCCCAAGGGCAGCTCGCGCCTGCTGCAGCGGATCGGCCGCGCCAATCACCGGCTGGACGAGCCGAGCCACGGCACCATCGTCCCCGGCAATCGCTTCGAATATCTCGAAGCCCGCGCCGCGCTTGATGCGGTGGAAGCGGGCGAGCTCGATCCCGAGATCTTCCGCCCCGGCACCCTCGACACGCTGGCCCAGCACATCCTCGCCTGCGCCTGCGCCGCGCCGTTCGAGGAAGCCGAACTGCTGGCCGAGCTCCGCTCCGCCGCGCCTTATGCGGGCCTCACTGACGAGATTTTCCGCATCGTCCTCAACTATATCGCCACCGGCGGCTACGCGCTGCGCGCTTACGACAAGTTCCGGCGGCTGGTGGAGGAGCCGGCAGGGTCGGGGCATTGGCGGATCACCAAGCCGACCGTGGCGGTGCAGCATCGTCTCAACGCCGGGATCATCGTCGACAATCCGATGCTCGACGTCCGCTTCAAGAACGGGCGGATGCTGGGCCGGGTCGAGGAAGGCTTTGCCTCGACCCTGACGGTCGGCGACCACGTGTTCTTCGCCGGCCTCAGCCTAGAAGTGCTGCAGTTCAAGGACAGCGATATCCTGGTGCAGGCCTCGACCAGGGAAGCGCGGCTGGTCACCTATGGCGGCCAGCGGATGAGCATGACCACCCATCTGGCCGACCGGGTCAAGGTGATGCTGTCCGACCCCTCCGACTGGCACCGCTTCCCGCCCGACGTCAGCGAATGGCTCGAAGTCCAGCAGCGCCGCTCGCGCCTGCCGCAGCCCGACGAATTGCTGGTCGAGACCTTCCCCCACGAAGGCCGCCATTACATGCTGATGTACAGCTTCGAAGGCTGGAACGCGCACCAGAGCCTCGGCATGCTGGTGACCAAGCGGATGGAGAAGATGGGGCTGAAGCCCTTGGGCTTCGTCGCCAACGATTATGCGTTGTCGGTCTATGGGCTCGAACCCATCACCGACCCCGCGCCGCTGCTGTCCCCCGACATCCTCGAAGGTGAGTTCGTCGAATGGGTCGAGCAATCGATGCTGCTGAAGCGCGCCTTTCGCGAGGTGGCGGTCATCGGGGGCCTGGTCGAGCGGCAGCACCCCGGCAAGCGCAAGACCGGCAAGCAAGTCAGCTTCTCGACCGACCTTATCTACGACGTGCTGCGCAAATATGAGCCCGAGCATCTGTTGATGCGCGCCGCGTGGGACGATGCGCGTGCGCGGATGACCGAGCTTGGCCGTCTCGCCCGGCTGGTCGAGCGGGCGGCGGCGCAGATGGTGCATGTCGATTTGCCGCGTGTGACGCCGATGGCGGTGCCGTTGATGGTGGTGATCGGCCGCGAAGCCCTGCCGAGCGGGGCGAGTGCCGACGAAGCGTTGCTGGTGGAAGCCGAAAGCGCGCTGGCCGAGCTGGCGATGCGGGAGGACTGAGGCGCCTCGATCTGCTACGCTGCGGTCATGCGCATCCTGCCTGTCCTGTTCCTCGCCCCCGCCCTTTCGGCCTGCAGCGTCGCCAGCACCGCGGTCGATGTCGTCACCTTGCCGGTGAAGGTCGTCTCCTCCGGCGTGGACGCCGTGACCACCAGCCAGTCGGAGGCCGACGAGAAGCGCGGCCGGGCGATCCGCAAGGAAGAAGAACGCCTCGGCCGCGAACGACGCGCGCTGGAAGATCGCTGCCGGAAGGGCCGCGCCCGGCCCGAAGACATCTGCCCGCAATGACGTCGTCCCGGCGAAGGCCGGGACCTCAGGCGGCGATTGCGCGATGCCGCCCGAGATCCCGGCCTGCGCCGGGATGACTGATCACTTCCGCCCGAGCTTCGCCACTTCGTAGAGATAATCGACGAACAGCATCGTCGCCTCGTCGATCCCCGCCACCTTGGGGTTGGCCGAGCGGATGACGAACCATTCGTTGGGCGCGTGGGCACCATTGCCGCGGCCGATGCCGAATTGGCCGGTCGGGAGATTAAGCGGCGCGCCGTTAAACACGACGCCCGGCCAGCTTCCGGCGTTGCGCGGACTCAGCGTGTACGGGATTGCCGCGCGATCAAGGACCTTCTTCTGGGCCTGAATGAACGGGCTGTTCTCGTCGGTCTGGTTGGGACCGTAGCCGCCGCTCACCACCACCTTCACATCGTCGAACCCGCGCTTCGCCAGGTGCGCCTTAAGCTTGGTCTCAACCTCCTGCCGGGTCATGTCGGGGACTAGCCGGAACTCGAGCTTGGCTTCGGCCCGGCCCGGCAGCACGGTCTTGCCCCCGACCCCGGTGTAGCCGCTGACCAGCCCCTGGATGTTGACCGTCGGCTGGCTGAGGAACCGTTCGGAACTGGTCTGGAAATCCTCGTTCCCGATCCACTTGCCTACGCCCAGAGATTTCTTCACGTCGGCCTCGTTCGTCACCGCCACCCGCTGCGCGATCAGCTCCTTCTGGCGGGCGGTGAGCGGCTTCACATTGTCCATGAAGCCGTCGATCGCGGGGGTGTGGCCATCGTCGGCGACCAGTGTGTCGAGCGCTTTCACCAGCCGCCACGCCGGGCTTTCGATCCGCGCGTGATTGCTCGAATGGACGTCGTTCTTGGGATATTTGTCGCTGGTCTCGCCGCCGACGATCAGCTGGAATTCGACCGCCCCCTTCGCGCCGAGCGTGATGCCCGCTTGTCCGGTCTGGTCCTGACCGGCGGCCGGGATGAACACGCCGACCGTTTTCTTGAGCGCGGCGGCGACTTGCGGATCGGCGACGATGGTCGGGAAATTGGGCGAAGCGATCTCCTCCTCACCCTCGGCCACCAGCACCAGATTGACCGGCAGCTTGCGCCCGCTCGCCTTGAAGGCATGCAGCGCGGCGAGGAAGGCCATTTCCGGACCCTTCTGGTTGACCGCGCCGCGGCCCATGATGACCTGGCCCTCGCCCGGGCGATCGACCAACCGCCCTTCAAGTGGCGGGCTCGACCATTCGGCGGGGTCGAACTGCTTGACGTCATACATGAAATAGATGCCGAGCGTGACCGGCGCGCCCGCGTCCAGCGTCGCGAACACACCCGGCACGCCGCCCGACTGCACCACCCGCGCCTGCTGGAAACCGGCGTCGAGCGCGAGGCGGCGCATATAGTCGGCGCCCTGTTCGACGTTACGCTTTTCCGCCGCGATGGTCGGCAGCGCGATCCAGTCCTGCAATGCCTTCACCGTCGTGTCGTGGCGGCTGGCGACCACCTTGGCGAGATCGGCCCGGCCCGGCGTCTGCGCGGCCAGCGGGGCGGTCAGCGCCGTTCCGAGGACCAGGCTCATCAAGAACAGGCGCATCGCAAAATCTCCCCCATCATGGTGTTCGCGCGGAGACTGGCGCGGACCGCCCCGCTCGTCCAGAGCATTGTCGATGCGCTACTTCCTCGACTGCGAATTCGACGGCTTCGGCGGTCCGCTGCTCAGCCTTGCTCTCGTGCCCGATGACGGCAGCGAGGAATTTTACGCGATCCTCAAGCATGAGCGCCCCTGCATCGATTGGGTCGAGCGGCACGTCGTCCCTTATCTCGGCACCGTGCCCCAGCACCTCCGCGCCGAGCCGCAACCCGCCGCCGACGTGGCGCGCGAGCTGTCGCGCTGGCTAACTCCGTTCGAGGAGGTCGAGATCGTCGCCGACTGGCCCGACGACATCGCTTATTTCTGCAAGGCGCTACTGACCGGGAACGGGCAGATGGTGACGGTGCCCGCGCTGACCTTTCGGCTGATGAACCTTGCCGGCTTTTCCACCGCCCGCAACAGCGCGGTGCCGCACAATGCGCTGCACGACGCCCGGGCGCTGCGCGATCATGTGGTGAACCGCGGCTACTAAGCCGTTGCCACGGAATCGAAAGTCGGGCTAAGCGGCGCCGCGATGGTTCCCCTTTCGTTCGCCGGACATGATTTTCTCGCCGATCCGCAGGGTGCGCTGTGGTGGCCAGCGCGGCGTGCGTTGCTGGTCGCCGACCTCCATCTCGAAAAAGCGAGCTGGTATGCCAAACTCGGCCAGTTCCTGCCTCCTTACGACAGCCAGGCGACGCTGGCCGCGCTGACCGAAGTGGTCGATCGAACCGGGGCGACGAGCCTTTACTGCCTTGGCGACAGTTTCCACGACAAGTTCGGCTGCGACCGCCTGCCCGAAGCCGCGCGGGCGATGCTGCTGGCGCTGACCGCCCGGCTCGACTGGACCTGGATCCTCGGCAACCACGATCCCGGCTTTGCCGATCATTGCGGCGGGACGCTGCGGGAAGAGGTCGAGGTCGATGGCCTGATGCTTCGCCACGAAGCCGACGTCCGCGATCCCCGGCCCGAACTGTCGGGCCATTATCACCCCAAGCTGCGCCTTCAGGTGCGGGGCCGCCGGGTCAGCCGCCGCTGTTTCGTCGCCAGCGGGGCGAAGCTGATTCTGCCCGCGTTCGGCGCGCTGACCGGCGGGCTGGATGCGAGCCACAAGGAGATTTTGCGCAAGGTCGGCACCCCCGCGACCGCGCTGATCCCGATCAAGGACCGGCTGCTGAGCTTCCCGCTCGCCGCTTAATCGACCAGCCGCGCCGGCACGAGGCCGCGCAGCATGTTGCCGACCAGGAACCCGCCTTCGAGGTCTTCGCGGCGCAAGTCGCCCTCGACCGCCTTGCCTTCGGCGACCAGCTTGGACCGCAGGATCCCCGGAATCAGGCCCCGCGACAGCGGCGGCGTCACCAGCATTCCATCCTCGCACTCCTTGAACAGCGAGGTGAAACTGCCTTCGGTCAGCCAGCCGTCGGTGTCAGCAAAGATGACCTCGTCGGCACCGCTCGCGATCCGCGCCTCGTCGTAGAAACCGCGGTCGGTGGTCTTGTAGCGCAGCCGATAGTCGTCGCTCGGCACCGGCAGCGGCACGATCCTGGCAGTGAGCGGCTCGGTCCGGGCGGCCGGCAAGGGCCGCACTTCGACCGCCATGGTGCCGGTCGGCGACAGCAGCAGCCGGGCCGTCGCGGGCGTCCGGCGGGCAAAGGTCGCGGCCTGCAATTCGTTGCGGGCGGCGTGGCGATTGAAGCGGAAGTCGAGCGCTTCGGCCGAAGCCGTCAACCGGCTTAGATGGCGGTCGAGTTCGATCACGCCGTCGCTGGGATCGAACCGCATGGTTTCGATCAGGTCGATCGCCGGTCGGTCACGCGTCAAAAAGGCCCCCTTGGACATGCATTCGGCCCATTCATCGGCCGCAACGGAGTCGACTACAAGCCCGGAACCGAGGCCAAGGGTCGCCGTGGCGCGATCAGCGGCCATCTCCAGCGTCCGGATCAGCACGTTGAAGGCCGCATCGCCGCCCGGCTCGATCCACCCGGCCGACCCGCAATAGGCCCCTCGCGGATGGGGCTCGAGCGCGCGCAGGGCCTTCATCGCGGCGACCTTGGGTGCGCCGGTGACCGAACCGCAGGGAAAGATGGTGCGCAGCACGTCGACCGCATCGAGCCCGGGCCGGAGCGTCGCGGTCACCCGGCTCACCATCTGGGTTACGGTCGGATAACGCTCGATGGCGAACAATTCGGGCACCGCAACACTGCCCGGCTCCGCCACCCGTGCGAGGTCGTTGCGGAGGAGATCGACGATCATGAGATTCTCGGCGCGGCTCTTGGCATCCTCCGTGAGCACTGCGTCGGGCGCATCGGGGGCGGCGGTGCCTTTCATCGGCCTGGCTTCGATCACACCGTCGCGGAGGGTAAAGAATTGTTCCGGACTTGAGCTCAGCAGCCAGCCGCCGGGATGACGGATCAGTGCCCCCCATCCGGCCTGCGAGGCTTTCCGGAACCGCGCATACAACGCCGCCGGATCGCCTTTCACCGCCACATCGCAAGGAAAGGTGAGATTGACCTGATAATGCTCGCCGGCGCGAAGCTGCTCGTGGACTAAAGCGACCGCCGCCAGATAATCCTTTTCCGCCACGCGCGGGTGAGGCTGCCCGTTCCACGCGCCATCCGGATCGGGCAGCACGGAGGCCGCGTCCACCTCCTCGAAGCCCTCGAACAAACCGAACCACAAAAGCAGCCCCTCGCCCTGCCGCGCCGCGTCCGACAGCGCGGGATCGAGCGCGTAACCGGCCTCGTAGGCGAGAAAGCCGGCGGCATGCGCGCCGCCCCGCACCGCCGCCTGCAACGCCTCGAGCGCGGGCAGCACATTCTCTAGCCGTTCGGCACGTACTTCGCCGATCGGCCGCCGATACAGCCGCGCCGGTCCGCCCTGCCGGGCATTGTCGAACAGGAGAAAGGGCGCATCCACGGCTTAAGCGTTTGCAAGCGGCGCGCCGGTTCGTAAAGTCGCGCCCATGCACAAGCTCTTCCTGCTCGCCGCCGCGAGCCTGCTCCCGGTGTCCGCCATGGCCCAGACCACCCCGATCGATCCCAAGGTCAGTCAGCGGATCGATCGAATCCTCAAGCGGACGCCGCTGATCGACGGGCACAACGACCTGCCGTGGGCGCTGCGCGGCGATTTCGGCAGCAAGGTCGAGGGCCTGGCCAGCGGCACCGACAGCTGGAAGCCGCCGCTGATGACCGACATGGCCCGGCTTCGTGCCGGCCGGGTCGGCGGGCAATTCTGGTCGGTCTATATCGACGGCACCACGCTCGGTGACGAAGCGATCCGGGTCACGCTGGAGCAGATCGACACCGCGCACCGGATCATCGACGCCTATCCCGAAACCTTGCGCTTCGCCCGCTCGGCCGACGAAATGGAAGCTGCGCACAAGGCGGGGCGGATAGGTTCGATGCTAGGGATCGAGGGCGGGCGGCAGATCGGCGGCTCGATGGCCGCGCTGCGCCGCTTCTACGATCTTGGCGCCCGCTACATGACGCTGACCCACAACCAGACCACCGAATGGGCCGATGCCGGGACCGATCAGCCCAAATATGACGGCCTGTCGCCGTTCGGGGTCGAGGTGGTGAAGGAAATGAACCGGCTCGGCATGCTAGTGGATTTGAGCCACGTCGCCCCCGCGACGATGCGAGATGCGATTGCGGCGTCCAAGGCGCCGGTGATCTTCTCCCACTCCAGCGCGGCAGGCATCAATCCGCACCCGCGCAACGTGCCCGACGATGTGCTGCGCATGATGCCGGCCAACGGCGGCGTGGTGATGGTGACCTGGGTCCCGAGCTTCCTTAGCGCCGCACAATGGAAATGGGACGGCGAACAGGCCGCGCAGGAGGCCCGACTCAAGACCTACAATCGCGCAGACGCCGCAGCGGTGACCAAAGGCATGGAAGCTTGGGTCGCCGCCAACCCGCGTCCGGTGGTCGGCATCAAGGACGTCGCCGATCACATCGACTATGTCGCGCGCGTTGCCGGGCACGATCATGTCGGCATCGGCGGCGATCTCGACGGCATTCCGCGCACGCCGGTCGGACTCGAAGGCGTCGAAGCCTATCCGCGCCTGTTCGCCGAACTGATCCGCCGCGGGTGGAGCGACGCCAATCTCGCCAAGCTCGCGGGCGGCAACGTGCTGCGAGCGCTGCGCGGGGCGGAAGCGACCGCGCGGTCGATGAAAGATGTGCCCCCATCGATGGCGACGCTGACGCCCGCCAAGCCTGCCAACTAGGAGCTCGACACCCATGCCGATCCGCATCTCGCTGGCCCTTGCCGCCCTGCTCGCCACCACGGCCAACGCCCAAACCAGCGCGCCCAAGCCCGCCGCGCTGACCGTGCAGGCCGTGCCGCCGGTCCCGGCCGAGCTTGCCGCCAGGACCCGCCCCTACATGGAACTGCGCAGCGCCTCCTTCGCCGGCTGGAACGCGCGCGACCGCTCGATGCTGATCCGCACCCGCTTCGGCAACGTGCCCCAGCTCCACCGCGTCGCGGCACCGATGATGGATCGCCAGCAGATCACCTTCGAGCCCGAGCCGGTGGGCGGCAGCTGGGCCCCATCGGGCGACGTGCTGGTCACGCAGATGGACCGGGGCGGCGCGGAATTCTTCCAGCTCTACCGCCTCGACGGCGGGCAGATGACGCTGCTGACCGACGGCAAGAGTCGCAACAGCCTCGGCGCGTGGAGCAAGGACGGCAAGCTCGTCGCCTACAGCTCGACCCGCCGCAACGGCGCCGACACCGATCTCTACGTCATGGACCCGCGCGATCCCAAGACCGACCGGCTGGTGGCCGAGGTCAAGGGCGGCGGCTGGGGAATCGCCGCCTTCGCGCCAGGCAATGCCAAGGCGCTGGTGCTGAACTACCAACAGGTCACCAATTCCGACCCGTACCTCCTCGACCTCGCGACCCGGCAGCTGACCCCGCTCGGCGATCTCAAAAAGGACATTGCCTACGGAGGCGCCGAATTCGCGCCCGATGGATCGCTGTGGGTGCTGTCGGACGAGGACAGCGACGTCCAGCGGCTCGGCCGGATGGACTTGGCGACCGGCCGTTTCACCCCCGTCGCCAACGCCGGCCGGTGGGATATCGACAGCTTCGACATCTCGGACGACGGTCGCACCATCGCCTATGTCACAAACGAGGCCGGGATCAGCCGCCTCTACCTGCTCGATGCCGCCAGCGGCCGCGCTCGGCAGGTGACCTCCCTCCCGGTCGGGGTCGCCGGCGGAATCGAATGGTCGCCGTGGGGCGAACTCGGCTTCACCTTCAACTCGGCGCAGGGCACCGCCGATGCCTGGTCACTGAACCCGGGGACCGGCAAGCTCACCCGCTGGACGCAGAGCGAGACGGGCGGCCTCGACTTCTCGCGCAATCCGTCGGCCCGGCTGATCGAGGTAAAGAGCTTCGACGGCGAGCGCGTGTCGGGCTTCCTGTATCGCCCCGACCCAGCCAAATTCCCCGGCAAGCGCCCGGTGGTGGTCGACATCCACGGCGGTCCCGAAGGCCAGGAGCGGCCCGGCTTCATGGGCCGCGACAATTACCTTATCAACGAGCTCGGCATCGCCATCTTTCTCCCCAACGTCCGCGGCTCGACCGGCTTCGGCAAGCGCTTCGTCAGCCTCGACAACGGGCCGTTCAAGCGCGAGGATTCGGTCAAGGACATCGGCGCTTTCCTGACCGCGCTCAAAGCCGATCCGGCGATCGACGCGGGTCGTATGGCGGTGACCGGCGGCAGCTATGGTGGCTACATGTGCTACGCCAGCGCCATCCGCTACGCCGCCGACTTCAAGGGCGCACTTTGCAACGTCGCCATCTCCGACTTCGTGACTTTCCTCGAAGGCACCCAGAGCTATCGCCGTGACCTCCGCCGCGTCGAATATGGCGACGAGCGCGATCCCAAGCAGCGGGCCAAGCTGCTGGAGATCAGCCCCCTACGCCGCATCGGCGAAATCAAGGCCCCGATGTTCGTGGTGCAGGGCGCCAACGATCCGCGCGTGCCCAAGTCCGAGGCCGATCAGGTCGTCGCCGCCCTGAACGCCCGCCCCGGCGCCGCGCCGACGTGGTACATGGTCGGCGAGAACGAAGGCCACGGCTTCGGCAAGAAGGAAAACCAGGACTATCTGTTCTGGTCGACCCTGCAATTCTGGCAGCAGACGCTGCTCAAGTAAGGAATATCGTGAGCTTCCAAGACAATCCGCCGCTGAAGGCGATGGTGATCCCGGTCACCCCGCTGCAGCAGAATTGCACCCTCCTGTGGTGCACCGCGACCAACAAGGCGGCGCTGTGCGATCCGGGTGGCGACCTGCCCAAGATCCGCGCCGCGATTCAGCAGGCTGGCGTGACCGTGGAAAAGATCATCCTCACCCACGGCCACATCGACCATTGCGGCCAGGCCGGGCAACTTGCCGCCGAGCTTGGCGTGCCGATCGAAGGCCCGCACCTCGACGACCTGTTCTGGATCGCTCGGCTGGCCGACGATGGCGCGGCCTACGGCATCGACGCCTCGCCCTTCGAGCCTAATCGCTGGCTGAGCGATGGCGAGCAGGTGACGGTCGGCGACCTCGTTCTCGACGTCTACGAAACGCCCGGCCACACGCCCGGCCACATCATCTTCCACCACCCGCCCTCGGCGCTGGCGCTGGTCGGCGACGTGCTGTTCGCGGGTTCCATCGGGCGGACCGACTTTCCCCTGTCGGACCATCAGGCCCTGCTCGATTCGGTCAAGAACAAGCTCTGGCCGCTCGGCGACGAGACCGTGTTCATCCCAGGCCACGGCCCCGCCAGCAGCTTCGAGCGCGAGCGGGCGAGCAATCCCTTTGTCGGAGACAAGGTGCTGGCCTGACCCGCTTGCCCTTGCTTCGGCGGCGCTTTGCGCTATAGGCCGCCCGTTCGCGACGATCCTTGTCGCCGCCCCGGGGCTTAACGCCTCGGTGAGCCGGTGGAGGAGCGTCGCCTTCTTTTTTGACCGCAACAGCTTAGAACAGGTGCCGCAATGGCCGTCCCCAAGAGAAAGACCTCGCCCTCGAAGCGCAACATGCGCCGCAGCCATCACGCGCTGACCCCGGCGAGCTTCCAGGAATGCCCCAACTGCGGCGAGCTCAAGCTCCCGCATAACCTTTGCTCGGCCTGCGGCCACTATAACGGCCGCGAGATCGTCTCGACCGAAGCCTGAAGAGCGTCGCTGACGTGACCGCCAGGTCGTCCAGCGCCAGCGCCATGGTCGCTCCGCGGATCGCCGTGGACGTGATGGGAGGCGATGGCGGCCCGGAGGCGGTTCTCGGCGGTGTCGAGCGCGCCCTCAAGGCCGACCGCTCGCTGCGCTTTCTGCTGGTCGGCGACGAAGCCGTCCTTGGTCCCGCGCTCGAAAAGCTGTCGCTGCCCGCCGGCAGCGCGACGATCCTTCACGCCCCCGACAGCATCGCCGGCGACGAAAAGCCGAGCCAGGCGCTGCGCCGTGCCCGCACGACGTCGATGGGCCTCGCCATCAATGCGGTAAAGGACGGCAGCGCCGACGCCGCTCTGTCCGCCGGCAACACCGGCGCACTGATGGCGATGAGCAAGCTTGCGCTGCGCACCATGCCGGGGATCGACCGCCCGGCGCTGACTGCGCTCCTCCCCACCCTCGGCAGCCACGATTGCGTGATGCTGGACCTCGGCGCCAACACCGAGTGCGACGCCCAGAACCTCGTCCAGTTCGCGGTGATGGGCGCGGCCTACGCCCGCACCGTGCTCGGCCTCAAGAAACCGCGGGTGAAGCTGCTCAACATCGGCACCGAGGAACTCAAGGGCACCGGCGAGCTCAAGGAAGCCGCCGCGCTGCTGCGCGAGGCGACCTATCTTCATCTGCAATTCGACGGCTTCACCGAAGGCGACCAACTGTCGCGCGGCAAGGTCGACGTGGTCGTGACCGACGGCTTTTCGGGCAACATCGCGCTGAAGACCGCCGAAGGCACGGCCCGCTTCGTCACCGACCTTCTGCGCCGCGCCTTCACCTCGTCGCTGCGCTCCAAGGCGGGGTTCGCGCTGTCGAAGCCCGCGCTGCACATGCTCAAGGTCCACCTCGACCCCAACAATCACAATGGCGCGGTCTTCTTGGGCCTTAATGGCCTGGTCGTGAAAAGCCACGGCGGGGCCAATGCCAAGGGCGTCGCCAACGCCATTGCCGTCGCCGCCCGAATGGTTCGCGGCGATATCGTCAATCAGGTGGTTAGCGATCTCGACGAGTTCCGCGCCCACGCCTTTGCCGCAAGCGAGTAATCCCAAGTGACCCTGCGTAGCGTTTTTCTGGGAGTGGGGTCGGCGCTTCCGGCCCGGCGCGTCGACAATGCCGAACTGGCGGCGCAGGTCGATACGTCGGACGAATGGATCGTCGAGCGCACCGGCATCCGCAGTCGCTATATCGCCGGTGAAGGCGAAACCACCGCCACTCTGGCGGCCGAAGCGTCGCGCAAGGCGCTTGAGCATGCCGGGATCGACGCGTCGGAGGTCGACATCATCGTCCTTGCGACCGCGACCCCAGACCAGACCTTTCCAAGCAGCGCGACCAAGGTCCAGCACCTGCTCGGCATCAAGGACGCGATCGCGTTCGACGTCCACGCGGTTTGCACCGGTTTCCTCTATGCCCTGACCACCGCCGATGCCATGCTGCGCGGCGGGAATGCCAAGACTGCGCTGGTGATCGGCGCCGAGACCTTCAGCCGCATTCTCGACTGGGAAGACCGCACCACCTGTGTCCTGTTCGGCGATGGCGCCGGCGCGGTCGTGCTGCGCGCCGAAGAGACCGACGGACGCGGCATCCTCGCGACCAAGCTCCACGCCGACGGCCAGTGGGGCGACATGCTTTATGTCGACGGCGGCCCGTCGACCACCGGCACCGTCGGCAAGCTGCGCATGAAGGGCCGCGAGGTGTTCCGCCACGCGGTCGTCAATCTCGCCAGCGTGCTCGGCGAAGTCTTGGAAGCCGCGGGCAAGACCCCGGCGGATGTCGATTGGGTGGTGCCGCACCAGGCCAACGCCCGGATCATCGACGCCACCGCCCGCAAGCTCGGCCTGTCGCCCGACAAGGTGGTGATGACGGTCGACCGCCACGCCAACACGTCCGCCGCCTCGGTCCCGCTGGCGCTCGACGTCGCGGTCAAGGACGGCCGGATCAAGCCCGGCGACCTCATCGTGCTGGAAGCAATGGGCGGCGGGTTCACCTGGGGTGCCGCGCTACTTTCCGTTTAACTATCGGACAATCATCGGCAACTTTGCGAGATTGTCTGTTTGCCGACCTAGGCTTTTACGTTATGCAAAGGCTCGGGGGCGCAATAACGGGGGCGCCGACAGGGCGGAGTAGGATAGAATGGCCGACGCTGGAATCCCGCGTGGCGGGCAGATGAGCGAGATGCATGCGGGAACGCTTACCCGCGCCGATCTGGGCGATGTGGTGCATCGCAAGCTCGGTCTCAGCCGCGCCGAATCGGCCTCGATGGTCGAACGGCTGCTGCATCACATGTGCGCCGCCTTGTCCGACGGGCAGAACGTCAAGATTTCGGGCTTCGGCAGCTTCATCCTGCGTGACAAGGGCCAAAGGGTCGGTCGCAACCCGAAGACGGGTGTTGAAGTGCCGATCGCGCCGCGCCGGGTGATGACCTTCCGCGCCAGCCAGACCATGCGCGACAAGATCGCGCGCGACTGATCGACGTGCCTGCCTCGCCCGGAGCCAAGGACCCTTCGGCATTCCGCACCATCGGCGAGGTTTCGGCAGAACTCGGGATCGCGCAGCATATCCTGCGCTATTGGGAAAGCCGCTTTACCCAGCTGAAGCCGCTGCAGCGCGCGGGCAATCGCCGTTATTACCGGCCCGAGGACGTCGATCTGGTCCGCCGGATCCATGCCTTGCTCACGCACCAGGGCTATACCGTGCGCGGTGTCCAGCAGTTGCTGAAGAGCAAGAAACCGTTGCCCGAGCCGGTCGCGCAGGATGAAGGTCTAGCCGACGCGCTGAAGCGGGTCCGGGCGGGCCTCGTCGCCGCGCTCGCCGATTGAGCCGCCCACCGGCCCGCGCGCCGCGGCCACTCGGGTCACCGCTTCTTCCAGAGTCACCCGGCTGACCTGCACGCCCGACGGAAAGGCGGTCAGAAGCCGCGACGGGCAGGCCGCCGACAGCATCACGAAGGTGCCTTTGTCGCCCTGCCGCCGGACCAGCCGCCCGAACGCCTGCGCCAGCCGCGCCTTCACCACCCGGTCATCATAGGCCGACCCGCCGCCCGCCAGCCGCCGCGCCGCATGCAAGACGGTCGGCCGCGGCCAGGGCACACGCTCCATCACCACCAGCCGCAGCGAATCGCCCGGCACGTCCACCCCGTCGCGCAGCGCATCGGTGCCGAGCAGGCTGGCGCGCGGATCGGCGCGGAACATGTCGACCAGGGTGCCCGTATCGATCGGATCGACATGCTGGGCGAGCAGCGGCAACTGCTCGCGCGCGAGCCGGTCGGCGATCCGCGCCTGCACCGCTTTCAGCCGGGCGATGGCGGTGAACAGGCCGAGCGTCCCGCCGCGCGCGGCGGTGATCAGCCGAGCATAAGCGTTGGCAAGCGCCGCCAGATCGCCCTGCTTGACGTCGGTCACCACCAGCACTTCAGCCGCCGACGCGTAGTCGAAGGGGCTGGCGGCGTGGAAGTGCGCGGGCGCCGCCGGCAAGTGCGCGGCGCCGGTGCGGGCGTCGGCGACCTCCCAATGCTCTTCGCCCCCGCGCAGGGTGGCGGAGGTGACGAGGACGCCGTGGGCGGGTTCGATCACCGCCTTGGCGAGCGGCCGGGTCGGATCGAGCCAGCGGCGTTGAAGCCCGATGTCGAGTTCACGCCCTTCGATCCGGTCGACATTCATCCAGTCGACGAAGTCCGGGTCCGCCGCGCCGCCGACCCGCGCCAGTAGCTGCGCCCAGGCGGCGACCGCGCCGCCGCGCCAGTTCAACCCCGCGATCGCCCCTTCGACCCGCGCGCGCGCCGCGGCGTCGAGCCAGTCGGGTCCATCTTCCAGCACCGCTTCCAGCCGCAACCGAAGCGCGGTCATCGGCCGTTGCAGCGATTCGAGCGCGACCAGCGCCGCTGCGGCGGCTTCGACCAGGGCGGCATCGGGCTCGGCCAGCTCGGTCTCGAGCCCATAGCCCGCATCTTCCGCCCGGGCCCGCGCCAGCACACTGCTCCGCACCGCCGCGAACAAGGCTTCGAGTGGCCCCAAGGGCAGGCCCTCGACCACCCGGCCGAGCCAGCCGTCGCCCGGCAGCAACCCCGCCGCCTGCACCGCCGCATCAAGCGCCAGCGCACCTTCCTCGTCATAGGAGCAGACGTCCATCAGCCGCGCGGCAAGGCCCCGTCGCCGCCCGCGGGTGCTGCGCTCGGGGCCGACGATCCAGCGCCTGAGCTCGATCGTCTCGGCGCCGGTCAGCGCCACCGCGAAGGTCGAATCGGCAGCGTCGAACAGATGGTGGCCCTCGTCGAACACGATCCGCTCAAGCCCGCCGCCCAATCGCCCGCGCGCGGCGGACACCATCACCAGCGCATGATTGGCGATCACCAGATCGGCTCCGCGACTCGCCCGCTCGGCCTTTTCGATGAAGCATTTCCGGTAGTGCGGGCAGCCCGCATAGACACATTCGCCGCGCCGGTCGGTCAGCGCGGTGGCCCCGGCGCGGCGGAACAGGCTCGGCAACCAGCCCGGCAGGTCGCCGCCCACCATGTCGCCGTCCTTGCTGTAGGCCGCCCAGCGCCCGACCAATTGCGCCAGCACCGCGGCGCGGCCCGAGAAACTCCCTTGAAGCGCGTCCTCGAGATTGAGCAGGCAGAGGTAATTCTCGCGTCCCTTGCGCACCACGATGCGTTTCTTGCGCTCGGACTCGTCGGGAACGATCCGCGCGCCCTCGGCGTCGAGCTGGCGCTGCAGCGCCTTGGTATAGGTCGACACCCACACCGCCCCGCCCGCCTTCTCCGCCCACAGCGAGGCGGGGGCGAGATAGCCGAGCGTCTTGCCGATGCCCGTGCCTGCCTCGGCCAGCAGCACGTTGGGCGCGTCGCGGCGGTCGCGTGGGGCAAAGGCGTGGGCGGCGGCGGCGGCAAAGGCGCGCTGGCCCTCACGCGTTTCCGATCCTGCGCCGGTCAGCTGCGCCAACCGCGCCTCGGCCTCCCCGTCGCCCAGCCGGATCACCCGCGCCGGGGGCCGCTCGGCCGTCTCCTCCCACGGCTCCAGCCGCGAGAAGAGCATTCGCTCGCCCCGCTCGGGCCGCGCCAGTCGCTGGCCGACCAGCCCGGCCCAGCCCCAGCCGATCCGGTGCAACGTCGCATTGATGGTCCACGCGCCCTCCCGCGCTGCCCAGCGTTCGTCGGCCAGCGTCGCCAGCAATCGCCCGGCAATCGCCGGCAACAGCCCTGCCGCCGCCGCTTCGTCGACCGGCGCTGCCAGCCCGACGAACGCCGCCAGTCCCGGCACGGTCGGAACCACGAAGCGCGCCGGGTGGACAAAGGCGAACAGCTCGAGAAGGTCGAGCCCGCTGACTTCAGGGTAGCCGAGGCGTTGCCCGGCGAGCGGGGCGTTAAGGAGGATATGCGGCGTGTCGGAGACCGCCCGGATCGCTTCGCCTCGCCCGGCTTCCCGCGCGCCCTCACGCCCGACCAACCAGATGCCGGCGTGCGATGCGTGAAGGGCGGGAAGAGCGAGAACGGACGTCACCGTTCTTCATGTGGCGACAGGGGAACGAAAGGGCAACGCCGAACTGTCAGCGCCGCAAAATTGCCGAGCGCTTAGCGGCGCTTGAAGGTCCGGCGCGCCATCGCGGGCGCCAACTTCCGCTCGCCCAGGACGCGGGCGAGGAGGTAGCGGGACTGGAACGCCAGCACCATCATCGCGACCAATGTGGTCCAGCCGATCAGACGGACCGACATGCCGAATTGTCCGGCGACGAGAGTCGCCATGATGGGGATGCCGAAGATAACGGCGACGATGCCCAGGGCGGCGAGGATGGTTCGAGTGGTCTGCACGTCGCTATATCGCTCCACCTGCCACTCAAGTTCCACATACCGCCCAAAGACCGGCTTCGTAAACGGCGCTTGCCTGCCCCTTGCCTTCGCACCTGCAACAACGCATTCGCTTGGACCATGACCGACGACGCGCTCGCCCAAGCTGCCCTCGCCAACAAGACCTGGGTGTTCGAGGAAGCCCGCAAGCTGCTCGCGCGCTATCCGGACGGCAAGCCGAACGGCGAGGCGATCGTCTTCGAGACCGGTTACGGCCCCTCGGGCCTGCCCCATATCGGGACATTTACCGAGGTCCTGCGGACGACCTGGGTCCGCCGCGCCTTCGAGACGCTGACCGGCGGCAAGGTGCCGACCCGGCTGGTGGCCTTCAGCGACGACATGGATGGCCTGCGCAAGGTGCCGGACAATGTGCCCAACGGCGAATTGCTGACGGCGGCGCTGGGCAAGCCGTTGACTGAGGTCCCCGATCCCTTCGGCTGCCACCCCAGCTTCGCGCATCACAACAATGCGCTGCTGCGGCAATTCCTCGACCGCTTCAGCTTCGACTATGAATTCGTCAGCGCGACAGACGCCTACACCTCGGGCCGGTTCGACGACGCGCTGCGGCAGGTACTGCGGCATTTCGACGCCATCATGGGCGTGATGCTACCGACCCTGCGCGAAGAGCGGCGCCAGACTTATTCACCGGTGCTGCCGATCTCGCCCACCACCGGCCGGGTGTTGCAGGTGCCGGTGAAGGTCGTCGACGCGGACGCCGGGACCATTGCCTTCACCGATGAGGATGGTCAGGAAGTTACGCAGTCGGCGCTCGGCGGCCTCAGCAAGCTGCAATGGAAGGTCGACTGGGCGATGCGCTGGGTCGCGCTCGGGGTCGATTACGAAATGGCGGGCAAGGACCTGATCGACTCGACCATCCAGTCGGGCAAGATCGCCCGTATTCTCGGCGCCCGACCGCCCGAGGGGTTCAATTACGAGATGTTCCTCGACGAAAAGGGCGAGAAGATCTCCAAGTCCAAGGGGAACGGCCTAACGCTGGACGATTGGCTCAAGTATGGCGGCGAGCGGAGCCTCGAATTCTATCTGTTCCGTGAGCCCAAGAAGGCCAAGAACCTCCACCTCGGCCTGATCCCGCGCGCGATCGACGACTATTGGCAGTTCCGCGGCCGCTGGCCCGAACAGCCGGTCGAGCAGCGCCTCGGCAATCCGGTGCATCACATTCACGGCGGCGCGGTGCCCGAGCCGACGGCGCTTCCGCTCGGGTTCGGGCTGCTGCTCAACCTCGCCAGCCTGCCCGGCGTCGCCGACAAGGACACCGCCTGGCGTTTCGTCCAGCGTTATGCGCCGGGCACCTCGCCCGAAACCGATCCGGAGCTCGACGAACTAATCGGGCTGGCGGTTACCTATGCCCGCGACTTCGTGGTGCCGGGCCTCCAGCGCCGCGCCCCGACCGAAGCCGAAGCCGCTGCCTTGCGTGACCTCGATGCGCTTCTCGCCGATTTCCCGGCCGACACGCCCGCCGACGAAATCCAAAACGCGGTGTTCAAGATCGGCAAGCGCCATTACGGCAAGGATCGCCTGCGCGAGTGGTTCCAGGCGGCCTATGAGACGCTGCTCGGCTCCAGCCAGGGCCCGCGCCTCGGCAGCTTCATCGCGCTCTACGGCATCGACAACAGCCGCCGCCTGATCGCCGAGGCGCTGGCGGATTAAGCCCCGCCGTTCGTCGAAGCGTGGGCCGAAGCCGGGTTGACCGATCGGTGACTGTCGGCTCCATTCCTCGGCAACGGGGGATACAAGAAGTGCAAACTGCCGACGCGTTGGTGCTCGACCGTGTCACCAAGAAATATGGCGATTTCACCGCGGTCGACGACCTGAGCTTCGCCGTCCATCCGGGCGAGGTGTTCGGCTTTCTCGGCGGCAATGGCGCGGGCAAGACGACCTCGCTGCGCATGGTGCTCGACATCATCCGCCCGACCAGCGGCAGCATATCGGTCCTCGGCCGCGCACCGGGCCGTGAAAATGCACCGTTCCTCGGCTTCCTCCCCGAAGAGCGCGGCCTCTACCGCACCATGTCGGCGATCGACACGATCGTCTATTTCGGCCGCCTCAAGGGCATGTCCCCGGGCGACGCGCGGACCGAGGGGCTGGCGCTGCTCGACCGCTTCGGCCTGTCCGCCAACACCAAGTCGACGGTCGGGCAACTGTCCAAGGGCATGGCGCAGAAGGTCCAGCTGGCGACCGCGGTGGTCAACAGCCCGCAACTGTTGATCCTCGACGAGCCTTTTTCCGGGCTTGATCCGGTCAACCAGGGCCTGCTCGAGGACGAAATCCGCCGCGCGTCGGACAAGGGCGCGACCGTGGTCTTCTCGACCCACGTCATGCAGCATGCCGAACGCCTGTGCGATCGGCTGCTGCTGCTCGACCGCGGCGCCAAGAAGTTCGAAGGCAACCTCGACGAAGCTCGCGCGCTGCTTCCCGCGCGGCTGGTCGTCACCGCGCGGCACTCGCTGGCGGGCGTGGCGGGCGTCGCCGACTGCCGCGCGCAAGGACAGCCGGTCGACGGCTGGCAGGATTATGCGGTGACACTCAAACCCGGAGCGTCTGCCGGCGACCTCCTCGAACATTGCTCGGCGGGCGGCATCGCGCTGCGCCGCTTCGAAGAACACCGCGCCAGCCTGCACGACGTTTTTCTGCACATGGTCGGGACCGAGGAGAGCGCAAAGTGAACAATATCCTCCTCGTCGCCCTGCGCGAATTCCGCCAGATCACCCGCATGCGCAGCTTCTGGCTGACGCTGCTGATCCTCCCCGTCGCCATCTCCATCGCGCCGTTGACCCAGCGGTTCATGGGCGAAAGCGAGGCCGACCGGGTGATGATCATCGATCAGGACGACGGCACCGCCGGGCGCGAGATCGCCGGCCGCCTCCGTCTCGAGGAGGACCGCCGCTCGCTCGATGCGCTCGCCCGTTACGTCCAGCGCCACAAGATCGCGGCGCCCGCCACAGCGCCGTGGGCGCGCAACGACCGCTATGTCACCGACGCCGAGGTCGCCCGGTTCGCGGCCGAGGGCGGCGCGACGGGCGCGCTCGAGCGACTGAAGCCGGCGATCCCCGCCGACGTGCCCGATTTCACGCCGCCCGAGCCCCGCTACGAACTGGTCACCGCGCCGCCTGCCCTTGCCGGTCTGACGGGAGCGGCGCTCGACCAGCGCCTGGAAACGCTGCTGCGCCCCGCTTCGGGCAGCAAAGCCGACCCGCTCGACGCCGCGATCATCATCCCCGCAGGGTTCCTGCGCACCGGCACCGCAAAATTCGCTTCCTCCGGCCGGCCCAACCCGCAGCTGGTCGGGACCGTCCAGGAAGTGCTGACCCGCGCGCTCCGCCAGGGGCTGCTGACGCAAAGCGGCGTCTCCGCGCCGGTCGCGACGGCGGTGGCGACCGTCACGCCCAATCTGATGATCGCCCAGCCCGCCCCCGGCAGCGGCGCCCGCGAAGCCCTGCTGGTCCGTTCGATCCTGCCGCTCGCCAGCTGCTATCTGCTGATGATGGCGCTGATGCTGTCGGGCAGCTGGATGCTCCAGGGCACTATCGAGGAGCGCTCGAACAAGCTGCTCGAAACCGTGCTTGCGACCATCAGCCCCGAGCAACTCATGTACGGCAAGCTGCTCGGCACCGTCGCCGTCGGCCTGACCATGATCGCGGTGTGGATCGGATGCGGCGTCTTTGCCGCCTTCGCGACCCAGGGCGCGATCGCCGACATGATCCGCCCGGCCCTCGCCCCGCTGACCTCGTGGACGACGATCCTGACGATGATCTATTTCTTCATCGCCGGCTACATCGCCATTTCGGTCTTTTTCCTGGCGGTCGGCGCGATCAGCGATTCGATGAACGACGCGCAGGGTTATCTGATGCCGATCATCCTGATGATCCTGCTGCCGATCACCATTCTCATCCAGGGTGTGATCGCCGGAGGCCAGGGGATCGGGATCACCGTCATGACCTGGGTCCCGATCTGGACGCCCTTCGCCGTGCTGGCGCGGCTCGGCACTGGCATTCCGGCGTGGGAAGTGGTCGGCTCGGGCCTGCTGCTGGCGGCGTTCCTCGCGCTGCAGTTGCTGCTGCTCGGCCGGCTCTACCGCGCCAGCCTCCTTGCGCAGGGCCAGAAGCCGACCCTCAAGGAACTCGCGGCACGGCTGCGCGGTCGATCGGTCGAAGCGGCGTAGCTGACCGGAATTCGGAGCCGGCCGCGGCGAAACTTATTCGCCGCGGCCGGTCGCAAGCTACTCAGCTCGCCTTAGTCGCCGCGATCCAGCGGTCGATCTTCTGCTCCAGCACCGCCAGCGGCAACGCGCCGGTGCCGAGCACCTGGTCGTGGAACGCCCGGATGTCGAACTTCGCACCCAGCTCGGTCTGCGCCTTGGTCCGCAGCCGCTGAATGGTCAGCGCCCCCAGCTTGTAGGCCAGCGCCTGGCTCGGAATGGCGATATAGCGCTCGACCTCGGCGGTAGCGTCGGTCCGGCCCATGTCGCTGTTCGACAGCATGTAGCTGATCGCCTGGTCGCGGGTCCAACCCTTGGAATGAATGCCGGTATCGACCACCAGCCGCATCGCGCGCAGCATTTCGTCCGACAGCGTGCCGAAGCGCTGATACGGGTCCTTGTAGAATCCCATGTCGTAGCCGAGCGTCTCGGCATACAGCGCCCAGCCCTCGACATAGGCCGTGTTCCCGCCGAACCGCATGAACGCCGGCAGCGCTTCGTTTTCCTGCGCCAAGCTGATCTGGAAGTGATGCCCCGGCGCCCCTTCGTGGAGATAAAGCGTGGTCATGCCGGGCGTCGTGCGGCTCGGCAGATCGTAGGCGTTGAAATAGAAGACGCCCGGACGTGTCCCGTCGGGGGTGCCGCTCTGGTAGGAGCCGCCGGCCTCGAACTTCTCGCGGAACGGCTCGTACGGGCGGATCTCCAACCGCGCCTTGGGCATGGTGGAGAAATAGCGCGGAAGCTCGGCATCGACCTTCTTGCCGATGTCGTAATAACCCTGCGTCAGCGCGTCGCGGCTCTTGGGCTTGAGCTTGGGATCGGTGCGCAGATTGTTGAAGAAAGCGGGGAGGTCGCGCTTGAAGCCGACTTCCTGGCGGACGTTGTCCATCTCGCCGCGGATACGGGCGACTTCGCTGAGGCCGAGCTGGTGAATCTCCTCCGGCGCCATGTCGAGCGTCGTCGTCGAGCGGACGAGGTGGCGGTAGAGCTCGGGCCCGCCCTTCATGTACATGAGGCCGACCCCATCGCGCGCGGCGGGGAGATACTCGCTGCGCAGGAAATCGCGCACGCGGGTCAGCGCCGGGCGGATCTCATCCTTGACCGACGCCTGATAGGCCGCGGTCAGGCGGGCGCGATCCTCGGCACCGATCGCGTCCGGCAATTTGCGGATCGGCCCCAGGTAATTGTCCTCCGCCGGGGTCTGCTTGAGCTGGCTGTTAAGCTGCTCGATCATGTTGCGGGTGGTGAGCTTGGTATCGACCACCCCGCTCGCCATCCCCTCGCGCCAGCGCTGAATCGCCCGGTCGAGATAGACCACGAAGTCCTTGTGGCGCTTCAGGTTGTTTTCGTAATCCTGGACCGTCTTGAACGGCGCCGCGCCCTGTCCGCTGGCAAAGGTCGGGTAGAAAGTGTGGATGCCGAAGAAGTGGTTCATCGGCCGCACCTTGGTCAGGCTCAGCAGATTGTCCTGATAGCCGGCGAGTTGATCCTCGGTCGCTACCTTGAACACGTCGTAGGCGATGGCGTCGGTCGGGTTGAGCTTCGCCCGGTCGATCGCGGCCAACGCGGCGAGCTCCTGCTCGGCGGCCTGCTTCTCGCCCGCGTAATAGGCATCGCTGATATTGTCGCCCAGCCGGTCGGCGTAGCGCATGTCGCCGCGGAACAGCGCGCTCAGCGGATTGCGGCGGAGGCTGTCCTCGTCGCTCTTGGCGAACAGGGCGAACAGCCGGTCATGCTCCGATTGCGCGGTGGCGACCGGGGCCGGCTCGGCCGCGGCGGTTGCGGGCGGCGGCGGTGCGGCCGCCATCTCCTCCCGCGTGGCGCAGGCACCGAGGGTGAGCAGGCTCGCGCCAAGCAGCAGGAGGCGATGGGTCATGAAGGCAGCGCTTTCGAAAGAGGGCAGGTCAGGGCCTGAGAAAAGTCCCGGTTCCCGCGCTGCCTAGCATCCTTCGACCAACCGCCGCGAGCGCTCTACCAGAAGAAGCGCTGAATCCGGTCGAGCACGCGCCCGTTCCTGACATCCACCAGCAGCACGTCATTGTAATAGCGGACCCAGCGGTAATAGCCACCGACCGGAGGCAGGCGATAGGACCACGGGTCCTGCAGCCAGTAGCGCGCGCTGTAATAGCGCGAGGGCAGGCGCCATCCGATGTCGTAATCGCGATACTGCCAGCCGAACGGATCGAAATAGACCGACAGGTGGAAGCGATTGCGGTCGCGGTCGCGGTGTCGGCGCCAGTCGTAGCGGCGGTCCCGGCGCCATTCCTGCCGCCATTCGGCACGTTCGATCCGGTCGCGGCGAAGCCCTTCGGCGGCGACACGGTCGCGCAGGTCACGATCGGTAACGCTGCCCGGCGACACGTCGCGCGGGGGCCGGCCGACGCTTTCGGGACCCGGAATGGCCGAGCCGAAGACGGGCGAACCGGCCGAGGGCGGAACCTCGCCCCGCCGGCTGCGGCGTTCGACCCGGCCGTCCTGCCAGCCACGGGCGCGTTCGCCGCGATCCTGCCGCGTGCCGCCGTCATCCGCGGGCGCCGAACGAGACCAGCGCTCCTGGCGCCGCTCGGCCATGTCCGCTGCGGCGGTGTCACGGGCGGGCTCGGCGAAAGCGGCGGGCCGCTCGCGCTCGACTCGCGGCGAGGGCGTGAAATCGCGATCCACTCGCTGCGGGCGTGCCGGCCGATCGACATCCGCAACACGGCTTTGGCGCCGTTCCTCGCGCTGCACGCGCGCCGGAGGCTCGGCCTGCACGGCCTCGATCCGCTCGGCGGGTTCGCCGGGGATGGGATCGGCAAACGCCGGGGCAGCGGTGGAAAGGAGCAACAGCGAGAACAAGGACAGCCGCATGTTCGTGACCTCAAGAGAGCCGATACACGCGATCTTCTCCCCTTTCGGCTGAGCGCAAGATTAACGCGGCCGCGTAACGATCTCGGGTGATGTTTGCGGTGCAGGTTCCGGAGGCTGCGACGGCTGACCGCTCGCCGCCATGGTGCTCGCGGCCCGGCCGATCGCACGTCTCAGACGCGGCTGAAGGCCGCAGGCGCAGCGGGTCGGCAAGGCGTCCAGCTGCTCGGCCGCCGGACGCGCATTCTGCTGCAGGAGGGCGGCCGCCGCGCAAACGAACCCGGGCAGGCAGAAGCCGCAGCCGATCGCATCTTCGGCGACCAGCGCCAAGGTCAGCGGATGCCCGGCAAGGCCCTCGACGGTGGTGACGTCGGCGCCTTCGAGACTGCCGATCGTGACCGCGCAGCTTTGCACCGCGCCGCCATCGACGATCACCGTGCAGGTCCCGCATTGCCCGGTCCCGCCGCAGCCTTGCTTGGTGCCGGTGAGATTGGCCGCGTCGCGCAGCGCCCACAGCAAGGGCGTCGCGGGATCGAGCGCGAATTCCAAAGCCTGACCGTTGACCCGCATCCGCGCCATCGGTGCATCTAGCCGCGCGCCGCGGATGCTGCCAAGCCGGGCGCGTGGAAAGACAAAGCATCGAAACAATATGGGGCCGGGTCGGCTGCACCATCCGGGGATCGGGCGGCGTGCCGCTGTTGTTCCTGCACGGGGTCGGTTCAGACCGGACTGCGTGGGACGGTCAGGTCGAGCGGTTCGGCGCCGAGCGCATGGCGATCGCGATCGATATGCCGGGTTACGGCGACAGCGACACCGGCAGCGGCGACCCGCGCGGCGATTTCGCCTCCGCCGCGCTGGCGGTGCTCGACGCGCTGGACGTCCCCCGGGCCCACATCTGCGGCCTCAGCCTCGGTGGGGTGATCGCGCTCGCCATGCACGCCCGCGCGCCGGAGCGGATCGCGAGCCTGGTGCTGGCCGATAGCTTTGCCTGCCATCCTGAAGGACGCGCCATCTACGATCGATCGCTGGCGGCCTCCGCCGAACTCGGCATGGCGGGCCTCGCCGACAGCCGCGCCGACGCCCTGCTTTCTCAGCCCGCGACGCCTGAGGTTCGCGAAGCCGTGGTCGCAACCATGAGCCGCATCGATTCCGCCGCTTACGCCCGGGCCGCCGACGCGGTATGGCTCGCCGACCAGCGCCGCGAGGCCGAGGCGGTCAAGTGCCCTACCCTCGTCCTCTACGGCAGCGAGGATCGCATAACCCCGCCCGCGCTGTCCGAAGAATTGAAGACCCTGATCCCCCATGCCGGGCTGATCGAGATCAGCGGCGCCGGGCATCTTCCCAACCTCGAACAGCCGGCGATCTTCGACCGTGTGCTGGCGGGCTTCCTCGCCGGGATCGAGGGCTAGGGAGCGGCTCGGCCCCGGCGGCGTTTTCTTGTCATGCCGTGGCAGCCGCAAGGACAGGGACGCGACCGGACCAAGGCGCTCGCGCTGGTCGCCGTGCTGCATCTCGCGCTCGGCGCGGCGCTGATCACCGGGCTCGCCGGCGAACCGCTGCGGCGGAGCGTCGAGGCACTGACCACCTTCGACGTGCCGCTGCCCAAACCCCCGCCACCACCGCCCCCGTCGATCTCGCAGCAGGAGGCCGCCGCCGAGCGCGAGGTCGGTGCGCCCGATCTCGACGCGCGCCCGGCCCCGGTAGTGCAACCCAAGCCCGAAGTGCGCCTGCCAGTGCCCCCCACCCTGCCCACCGCCGACGAAACCGCGCCCGTCACCGCCGCCGCCCCGAGCGCCGGGGCAGGCCGCGAAGCCGGGCCGGGCCGCGGCGCGAACGGAAGCGG
The DNA here is from genome assembly GCF_036884275.1 of Sphingomonas kaistensis. Taxonomy (NCBI): domain Bacteria; kingdom Pseudomonadati; phylum Pseudomonadota; class Alphaproteobacteria; order Sphingomonadales; family Sphingomonadaceae; genus Sphingomonas; species Sphingomonas kaistensis. Next base: position 989,342 of record NZ_CP145607.1, on the reverse strand, counting down.
GGATGGCACCGGTGGCGGCGGACCGGGCGGATCAGGCATGGGCGGCGGTTTAGGCAGCGGGGCGCGGCTGCTGTCGGGCAATCTGTCGCGCGGCGATTATCGGCGAATCCGCGGCTATGGCGCGCCGCGCGGATCGGCGGTGCTCGCGCTCGACATCAGCGCCGAGGGACGGCTGACGCGCTGCCTGCCTTTCTCTTCCTCGGGTAATCCGGCGCTCGACGACGAGCTATGCCGCCTGCTCGCCCGCACCCGCTGGGAGCCGGCGCGCGACCGGTCGGGCAATGCCGTGCCGGTCGCGCTTCGCTACGTCGCGACCTGGGACCGAAACTAGCGGGTCGCCATCCGCCTCGACGGCACCGCCGGGGCATCCTTCTTGTAGATGTCCTCATAGATGGCGAGCTCGGTCCCGCTCGGCACCGCCGTCAGATAAGTCAGATAGACCGGCACGGGCTTCGCCATCGGCACCTTCTGTTCGGGCGCGGCGCCCTTGGCGCGGAGCGGCTTGCCGTACAGCCACGCCGCCAGCCGATGCGCCGCCTCGAGCCGCACGCAACCGCCCGAGAACAACCGCGCCGCCTCGCCGAACAATTCGTCCTGCGGCGTGTCGTGAAGATAGATGCCCTGCGCATTGGGGAACATGAACTTCATGTCGCCCATGCTGTTGGCCGGCCCCGGAAGCTGGCGCAGCCGCACTTCCTTCTTGCCGGCGGCCACTGCCTTCCAATCGACGCTGGCCGGGCTCACGATCCTGGGCTTGTCCGACCAGTCAGACAGCACCTGATATCCCTTGGCGCGGAGATAAGGCGCGCCGCCCTTGATGACGTTGGGCACGATCCGCTCGGCCGCCAGATCGCTCGGCACGTTCCAGTAAGGGCGAAGCGAAGTGTAGCGGATATTGGCCGCCATCATGGGCGTCGGATAGACGGGCTTTCCGACCACCACGCGCATCATGTCGACCGTCTGGTTGTTGTCGATCATAAACAGGCGCTGCGCGGCGACATTGACCATCACATAGCGGCCGCCGGCCGGAAGGCTGCGGACCCGCGCCAGGTTGCTCTGGACCAGCCGCCGCGTCGCGGGGTCGAGCCGGTTGTCGGTCAACTGCCGGCGGAGCTGCGCATAATAAGGATGCATCCACCCCATGTCGCGCATGTAGGCGGCGACGTTGGGCGAAGCGGAGGCGGCGGCGAGCAGCGCCGCGGCGCTCGGCGCCTGCGGGCGAAGATCGCCGTCGACATAGATGATGCCGACGTTGGGCGCACGGCGAAGGTCCTGCGCGTAGCGGATGAACAGGTCGCTCAGCGCTCGGTCGGCGCGCGCGATCGCTTGCGGATCGCCGCTTTCGGCGGCGCGCACCAGGCGCGGCAGGTCGCGGGTGCGATAGCGCCGGGGGTCGAGCCCGTCGGCCTGCGCCGTCGCGGCCAGCCGCAGCAACTCGGCCGCGGCACCTTGGGCACCGGAGCGAAAGAAAAGAGACGAGGCGGCGGGCCGTGCCACACTGGCCTGGGCGGCCGCCGGCGAAGCGGCCAACGCGGGCGCGACAAGCAGGCCCGCACAAACAAGTGCCGGGCGCACGAGGCGCCCGGCACACAAGCCGTTTCTGTTACGCGAAAGGCTCATTCGTTCTCCTTAGCCGCGCTCGCCGCTGCGGCTCGGGGCGGGGGCCGGCTGCTGATAGCTGCTGCCCGTGTTGGTCTGGGCGGGGGCGCCCGGATAATATTGACCGTTCTGGACATAGCCGTCCACACGGCCGTCACGGTCGTTGTCGGCCCAGATCGCGCCGGCGAGGCCGCCGACCACGGCACCGGCGACGGCGCCTTCGAGCAGGCTGACGCCCGGGATCAGCGCACCGGCGGCGACACCGGCCACGGCGCCGATGCCGGCACCCGTGGCAACGCGGCCGAGGGTCGAATCATAACCGCTCGGCGTGCCCTGATAATATTGGCCGTTCTGGACATAGCCGTCGGCATAACCGTCGTTGTTGTTGTCGGCCCACACCGCGCCGGTCAGGCCGCCGATGGCAGCGCCAACGGCCGCGCCGGTGATCGGGCTGACACCCGGAACGACGGCGCCGACAGCGGCACCACCGACGGCACCCACGGCTGCGCCGGTCGCGGCGTCGGCGAGGGTGTCGTTATTGTTCATGGTCGAGCAGGCGCCCAGCGACAGCGAGCTGGCGGCGGCCAAGGCGATCAAGGTCTTCTTCATATGCTTTCCTCCGATATGTTCCGGTAACCTCGATCGGCGCCTTCCGTGTCGAACAGGAAGACAGGCCCGGATCCCAGGCCAGCACCGATCAAAGTCAGCGCCACCCCAACGAAAGGCCGCCCAATCAGGTTCCGGATGCGCAACAAGCAGCGGAAAACCAAGGCTTTAGCCTTTCTGCCATGGCAGCGCTGAGCGCGCCATGAACGAACTGAACCGGGCCCGATACTCGCCCGTGAGCGCAAGTTTGCCGGTTAACGACAGGAGGTTGGCAGGGCCCTCCACGCCGATTGCGGGTTGCGAAGATCGATCGGTCATGGAAACGCGTGTCGTCCTCGCAACCACGGGAAGCTGCCGCGCACGATGAACAGGAATGAGGAAGGTGCCTCGGGCGCCGGAATGAACCTCGGCACGCTGGCGGGCGTCGTCGCCGCGCTGCTCTTCTTTCTGGCATCGGGCACCATCTCCGCCCTGACCATCAAGGCCGTTCGGGAAGAGACCGAGCAGGTCACCGCCACCCACGAGGTGATCGTCGGCCTGGCCGACCTGCTGTCCGCGATGCAGGACGCCGAAACCGGCCAGCGCGGTTTCCTGTTGACCGGCAATCCCTCCTACCTCGAACCCTATCGCGACGCCCAGACACGCAGCGAAGCGACGCTTCGGACGCTCGATCGGCTGACCCGCGATGACCCCCCGCAGCAGGCCAGCCTGCAAGCCCTCCGCCCGCAGGTCGCAAGCAAGTTCGCCACACTGCAACGCTCCATCGCCCTTCGCCAGCAGCAGGGCCTCACGGCGACCCTGGCGGCGATCGATCAGGATCGCGACAAGGCCGAGATGGACGCCGTGCGCGCGCGGATCGGCGAGCTGCGCAATGAAGAGCGGCGAAACCGTGAGGCCCGCGTCGAGCAGCGCACCAGGGCGTTCCAGACCGCCACGATGAGCGCCGTCATCGCCGCCCTGGTCGGCATGGTGCTGGCGATCGCGATCGGCCTGCTCAACCATCGCGCCATGCTCGTCCGCCGCCGCCAGTTGTGGCTGAGCGCGGGCGAAGCGGGACTCGGCCAGGCGATGCTCGGCGACAAGACCGTGCGCGAACTGTCGGGCGATATCGTCGACTTCCTCACCGCTTATACCGGCGCGCAGGCCAGCGTCCTGTTCAAGGGCGAGCATGGCGTGTTCCAGCGCATGGCGACGCTCGGCGTGCCCGAAGATGCCAAGGTGCCCGAGCGTTTCGCGCTACGCGAAGGGCTGCTCGGCCGGGTCGCCGCCGACGGCGCGCCGATGGTCCTCGACGAGGTGCCCGAAGGCTACCTCACCATCGGCTCCGCCCTCGGCCGCGACGTGCCGCGCCACCTGGTCATCGCGCCGCTTCGGGCGGAGGGGATCGTCAACGGGGTGGTCGAACTCGGCTTCCTCAAGGCGGTGGACGACCGCGTGCTCGAACTTCTCGGCCACATCGCCCAGCCGGCCGGCACCGCGCTCCGCTCCGCCAAATATCGCACCGAACTCCAGACCTTGCTGGAGGAAACCCAGCGCCAGTCGGAAGAGCTTCAGGTCCAGAGCGAAGAGCTCAAGGTCTCGAACGAGGAGCTGGAAGAACAAGGCCGCGCCTTGAAGGAATCGGCGGTCCGGCTGGAGCAGCAGCAGGTCGAATTGGAACAAACCAATTCGCAGCTGGAAGAACAGGCGCAGCTGCTGGAAAGCCAGAAGAACGACCTCACCCGCTCGAGCGCGGCGGTCGAGCTCAAGGCCCGCGAGCTCGAGCAGGCGAGCCAGTACAAGTCCGACTTCCTCGCCAACATGAGCCACGAATTGCGCACACCGCTCAATTCGCTGCTGATCCTGTCCAAGCTGCTGGGCGATAATCCGACCGGCAACCTGACCGACGAACAAGCGCAATATGCCCGCACCATCCAGGCATCGGGCAACGACCTTCTCAACCTCATCAATGACATTCTCGACCTGTCCAAGATCGAGGCCGGCCATGTCGAGGTCCGTGCCGACGAGCTTCCTGTGACGCGGCTGGTCAAGGATCTGCAGCGCACCTTCGATCCCATCGCGAGGGAGCGCGGCCTGTCGTTCGAGCTTGCGATCGACGAGGACGCGCCCGCCAGCATCGTGTCGGACCGTCAGCGGCTCGAGCAGATCCTCAAGAACCTACTCGCCAATGCCTTCAAGTTCACCGAGGCGGGATCGGTTACGCTGGCCATCGCCAGGGTCGGCAGCGACCGCCTGGCGCTGAGCGTCACCGACACCGGCATCGGCATCGCGCCCGAGCAGCAGCAGGCGATCTTCGACGCGTTCCAGCAGGCCGACGGGTCGATCAGCCGCAAGTTCGGCGGTACCGGCCTTGGCCTTTCCATCTCGCGTGAGCTGGCGCGGCTGCTCGGGGGCACGATTTCGCTCAAGAGCGAGCCCGGTCGGGGCAGCAGCTTCACCGTCGACATCCCGGTCGAATACGACCCCTCGCTGGTCGCCGCGCGGACCGAGCCCAAGGCCGCCGCAAATGCAGCCCGTTCGCCGTCCGCGTCCACGCCGCCGCCGGCGATGCCCTCGCGCAAGCCGGCGGTGCGCTCCGCCCCGCTTGATGACGATCGCGACGACCTTGGCGACGGGCGCCGTGTGCTCCTGATCGTGGAGGACGACCGCACCTTCGCCGGCATCGTCCGCGACATCGCGCGCGAAGCCTCCTTCCAGACGCTCGTCGCCGGCACCGCCGAAGAAGCGCTCGAACTGGCGCGCGAGCATAAGCCGAGTGGCATCGTGCTCGACCTCGGCCTTCCCGATCAGTCGGGGCTCGCCGTGCTCGACCGGCTGAAGCGCGAGGACGAAACGCGCCACATTCCGATCCACGTCATCTCCGCGAGCGACCAGACCCAAACCGCCTTTTCGCTCGGCGCGATGGGTTATCTAGTGAAACCGGTGAAGCGCGAGGAGCTCGCCCATGCGCTCGAATCGCTCGAAGCGCAGCTCACCCGCACCATGCGCCGCGTGCTGATCGTCGAGGATGACGACCGGCAGCGTGACGCGGTCGCCAAGCTGCTCGCCGGGCCGGAAATCGAAACCGTCGGCGCCGGCACCGCGGCCGAGTGCCTCGAGCTGCTCAGCGAAGAAACCTTCGACTGCATGGTGCTCGACCTGTCGCTCCCAGACGCCTCGGGCTTCTCGCTGCTCGAAACGCTCAGCAAGGACGGCGAGCACAGCTTCCCGCCGGTGATCGTCTACACCGGCCACGATCTCAGCCAGGACGACGAACAGCGACTGCGGCGTTATTCCAGTTCGATCATCATCAAGGGCGCCAAATCGCCCGAACGCCTGCTCGACGAGGTGACCCTGTTCCTTCACCAGGTCGTGTCCGAACTGCCGCCCGAGCAGCAGAAGATGATCGCGCAGGCCCGCCACCGCGACGCGCTGCTGGAAGGCCGCACCATCCTGGTGGTCGAGGACGACGTCCGCAACGTCTACTCGCTGACCAACATCCTCGAACCGCGCGGCGCCAAGGTGGCGATCGCCCGCAACGGGCAGGAAGCGCTCGACGCGCTGGCCCGGGCCAACGCGGGCGGCGACCCGGTCGATCTCGTCCTGATGGACGTCATGATGCCGGTGATGGACGGGCTGGAAGCGACCCGCCGGATTCGCGGCGACATGAACTGGAACAAGCTGCCGATCATCATGCTGACCGCCAAGGCGATGCCCGACGACCAGGAGAAATGCCTGGCGGCCGGGGCCAGCGACTACATGGCCAAGCCGCTCGACGTCGACAAACTGCTCTCGCTGGTCCGGGTGTGGATGCCGCGGTGAACCACCAGCCTGCCGAACCGGTCGAGGATATCGAGATACAGCTGCTGCTGGAGGCGCTGTACCTACGCTATCATTACGACTTCCGCCATTATGCCCGCGCCTCGATCAAGCGCCGCCTGCGCCAGGCCCGCGACCAGCTCGGCTTTGCCACCTTTTCGGCAATGCAGGAGCAATTGCTGCACAGCGAGGCAATGGTCGGCCGCCTGCTCGACTATCTGACGGTGCAGGTGAGCGAGATGTTTCGCGATCCGACCTACTTCAAGGCGCTGCGCGACAAGGTCGTGCCGCACCTGCGCACCTATCCCTCGCTCAAGATCTGGATCGCCGGGTGCAGCCACGGCGAGGAAGTCCATTCCTTCGCCATCATGCTGCACGAAGAAGGCCTGCTCGACCGCACCCTGATCTATGCCACCGACATCAACCCCGCCGCGCTCGAGATCGCGCGTAGCGGCGTCTACTCGCTCGACCGCCTCGCCACCTTCACCCGCAACCACCAGCAGGCCGGGGGCAAGACTTCGCTCGCCGATTATTACACCACCGCCTATGGCCGCGCGGTGTTCGACAAGAAACTGCGCGCGCAGGTCGTCTTTTCCGACCACAGCCTGGTGTCGGACGAGGTGTTTACCGAATGCCAGCTCGTGTCGTGCCGCAACGTCATGATCTATTTCGACCGGCCGCTGCAGGACCGCGCCATCGGCCTGTTTCGCGACAGCCTGACCCGGCGCGGCTTTCTCGGCCTCGGCTCCAAGGAAACCTTACGTTTTTCGAGCCACGCCGACGCCTTCACCAGCTTCGTGCGCGAAGAAAAGATCTATCAGCGGAGCGAGGGATGAGCGCCGACACGCCCGCCGCCATCGTCATCGGCAGTTCGGCCGGCGCGGTGCAGGCGCTGTCTGAACTCCTGCCGCGCCTGCCCGCCGACTATCCGGTGCCGATCCTGATCGTGGTTCATGTGCCGGCCACGCCATCAGGCCTGACAACGCTTTTTTCAGCCAAATGCGCGATGAAGGTGGTTGAGCCCGACGACAAGGAAGCGATCGTTCCCGCCACCATCTATTTCGCGCCGCCCGGCTACCATCTGCTGGTCGAGCCGGGGGCCAGCATCGCCCTGTCGGCGGACGAGCCCGTGTTGTTTTCGCGCCCGTCGATCGACGTCCTGTTCGAAAGCGCCACCGACGTCTTCGGCGCCGGGCTTCTCGCACTGGTGCTGACCGGCGCCAACGAGGATGGTGCGCGCGGGTCGGCTGCGATCGAGGCGCGCGGGGGAAGCGTGCTGGTCGAGGACCCCGCGACCGCCTATGCCGCTGCCATGCCCGCCGCCGCCCTCGCCCGATGCTCGTCCGCGAGAGCCCTGTCGCTGGACGCCATCGCCGATCATCTGCTGCGCTTAGGGGCCCCGTGACCGCTACCACCAACCTGCTGATCGTCGACGACCTCGACGAAAATCTGCTCGCGCTGGAAGCCTTGCTGCGGGCCGACCACCTGACCTTCCTGCGCGCGCGGTCGGGCGAGGAAGCGCTCGAACTGTTGCTCCAGCACGATGTCGCGTTGGCCCTGCTCGACGTCCAGATGCCGGGCATGGACGGGTTCGAGCTCGCAGAATTCATGCGCGGCAACGAACGCTCGCGCCGGGTGCCGATCATCTTCGTCACCGCCGGCAGCGGCGATACCCATCGCCGGTTCCGCGGCTATGAAGCGGGCGCGGTGGACTTCATCCAGAAGCCGATCGAAGCCGACATTCTGCGCAGCAAGGTCGGCGTGTTCGTCGACCTCCACCAGCAGCGCCTCGCCCTCGCCAGCGCCGCCGATCAGCTCGAAGCGCAGGTCCGCGAACGCACCGCCGAACTCGAACTCGCGTTGAGCCGCCTCAAGGAGGAAGTCGCCGAACGCGAGCGCGCCGAAGCCTCGCTCAGGCAAAGCCAGAAGATGGAAGCGGTCGGCCAGCTGACCGGCGGCATCGCGCACGACTTCAACAACATGCTGACCGGGATCATCGGCTCGATCGACATGATGCGGCGGCGGATCGCCGACGAGCGCTACGACGGCCTGCAGCGTTATCTCGACACCGCGCTGGGTTCGGCCGAGCGGGCCGCCGCCCTGACCCACCGCCTGCTCGCCTTCGCCCGCCGCCAGCCGCTCGACGCCCAGCCGCTCGACGTCGCCGCCGTGCTCGGCGCCGCGGCGCAGCTTGTCACCCATGCGCTGCCCGAAACGGTGACGCTGCGGCCCGACATCGCCCGCGACTTGCCGCCGGTGTTGGCCGACGGCAACCAGCTCGAAAATGCCGTCCTCAACCTCGCGGTGAACGCGCGCGACGCCATGCCCGACGGGGGCAGCCTGGTGATCTCCGCGATGACCGCGCAAGGCGGCGACATTCCCGCGGGCGCGGCCCACGGCGACTTCGTCCTGATCAAGGTCGCCGACACCGGCGAAGGCATGCCGCCCGACATGCTCGACAAGGTGTTCGAGCCCTTTTTCACCACCAAACCGCTCGGGCAGGGGACCGGCCTTGGCCTGTCGATGGTCTATGGCTTCGCCGAGCAGAGCGGCGGCAGCGTCCGCATCCACAGCGCGCCGGGCGCCGGCACCAGCATCTGCCTGTACCTTCCGACCAGTCCCACCGCGGTCGACGCCAAAGTCGACACGGCCGTCCAGACCGCGCGCGGCGCGGGCGAGCGGGTGCTGGTGGTCGAGGACGAAGATGCCGTGCGCATGCTGATCCGCGAGGCCTTGGAGGAGCTTCACTACACGCCGATCGAGATCGCCGACCCGGCCGACGCGCTTCCCTGCCTCCAGTCGGACGAGACGATCGATCTCATGATCTCGGACATCGGCATGCCCGGCATCAACGGGCGCGAACTCGCCGACCAGGCCCGCCGCCTGCGCCCCGGACTGCCGATCCTGTTCATCACCGGCTATGCCGAGCACGCCACCGCGCTGACTGACTTTCTCGATCCCGGCATGGCGCTCATCACCAAGCCCTTCACGCTGGAAAAACTGGCGGCCAGCATCGGCGCCCTGATCGGCTCGCGCGCAGCGGGCTGAGGGTCCGGCGGGCCGCCGCAGCGGCTGGTTCGCAATCTCAAAGGAATGGCGGAGACGGAGGGATTCGAACCCTCGGTAAGGGAATTCCCCCTACGGCGGTTTAGCAAACCGCTGGTTTCAGCCACTCACCCACGTCTCCGGATGCCTCGGCTGCGGTGCGCTTAGCGGACAGTGGTGCGCTGTTCAACCGCTCACCGCACAAACCGCGATCTCGCCGTTAACCCACGGAAAACGAAGTGCTTGCCGACTGTCGGTTAGCCGACACAAAAGTAGCCCTAAGTCCTTATATTTTAAGGTATTGCTTCCCATCGGAACACTAGCGTAATGCTTTCCCTCGACAGGTCGTCCGCGGTCTGAGTGGGGAGTTACCGGGGCTTATGGATCAACTTCGCGATCTGCTCGCAGAGTCGAGCCTCGATGCCGCGTTCGCCGGCAATCGCTTGCTTGCCACCCTCTCGCCCATCGAGCGCGCCCTGTTTGCCGAAGAAATGGAGATCGCGACGTTCGGCGGCGGTGAGATCGTTCTGGCCGAAGGCGAAGTCACCAAGCACTGCCTGTTTCCGTTCGACGGCCTGATGGTCTCGATGCGGCGTGAGCTGACCGGCGGACGCTCGGTTGAGGTCGCCTCGATCGGCCGCGAAGGCGCGGTGGGCGGGATCATCAGTTGCGGCGAGGCGCCGGCCTTTACCCAGGCGGTCGTCCAGTTGCCCGGCTCGGCCGCCTTGGTCCCGATGGACGTGCTGGAAAAAGCCAAGGAAACCAGTGCGCACCTGCGCAATCTGTTCTGCCGCTACGCCGATGCCCTTCTGGCGCAGGTCATGCAGTCGGTGGCCTGCAACGCCTTTCACCCGATCGAAGCCCGCGCCGCGCGCTGGCTTCTACACGCGCAGGACCGAGCCGGCAGCGACCGGCTCGAACTGACGCAGGAAAGCCTGGCGGGATTGCTCGGCGTGCAGCGCACCACGGTCAATGCAGTCGCCCGCGTGCTTCAGGAACAGGGGCTGATCTCCTACCGCCGCGGCGCGATCCAGGTGATCGACCGGCGCGGGCTGCAGAAGGTCAGCTGCGACTGCTACACGGCGGTTGAAAAGCATTTCCAACTGGTGCTGGGATCGACCGGCCGCGGGACCAAGGTTTCCGAGGGCTACTAAGTCCGCAAGGTCCAGCCGAGCGTCTGCCCGGCGTGGAACGGCACCAGCGACGATCCCGCAGCTTCCATCCGCTCCGGCACGACCGTTTCAGTCCTTTCCAGAGTCACCGTGCCCTCGTTGAGTGGCAGCCCGTAGAAGCGCGGGCCATGCTCCGACGCGAAGCCCTCGAATCGGTCGAGCGCCCCTTCCTCGTCGAACACCGTGGCATAGCTTTCCAGCGCATGGGGCGCGTTCCAGATGCCGGCACAGCCGCAGCCCGATTCCTTGGCTTCCTTGAGATGCGGGGCGCTGTCGGTGCCGAGGAAGAATTGGGCGCTGCCCGACACCGCCGCCGCGCGGACCGCGAGCCGGTGCTTCTCGCGCTTCACCACCGGCAGGCAATACGCATGCGGCCGCAGCCCGCCCTCGAACAGCGCATTGCGGTTGAGATGAAGGTGCTGCGGCGTGATCGTCGCGGCAACGTTCGGCCCCGCTTCGCGGACGAAGTCGGCGCTGTCGGCGGTGGTGATATGCTCGAGCACCACCTTGAGGCCCGGAAAGTCGCGCAGCACCGGGGTCAGTACGCGCTCGAGGAACACCGCCTCGCGGTCGAAGATGTCGATCGCCGGGTCGGTCACCTCGCCGTGGACGCACAGCACCATGCCGATCTTTTCCATCCGCTCCAGCGCGGCGTGAATATGGCGAACGTCGGTCACGCCGCTGTGGCTGTTGGTGGTGGCGCCCGCGGGATACATCTTGGCGGCGGCCCACACCCCGTCGCGGTGACCGCGCTCCAATTCGTCGGGATCGGTGCTGTCGGTCAGATAGCAGGTCATCAGCGGCTCGAAACCGGGACCGGCGGCAGCGCGAATGCGATTCCGGTAAGCGCTCGCCGCCTCGACCGTGGTCACCGGCGGCACGAGATTGGGCATGATGATCGCCCGCGCGAACTGCCGCGCGCTGTAGGGCGCGACCGCCTTCAGCATCGCGCCGTCGCGCAGGTGGAGGTGCCAGTCGTCGGGGCGGCGGATGGTCAGGCTTTGCGTTTGCACGGTCGGCTTCCTAGCTAAAGGCCATGCCCGCCACCACCCTCGCCGACCGCGCCGTGATCCGCCTGTCCGGAGAGGATGTCCGCGGCTTCCTCCAGGGGCTCGTCACCAACGACGTCACCGGCGCGTTGCCGGTTTGGACCGGCCTCCTCTCCGCGCAGGGCAAATGCCTGTTCGATTTCCTGGTCTGGGCTGAGGGGGACGACCTGCTGATCGACTGCGAGGCGGACGCGGCGGAGGAGCTTGCCAAGCGGCTGCGCATGTATCGCCTGCGCCGCCCGATCGAGATCGCGCTCGAGCATGCCCTCGCCGTTCACTGGTCGGCGGAGGGTGACGACGGCGTAGCCGATCCGCGCCTCCCCGATCTCGGCCGCCGCTGGATCGCGCCTGCCGACGCACCGGCGACCGGCTGGCTTCGTCACCGCCTCAGCCTCGGCGTGTGCGAAGACCGCGCCGAACTAGGCGATCTGCTCTGGCTCGAATGCAATGCGGCCGAGCTCAACGGCGTCAGCTTCACCAAGGGCTGTTACGTCGGCCAGGAAAATACCGCGCGGATGAATTGGCGGCAAAAGGTCAATCGGCGGCTGGTGGTCGTCCCCGCGACCGAGCCCGGCCCGCGGACTAAGGCCTACTATCCCGACCTCGGCCTCGCAGTCGAACATCGCCGGGTCGACGATCTGGCGGGCGTGACACTCCCGTCGTGGCTCAGCGCCGCGACGGCCGAGGCCTAGGCTTCCGCCTTCTTCCGGTTCGTCGCGATGCGGATCAGCGCGACGATCCCGATCCCGGCCCAGATCACGTTCAGCACCGCCGACGGCCACGCCTTAAAGTAGCCCGAGTTGATGATAAAGCCGATCGCGCCCAGCACGTTCATCGCCTGATACAGCGGCGATTTCGCATCGACCTTGTCCGCCGTCAGCAGCGCATAGGCGCCAAGGATCAGCAGGGCGGCGGCCCACCCTGCGATATCCACGAACAGGCGCTCCATCAGGCGGCGAGCTTGCGCAGCACGTACGGCAGGATCCCGCCGGCGTGGAAATATTCGAGCTCGTTGAAGGTATCGATCCGGCACCGCGCGACGATGGTGCGGGTGTGGCCATCGGCCTCGGTCACTTCGACCTCGACGTCCTGGCGCGGCTGGATGCCGGCGACATTGCGGATGGTGAAGCTCTCGCTTCCGTCCAGCCCAAGCGATGCGGCGCTGTCCCCTTCCGCGAACTGCAGCGGCAACACGCCCATGCCGACCAGGTTCGAACGGTGGATACGCTCGAAGCTTTCGGCGATCACTGCGCGGACGCCCAGCAACACGGTGCCCTTGGCCGCCCAGTCGCGCGACGAGCCGGTGCCATACTCCTTGCCCGCCAGGATCACCAGCGGCACGCCCGCATCCTTGTAGGCCATGGCCGCGTCGTAGATCGCTTCCTGCTCGCCGGTCAGAAGGTTGCGGGTGTAGCCGCCCTCGACCCCGGTCAGCATCTTGTTGCGGATACGGATGTTGGCAAAGGTGCCGCGCATCATCACGTCGTGGTTGCCGCGCCGCGCGCCGTAGCTGTTGAACTCGTTCTTCGGCACCTGGCGTTCCATCAGCCACTTGCCCGCCGGGCTCTCGGCCTTGATCGAGCCGGCCGGGCTGATGTGATCGGTGGTGATCGAATCGCCGAACACCGCCAGCGTACGGGCGTTCGAGATATCCTCGATACCCTTGGCCTGCATGCTCATGCCTTCGAAATAAGGCGGGTTGGCGATGTAGGTCGACGCCGCCGGCCAGGCATAGGTGTCGCCGCCGGTGACCGAAATGCCCTTCCAATGCTCGTCGCCGCGATAGACGTCGGCATAGCGCTTGCGGAACAGGTCCGAGTGGACGTGCCGGTCGATGAGATCGCGGATCTCGTCGTTGGTCGGCCAGATGTCCTTCAGATAGACCTTTTCGCCATTCTGCGCGGTGCCGATCGGCTCGGCCGTGATGTCGCTGCGAACGGTACCGGCTAGCGCATAGGCGACCACCAGCGGCGGGCTGGCGAGATAGTTGGCGCGGCAGTCGGGGCTGACGCGGCCTTCGAAATTGCGATTGCCCGACAGGACCGACACGGCGACCAAGTCGTTGCCGTTGATCGCCGCGCTGATCGGGGCGGCGAGCGGGCCCGAATTACCGATGCAGGTGGTGCAGCCGTAGCCGACGGTGTTGAAACCGATCGAATCGAGATCGTCCTGCAGCCCCGCGGCGGCGAGATAATCGCTCACCACCTGGCTTCCCGGCGCCAGGCTGGTCTTTACCCACGGCTTGCGGGTGAGGCCAAGCGCACGCGCTTTGCGGGCGACCAGGCCCGCGGCGACCAGCACGCTCGGGTTCGAGGTATTGGTGCAGCTGGTGATGGCGGCGATCACCACGTCGCCGTTGCCAAGGTCGTGATCCAGTCCTTCGACCTCGACCCGCGGGTCGTTTGCCTTCTTGTAGGTGTCGGCCAGCTCGGCGTTGAACTGGTCGTCGACCTCGCTCAGGATCACGCGGTCCTGCGGGCGCTTGGGACCGGCGAGGCTCGGCACCACGCTGCCGAGGTTGAGCTCGAGCGTGTCGGTGAACAAGGGCTCTGGCGCATCGGCGTCGCGCCACATGCCCTGCGCCTTGGCATAAGCCTCGACCAGCGCGATCCGGTCGTCGTCGCGGCCCGACAGGCGCAGATAATCGAGCGTGCGGGTGTCGATCGGGAAGAAGCCGCAGGTCGCGCCATATTCGGGCGCCATGTTGGCGATGGTGGCGCGATCGGCAAGCGTCATCGCGTCGAGGCCCGGGCCGAAGAATTCGACAAAGCGGCCGACCACGCCCTTGGCGCGAAGCATCTGGGTGACGGTCAGCACCAGGTCGGTGGCGGTGATGCCTTCCTTGAGGCTGCCGGTGACGCGGAAGCCGACCACTTCGGGGATCAGCATCGAGACCGGCTGACCGAGCATCGCGGCTTCCGCCTCGATCCCGCCGACGCCCCAGCCGAGCACGCCAAGGCCGTTGACCATCGTCGTGTGGCTGTCGGTGCCGACCAACGTGTCGGGATAAGCCACTTCGTCGCCCGACTGGTCGGCCGAGGTCCACACCGTCTGGCAGATATATTCGAGGTTCACCTGGTGGCAGATGCCGGTGCCCGGCGGCACGACCTTGAAGTTGTCGAACGCCTGGCTGCCCCATTTCAGGAACTCGTAGCGCTCGCGGTTGCGGGCATATTCGTAATCGACGTTCTGGCTGGCGGCCTGCGGGGTGCCGAACTCATCGACCATCACCGAGTGGTCGATGACGAGATGCACCGGGACCAACGGATTGATCTTCTGCGGGTCGCCGCCGAGCTGCTTCATCGCGTCGCGCATCGCGGCGAGGTCGACCACCGCGGGAACGCCGGTGAAATCCTGCATCAGGACGCGGGCCGGGCGATACTGGATTTCGCGGCTGATCCTTTTTTCCTTTTGCCAGTCGACCATCGCCTGCAGATCGTCGCGGGTGACCGTGACGCCGTCTTCGAAGCGCAGCAGATTCTCGAGCAGCACCTTCATCGAGAAGGGCAGCCGGCTGACATCGCCCAGCGCCGAGCCCGCCTTGTTGAGGTCGTAATAAGCGTAGCTCTTGCCGCCGACGGTGAGGGTCGAGCGGGTGCCGAGGCTGTCCTGGCCGGTCGGGATCATGGCGTTCTCTTCTGTAGCGGAAAAAAGGATTGCCGTGGCCCTTAGCAAGCCTTGCCCGCACCGGCAAAGGGGCTGGCCGCGCTCACCGCTGCGCCTGCTGCACCACGCTTCAAATCGCCCAAAAAGAATCATCTTGGACGGGAACCACGGGCTCCGCCGGCGGTTGATGCGCGGTCGCCGGTGGTTTTTGCCGCGCGCCTCGCGGGGAAAAGCCATGCCCTTTACCAGCCCGGATTTCGACCGCCGTCTCGCCGCTTTCGAGCGGGCCGAAGCCGGTCGCTCGGGCCGCCCGCTTGGCGATCTCAGCCTTGCCCGTGTCGCCCTCGCCCGCCGCCTCGCTACGGCCGGCAAGCCGGCCAGTGCAGAGCCCGCCGCGATGTCGGCCGGCTCGACCTTTCTGCTCCAGGCCTAGATCCAGCCCTTCCGCTTCAGGATCCACAGCGGCACGACCGCGCTGACCAGCATCAGCGCCAGGCTCGCCGGATAACCCCAGGGCTGCTCGAGTTCGGGCATATATTTGAAATTCATTCCAAAAATGCCCGCGATCAGGGTCGGCGGCAGGAACACCACCGCCATCCAGCTGAACAATTTCATCGCCGCATTCTGCTCGATGCTGATGAGCCCGAGGCTGGCGTCGAGCAGAAAGGTCAGCTGGCCCGACAGAAACGCACTATGATCGATCAGCGCCGCCACATCGGTGCTGAGGCTGGAAATGAGATCACGAGTCCGCTCGCAGCCTTCGGCATGAAGCCGGTCGGACGCCGCGAGGAAACTCAGCGCCCGCGCGGTGCTGACCGCGGTGATGCGGATCTTGGCGATCAGTGTCTGCACATAACCGATCCGCCGCAGCACAGCTTCGAGCTGCTTGGTCGAGATCCGCTCGTAATCGTTGCCCCGAAAGGTGTCGGAGGAAAGATTCTCGATCTCGGTGGCCGCGGCTTCGAGCTCGTCGGCAAGCCGGTCGACGATCGCATCGAGCAACCGGGTCATCGCGGTGGTCGCGTCCTTCACCAGCGCGATTTCGCTCCGCGCCTCGCGGCTGAAGGCCAGCCAGGGCTTGGGCGTCACGTAGCGCACGGTCACCAGCTTGCCCTGCTTCAACAGGAAACTGATCGGTTCGCTTTGCGGATTTCCTTCCTGCACCCCGAACAGCACGCTCACCGTCATCACCAGTGCCCCGTCGCGCTCGTACAGGCGGCTGGACGGCTCGATCTCGACCATGTCGTCGCGGGTCGGAACGGCGAAGCCCAGCGAGCGCTCGACCTGCTGCTCCTCGGCGCGGGTCGGTTCTTCGAGGTCGATCCAGGTCGCGGAGGCAGGAATGCTGCCCTCGGCCGCAATGACCGAACCGTCGCAATCGGGACCATAAGCGCGCAGCATGGATGCTTCTTGGGACCGACATCTCCTCCTTGGCAAGAGTCGGGCGCTGCCCTAGCCAGAAAGGCGATGGCTACCCACGCCCACGATTTCCTCGGCGACGCCCACGATTCCAACGCCCGGCGTACCCGCTGGGTAGTGGTGCTTACCGCGATCACCACGGTCGCGGAAATCAGCTTCGGCACGATCACCGGATCGATGGCGCTGGTCGCCGACGGCTGGCACATGGCCACCGACAGCCTGTCGCTGATCCTCTCGCTGTTCGCTTATTCCTATGCGCGCAAACGCTCGACCGATCCGCGCTTCAGCTGGGGTACCGGCAAGGTCGGGACTCTGGCCGCCTTCGCCTCGGCCCTGATCCTGTTCGCAGTCGCCGCGGGCATTCTCTACGAAAGTGTCGCCCGGCTGCTGGACCCCGTCACCGTCGAATATCGCGAGGCGCTGCTGGTCGCCTGCATCGGGCTCGTCATCAATCTCATCTGCGCGGTCATCCTCGGACACGGCCATGCCGGGCACGGACATTCCCATGGCGAACATGACCATGAGAGCGATCATGACCACGGCGTCGATCTCAACCTGCGCTCGGCCTACCTCCACGTCCTTGCCGATGCGGTGACCAGCCTCACTGCCATCGTCGCGCTGGCGCTGGCCTGGCAATTCGGCCTGTCCTGGCTCGATGCCGCAGTCGGTATCCTCGGCGCGGCGCTGATCATGCGGTGGAGCGTGCAGCTGCTCGGCCAGTCGTCGCGCATCCTCACCGACCAGGTGCCCGACCGCCGCTTGTGCGACGAACTCAAAGCCCGGATCGAAGGCAGCGGCGACGTCACCGTCCACGACTGGCACCTGTGGGCGGTCGGGCCCGGCCGCTATGCCGCCATCGTCTCGGCGACCGGCGCGCCCGCCAGCGAAATCCGCCGCCGCCTCGGCGACGACAAGCGTATCGCGCACCTCACGGTGGAATGCGCATGAGCAAAACCGCCCGGCCGTGGGTCGCCACCCTCCTCGTCGTCCTCGCCGCCGCGGCGATCCTGTGGCTGATGGGCCGTCCGCTCACCTACAAGGGTGGCCTTATCGAACTGTGGGGCCCTGTCGGCGCCAAGCAGAGCCAGATGCTGCTCGACTGGTACAGCGCCAGCCACGTCGTCCACGGCTTCCTGTTCTACGGCCTGCTGCATCTCGTCGCGAAACGCCGCAAACCGGGAGACAGGCTGCTCGCCGCGACCCTGGTCGAAGCCGCGTGGGAAATCGTCGAAAACTCGCCCGTCATCATCAACCGCTACCGCGAGGCGACCATCGCGCTCGGCTATCGCGGCGACAGCGTGCTGAATTCGGTCAGCGACATCGCGATGATGATCGTCGGCTTCTTCCTCGCCGGCCGGCTCCCGGTATGGGCCAGCGTGATGATCGTGCTGGTGCTGGAGCTGATCCCGCTCGCCATCATCCGCGACAATCTGACGCTGAACGTTTGGATGCTGCTCAGCCCCGATCCGTCGATCCGCGCCTGGCAAGCGGGCGCCTGACCCTTCAGATCCGCAGGCTGTGATCGAGGTGCCCGCGGATCACCGGCACCGCGGCAGCCGCCACCCCGCGCAACTGCGGCACGTCACCGCGCCGCGCATAGCGATCCATCAGCGTCAGCGCCTGGCGGTGGCTGGTGACCTGCTGGCTGCGATACGTGGCATCGAAGTTCGGCGATCTCGCCAGCTCGTCCAGCATCGCCGCATGCATCGGCAGCATCTGCGTCGGCACCCCAATCCCCACGCCGGCCGCCGCCGCACTTAGCTGCGCGCCGAGATTTGTGTGATCGCGGATCATCATCTCGGCATGCATCCGCAGCATCGGCGACTGGCTGCGCTGCAGCGCCAGCCGGCTGCTCTCGATCTCGAACAGATCGCTCGACGCCGCGGTCGCGACGAACGCCGAGGCGGCGCTCGATGCCATGGCCGTGCCGGGCGTGGTGGCGCAGCCGGCAAGGCTGACGCCGCCCAAGGCCATCACCATCGCAAGGGGAACAAGGCGACGCATCGAAGCACTCCATGACGGGCTGTTTTGGACCTGCTTACCCAAAGCCGCGACCGGCACGGGGGTTCCGTTCATCGCCCGCTCAAGCGCTTGGCGACAATCGGCTTTCCCATCTATGCTGGAGCCACGATGAGAAACTGTGTTCTGCTTGCCGCCTTGCTCGCCCTGCCCACCGCGGCCAACGCGACTGAAGTCTTCGCCGGCCTCCACGCGCATGGCGTCAAGACGCCGCTCAGCCTCAATTCCGACCGCGAAGGCGGCGCGGACGTGAGCGTCGGCATCCGCGGCAACCCGGTTTTCTGGAAGCTCCAGCCTTATGCCTTTGGCCAGCTCAACACCGATGGCGGCACCAATTTCCTTGCCGCCGGCGTGTCGGCGCGCTTCGGCGAGAGGCTCTACGTCCGCCCGGGCGTCGGCCTTGCCATTCACGACGGCTCGGCCTCCAAGGTCGACCTGCCCGATCGCCTCGCGCTCGGCAGCCGCATCCTGTTCGCGCCCGAAATCGCGGTCGGCGCGCAGGTGACCGAGCGGATCGGAGTCGAAGCAAGCTGGGTCCACTTCAGCCACGCGCAGCTGGCGGGCAGGCAGAATCCCGGCATCGACAATGTCGGCGTGCGGCTGAACGTCCGGCTTTAACGCGCCAGCGTCAGGCCGATCGCCAGCCCGGCGAGCGAGCCGGCGATGGTCAGCCCGGCATAGGCCAGCGCCGTCAGCGGCGCGCGCGACCACAGGGTCACCGTGTCCAGCGCGAACGCGCTCATGGTGGTGAAGCCGCCCAGCAGCCCGACACCGAGCAGCAGGCGCGCCTGCTCAGGCCCGCCGCTGCGGCCGAGCCAGCCCGCGAGCAGCCCCATGCCGAGGCAGCCGAGGATGTTGACCGCCAGGATGCCCCACGGGGTCGGTACCAGCCCGCCCAAGAGCCAGCGCAGCAGCGCCCCGCTGCCGCCCCCGACGAAGACCAGCAATCCGCTCAGTGCGCCGCGGCCTCGGCGTCTGCCGCCTTGCGGCTCGGCAACAGGCCAAGCAGCGCGACGATGATTCCGCCGACCACGATTCCCGCCACCGCGCCGCCAAGGGCGTTCAGGAGCCACTCCCAGACAGGCACCCAAACTCCGATCTGCTCGGCCAGGTGATGCGAGGTGTCGTGAACGAAATGGGGAATCGCCGCGGCGAGGTTCAATTCTTCCATGCCGTGAAGCAGGATCTGCCCGCCGACCCACAGCATCGCCGCGGTGCCGATCACTGCCAACGCCGCCAAGAGTTTGGGCACGAACGTAACCAGCGCGCGGCCAAAGCTCTGCGCGAAACTCGGGCCGCGTTCGGCGAGATGAAGCCCGATATCGTCCAGCTTCACGATCAATCCGACCACGCCGTACACGCCGATGGTGATGGCGATCGCCACCACCGCGAGAATGCCGGCCTGCGTCGCCAGGCTGTTCGCTTCCACTTCCGCCAGTGCGATCGCCATGATCTCGGCCGACAGGATGAAATCGGTCCTGACCGCGCCCTTGACCTGCCGATCTTCGAGCTCGCCCGGATCGGCAACCTCGACCAGTTCCTCGGCCGTATGGCTGTGGCCGCTCACCTTTTCCCAGATCTTGTGGGTCGCCTCGTAGGCCAGGAATGCGCCGCCGATCATCAGCAGGGGCGTGATCGCCCACGGCGCGAACGCCGCCAGCAGCAGCGCGGCGGGAAGCAGGATCACCAATTTGTTGAACAGGGAGCCGCGCGCGATCTTGAAGATGATCGGCAGTTCGCGCGCGGGGCTGAGCCCGGTGACATAGCGTGGAGTGACGGCGGTATCGTCGATCACCACGCCCGCGGCTTTCATCCCCGCACGCCCGGCGGCGGCACCCACGTCGTCGACGCTGGCCGCGGCGAGCTTGGCAATGGTCGCCACATCGTCGAGCAGCGCGGCAAGTCCTGAAGGCATGGTTCCCCCTGTTGTCCTCCCGCCTGAAAAGAAGAAGGTCGCGGCGGGGTCAAGTGCCGGGCCGTGCGAAAGGTTGCGTCCGAAGGCGCAATCGCGCATCCCGCCGCCCCATGCTGGACCTCGCCTTTCTCCGCCAGAACCGTGACCTCGTCGCCCGCGCGGCGGAGCAGAAGAATGTCGCGATCGACCTCGACGCGATCCTTGCGCTCGAAACCGAGGTGCGCGCCAACAAGACCGAGGTCGACCGCCTGCGGGCCGAGCGCAACGCCATCTCGGCCGGCTTCAAGACCGCCGCGCCGGAAGAAAAGGCCGAACTCGGCCGCCGCGCCAAGGAAGCCGGCGCCAAGGCCTCCGAATTCGAAGCCGGAATCGCCGACAAGGAGACCGCGCTCAAGGACGCGCTCCTCCGCCTCCCCAACATCCCGTGGGACGGCGCGCCGATCGGTCCGGACGAAAACAGCAACGTCGTCATCCGCATCGAAGGCACGCTGCCCGAGTTCGGCTTCACCCCGCGCGACCATGTCGAACTGTGCGAACGGAACGACTGGGCCGATCTCGGCCGTATCGTCCAGGTGTCGGGCAGCCGCCAATATTGCCTCAAGGGCCGCCTCGCCCTGCTCGAGACCGTGCTGATGAGCTGGGCGCTGACCAAGATCGCGGGCGCGGGCTTCACCCCGATCACCGTGCCCGCGCTGGTCCGCGAGGAAGCGTTTGTGCGCCAAGGCCAATTCCCCGGCCACAAGGAAGAAACCTACCAGCTCCCCAACGACGATTTGTGGCTCGCCGGCACCGCCGAAGTCGCGCTGACCTCGCTTCATTCGGGCGAGATCCTCGACCTGTCCAAGGGCCCCGTGCTCTACGCCGGCTACTCGCCCTGCTTCCGCCGCGAAGCCGGCAGCGCGGGCCGCGACGTGCGCGGCCTCTTGCGCGTCCACCAGTTCGCCAAGGTCGAACAGTTCGTCATCTGCGAAGCCGACGAGGCGACCTCCGCCGAGTGGCACGCCAAGCTACTCGGCCTCGCCGAAGAACTGCTGACCGACCTTGAAATCCCCTATCAGGTGATCGAAACCTCGACCGGCGACATGGGCCTGGGCAAATTTCGCATGAACGATATCGAGAGCTGGGTGCCTTCGCTCGGCAAATATCGCGAGACCCACAGCTGCTCGACCCTGCACGACTGGCAGGCCCGCCGCGCCAACCTTCGCTACCGCGATGCGGACGGCAAGGTGCGCTACGCCCACACCCTCAACAACACCGCGCTGGCCAGCCCCCGCATCCTCGTGCCCCTGCTGGAAAATCACCAGACCGAAGACGGCCGCGTGCGCCTGCCCAAGGCGCTGCAAGGGCTGATGGGCGGCGAATATCTCTAACTCCGTCACCCCGGGCTTGACCCGGGGTCCCGCTTCTTTCTTCTACGCGGAATGAAACACAGAAGCGGGATGCCGGATCAGGTCCGGCATGACGATGGAAGAGCTCCGCCGGGCTATCGCCGCCTGACCGAAGCGCTGAGCCTCGCGCCGCGCATCCTCAACAGCTTCGGTCATCTCGGCCCCCGCGGACCGGTCGACGGCCCGCCCGCGCTGGTCATTCCCGGTTTCGTCGCCACCGACCGCACCACCATGGAGCTTCGCCGCGCCTTCGCCGCCGCGGGCTGGCGCACGCATCCGTGGTCGCTCGGCCTCAATCGCGGGGCGCGGGCGGACACGCTCGACCGGCTCGAACGGCGGCTGCGCGAGATCGGTGACGGCGAGCCGGTGCTGGTGATCGGCTGGAGCCTCGGCGGCCTGTTCGCGCGCGAGCTTGCCCGCCACCGCCCCGACCTCGTCTCCGCTGTGGTCACCCTCGGCTCGCCCTTTTCTGGCGACGTGCGCGGCAACAATGTCTGGCGCTTCTACGAGATGGTCGCGGGCCACCCCGTCGACAATCCGCCGATCCCGCGCATTTGCGACAAGCCGCCGGTGCCGACCCTCGCCTTCTGGTCGCGCCGCGACGGCATCGTCGCCCCCGCCTGCGCCCGCGGCGAACCGCACGAAAGCGACGAGCGCGTCGAACTGATCTGCAATCACATGGCTTTCGGCGTCTCCCGCCCGGTCACGCGCGACGTGACCCGGCGAACACTCGGCTTCCTCGAAACGCGCGGGCTGCCGACGCCCTAGGCCTGCTGCACCGCGATCACCGCCAGCGTGATCCGCGACAGGCAGACCAGTTTGCCGCCTTCTTCCTCGACCCGGATCGTCCACACCTGCGTCGTCCGCCCAAGCGCCTCGGCCTTGGCGGTGGCGACCACCCAGCCCTCGCGCGCGGCGCGAATGTGATTGGCGTTGATCTCCAGCCCGACCACGCCCTTCTGCGTGGGATCGACGGTCATCATGCCCGCATAGGAGGCGACCGTCTCGGCCAGCGCGACCGACGCACCGCCGTGCAGCCGTCCGTACGGCTGGGTCGTGCGGCGATCGACCGGCATTCGCGCCTTCAGCCAACCCTCCCCGCGCTCGAGAAATTCGATCCCGAGATGGCCGATCATGCAGGCGTCGCCGATATCGGTCGCGGCTTGCGGGTCGAAGGTCGGGACATGCCAGATGCTCATGGGAGCGACGATAAGCAGAACCGCCGCCCCCGCGCCAGCCTCACGGCAGCGGCCCGGCCAGCGCCGCCACCACCGCGTCCATCCCGTCGGCGACGAGATACAGCGGCTGCATCGCATCGTGGCGATACGGCGTCGCCACCGCCCCTTCCGGGGTGAACCGCCGCCGCTCGATCGCCGGGTCGTCGAGACTTTTCAGCGCTTCGCCAAAGCTCGACGCCAGCCCTGCGCCGAGGATGCAGACTTCGCCCTCCTCGCGCACCAGTCCGAATTCGATCGTGTGCCAGTAAAGCCGTGCCACCTTGTCGCCATGGCCCGCCGCGATCGCTTCGACACCCGTCTCGCCGAACCGCTGCATCGCGTCGGCCACCGCGCGGTCGGCCAGCATCGGCACATGCCCGAACAGATCGTGAAAACAGTCCGGCTCCTCCAGATAATCGAGCTCGGCGCGCGTGCGGATGAAATTGCCGATCGGAAACACCCGCGCCGCCAGCATCGCGAAGAACGCCTCGTCGGGGACCAGTCCCGCCACCGCGACGCAGCGCCAGCCGGTCAGGGGCGCTAGCCGCGCGTTCAGCCGCCCGAGCTCCGGGATACCGCCGACATCCAGCCCGACCTTGCCCAGCCCGTCCATGAACCGGCGCACGATCCGCCCCTTCAACAACGCCGCCTGCCGGGCGTAAAGAATATCCCACGTCTCGTGCTCCTCGGCGCTGAAACGGTCCCAGCCCTGGTCCACCACATAGGCCTGCCAGCCCGGCAGCTGCGGGTCGGCTTCGGCACGGTGAAGAGTCTTCAGCATCGGTACGGTCCCTTGAAAAACGGAGGCGTGAAACGAACACAAAAAAACCCGCCGGGCGGTGGCCTGGCGGGGTGGCGGAAACTTGGGTCTTCAATAGACGCGCGTTAGCCGATCCCCACCTCGTGGCGATAATAGTAGCTGGCGATAGCGACGTGCGCGGTCATGAAGCCTGCCTATCCGCAATCCCACCTGAATGAAAGCTGGCTCTTCCGCTCGGGCACCAGCCTACCCATCTTCGCCCCATGAGCGGGCCGAGCGACTTTCACGTGCATCTTTATTTCGACGCTGCGGAGATCGACCTCGCCCGCACCGTGGCGGCCGAAGTGGCCGAGCGATTCGGCGCGGCGGTGGGCCATTTCCACACCCGCCCGGTCGGCCCGCATCCGCGCGGCTCGGTCCAGCTGACGGTTGCCCCCGACCGCTTCGGCGAAGTCGCCTGCTGGCTTCCGCTGCATCGCCGGGGGCTCACCGTCTTCGCGCATCCATCGACTGGGGACGATCGTTCGGACCATACCGATCATGTGATCTGGTTCGGGGCCAGCGAGCCGCTCGCCACCGCCATGTTCGACTAAAGGAGAAACGAATGACCGACGAAGGCAAGCGCATGGCCAAATATGCCGCGGTAGGCGCAGTGGTCGGAATTCCCGCGCCGATCATCGGCCCGATCATCGGCGGCGCGATCGGCGCCTTTCTCGCGCATCGCAAGAACCAGCGGCTGACCGGCCGCAGCTACTGACCGGCTAGGCGATCGATCACGTCCGCCAGCGCGCGGTCGCGATCGGTCACCCCGCCCGCGTCATGGCTGGTCAGGCGAAAATCGACCCGGTTCCAGACGCTGGTGAATTCGGGATGGTGATCCACCGTCTCGGCGTGCAGCGCCACGCGCGTCAGGAAGCCCCACGCTTCGCTGAAATCCTTGAAGACGAAGCTTCGCCACAGCGCACCATCCCGTTCTTCCCACGCCATGCCCGGCCTCCTGCTTGAAAAGCGACCATGCCCGGCGCAAGGGACCGCTGACAAGGAGACTTTCCCATGGCCACCGCCACGCTCGAGAAAGGCCCGCTCGGCCTTGAGAACCCGATGGGTACCGACGGCTTCGAGTTCGTCGAATATGCCGCCCCCGAACCCCAGCTTCTGCGCGACCTGTTCGCGAAGCTCGGTTTTCCGGCAGTGGCGAAGCATCGCACCCAGGATATCACCCTCCACCGCCAGGGCGACATCAACTTCCTGATCAACGCCCATGACGAAAGTCATGCGGCCGACTTCTCCAAGGAACATGGGCCGAGCGCGGTCGCCATGGCCTTCCGGGTCAAGGACGCCGCCGCCGCCCACGCCCGCGCGCTCGACCTCGGCGCCACCGACGTCACCGCCAAAGGCCTCGGCTGGCCCGCCATCGAAGGCATCGGCGGCTCGTTGCTGTATCTCGTCGACCAATATGGCGATCACGGCGACGCCTATGCCGACAGCTTCGACTATCTGCCGGGCTACGAAGAAGCGATGCAGGCCTCGGCCAGCTGCCTCACCTATCTCGACCACCTCACCCACAACGTCCGGCGCGGGCGGATGGTGGTGTGGGCCGACTTCTACGAGAAGCTCTTCAACTTCCGCGAAATCCGTTACTTCGACATCGAGGGCAAGGTCACCGGCCTGTTCTCCAAGGCGATGACCAGCCCCTGCGGCAAGATCCGCATTCCGCTCAACGAAAGCCAGGACGACAAGAGTCAGATCGAGGAATTCCTCCGCGAATACAAAGGCGAAGGCATCCAGCACATCGCGCTCGGCACCACCGACATCTACAAGAGCGTCGATATCCTGTCGGCGCGCGGCATCCCCTTCCAGGACACCATCGACACCTATTACGACCTGCTCGACGAGCGGGTGAAGGGTCACGGCGAGCCGCTGGACGAGTTGAAGAAGCGCAAGATTCTGGTCGACGGCGCCCCGACCGAAGGTCAGGGCCTGCTGCTTCAGATCTTCACCCAGAACGTGATCGGCCCGATCTTCTACGAGCTCATCCAGCGTAAGGGGAATGAGGGCTTCGGCGAAGGCAATTTCAAGGCGCTGTTCGAGAGCATCGAGCTCGACCAGATCCGCCGCGGGGTGATCTCGGCCGACTAAAAACCCATCGTTAGTCCTGAGCGAAGTCGAAGGACGGATGCGAAGCGTGCTTCGACTTCGCTCAGCACGAACGAGAATTTGAGAATATGACCGACGCGTTCATCTGCGATTACGTCCGCACCCCGATCGGCCGCTACGGCGGTGCGCTGTCCTCGGTCCGCGCCGACGATCTAGCCGCCATCCCTGTCCGCGCGCTCAAGGATCGCAACCCGGACGTCGACTGGACCGCGCTCGACGACATCATTCTCGGCTGCGCCAACCAGGCGGGCGAGGACAATCGCAACCTCGCGCGGATGGCGGGTTTGCTCGCCGGCCTGCCTCAGGACAGCGGCGGGGTGACCCTCAACCGCCTGTGCGGCTCGGGCCTCGACGCGGTGGCCATGGCCGCCCGCACCATTCGCTCGGGCGAAGGCGATCTGCTCATCGCGGGTGGCAGCGAAAGCATGAGCCGCGCGCCCTTCGTCATGGCCAAGGCGACCAGCGCGTTCGATCGCAACGCCGAAATCTACGACACCACCATCGGCTGGCGCTTCGTCAATCCCAAGCTGCGTGACGCCTATGGCGACGACACCATGCCCTCGACCGCCGAAAACGTCGCGGACGAGTTCAACGTCGCCAGAGAAGACCAGGACCTGTTCGCGCTGCGCAGCCAGGAAAAGGCCGCCGCCGCGCAGGCCAATGGCCGCCTCGCCGCCGAGATCGTCGGCGTCGACATCCCCGGCCGCAAGGGCGAAGTGACCACCGTCGACAGGGACGAGCACCCCCGCCTCAGCCCGCTCGACAAGCTTGCTGCGCTGAAGCCCATCGTCCGCCGAGACGGCACCGTGACGGCGGGCAATGCCTCGGGCGTCAACGACGGTGCCGCTGCGCTGCTGATCGCGTCCGGAGATACCGCCAAGCGCTTCGGCCTGACCCCCAAGGCCCGCATCCTCGGCTGCGCGGTGGCTGGCGTGCCGCCCCGCATCATGGGCATCGGCCCCGCCCCGGCGACGACCAAGCTGCTCAAGCGCCTCGGCCTCACCCTCGACCAGATCGACGTCATCGAACTCAACGAAGCTTTTGCCGCGCAAGGCCTCGCCGTTCTCCGCCAGCTCGGCCTTCCCGACGACGACCCCCGCGTTAATCCCAACGGCGGCGCGATCGCGCTCGGCCACCCGCTGGGCATGAGCGGCGCCCGCCTCGCCGGCACCGCCGCCGTGCAGCTCGCCCAGACCGGCGGCCGCTACGCCCTCGCCACCATGTGCATCGGCGTCGGCCAAGGCATCGCCATGGTGATTGAGCGGGTCTGATGCCCCCGCGTCATTGCGAGCGGGGCGAAGCAATCCATATCGGATCGCAATGACCGAAACGCAGGCCCTCTGGGACGTCCTTGCGGAAGTCCCCGATCCCGAAATTCCGGCCGTCTCGGTGGTCGAGCTCGGCATCGTCCGCGACGTCTCGGTCGAGCGCGTCGTGATCACCCCGACCTACTCCGGCTGCCCCGCGACCCTTTTCATCGAACAATCGATCCGCGCCGCCCTCGACGCCGCCGGCTATCGCGGCACCGCTATCGAGACCGTCATCAGCCCGCCCTGGACCACCGACTGGATCACCCCTGAAGGCGGTGAAAAGCTCCGCCGCTACGGCATTGCCCCGCCCTTGCCCTCAGGCGAAGTCCATTGCCCGCAATGCGGCTCGTCAGAGGTCGAAGAAGTCAGCCGCTTCGGCTCGACCCCGTGCAAAAGCCAGTGGCGCTGCCGAGACTGCCTGGAGCCGTTCGACCGCTTCAAATGTCATTGAGCGGCGGCGCAGAGCTTGCCGCTTTCCTTGCAATAGGCCGCAGCCACGTCCTTCTTGAAATCCATCCCCTGCATGACGCCCATCGACGCGCCGATCACCGCGCGCAGCGCGGCCTGCACCCGCTTGGCCGCCGGTGAGCGCGCATAGGCCGCCGCGGCCTTGAGGTCGTCGAGACTGAGCTTCTCGGCATAAGCCCGCGCGGTCGCCGCAAACAATTTGTCGGCACCCGCCGCGAAAACCCGGTCGGCCGTCCGGCGCAAGGCGGCCTGCTCGGAGGCGCGAAGGCTCGGATTGTCCTTCACCATCTTGCCGATCTCATCGTCGCGCATCATCGGCAGCAAGGTCGCCAGCGTTCCGCTTTCCGCAATCTCGCGCCCGAGCTTCAGTGCCTCCGCGCTCGGCTCCGCCGCCATCATCGTCAGTGCCAGCAGGATCATCGCGACTCGCCTCCAGTTTGCCCCCGGTGCAGCAGCTTATGGTCGGCCAGCACCAGT
Source organism: Sphingomonas kaistensis (assembly GCF_036884275.1). Lineage (NCBI taxonomy): Bacteria > Pseudomonadati > Pseudomonadota > Alphaproteobacteria > Sphingomonadales > Sphingomonadaceae > Sphingomonas > Sphingomonas kaistensis. The sequence continues at coordinate 961,337 of NZ_CP145607.1, read as the reverse complement.
GCCACCATGGCTTCCACCACCGGCGCGCCGCGGATGCCGACGCAGGGATCGTGCCGCCCGCCGATGCCGATGCTGCTGGTCGGCTTGAAGGCGGCGCGCAAGCGGATCGGATGGCCGGTCGCGATGCCCCCGTCGATGCCGCTCGCCTGCATCAGCGGCAGGCTCGCCCGCCCGCTCGCCCGGCCCGCCGCAAAGCCTTCGCCGATCTCGACGCCCTTGACCGCATTGATGCCCATCACCGCCGCGGCGAGATCGGCGTCGAGCTTGGCATAGACCGGCGCGCCCCACCCCGCCGCCGCGCCCTCGGCGACGCATTCGATGATCGCGCCCAGGCTGTCCTGATGGCCTCGCGCTTCGTCGAGTAAGCTCTCCCACCGCTCCGGATCCGCCTCGCCGCCGATCTCGGCCACGCGGGCGGTCACCGTCACCTCGGGGATCACCAGTCGCGCCACCGCGCCCGCCGCGACCCGCATCGCGGTCTCCCGCGCGCTCGCCCGGCCGCCGCCGCGCGGATCGCGGAAGCCGTATTTGGCATCATAGGCCGCGTCGGCGTGACCGGGACGCGGCGGCAGGCCGGCATAATCCTTGGATCGCTGATCGACATTCTCGATCATCATCGCGATCGGCGTGCCCGTCGTCCGCCCCTCGTACAGCCCCGACAGGATCCGCACCCGGTCCGGCTCCTGCCGCGGCGAGACGTTCTTGCCCGTCCCCGGCCGCCGCTGGTCGAGAAAGCGCTGGACATGCGCCTCGTCGAGCGCGAGGCCCGGCGGGCAGCCGTCCACGACCACCCCGATCGCCGGCCCGTGACTCTCGCCCCAGGTGGTGAAGCGGAACAGGCGCCCGAAGCTGTTCCAGCTCATGCCACTTCCTCGATTTTCGCGCCGATCCCCCGCATCGCCTCGCGGAAGGTGGGAAAGCTGGTGGCGATCATCTCTGCCTCGTCGATTACCACCGGCTGCTCGGCGGCAAGGCCCAGCACCAGATGGCTCATCGCGATCCGGTGATCGCCCTCGGTCCGCACCTGACCGCCGCCGCGGATCGGCCCGCCCCGCACCACCAGCGCATCGCCGTCCGCCCGCGCCTCGATCCCGCAAGCGGTCAGTCCCTCGGCCATCAGCGCCAGCCGGTCGCTCTCCTTGTGGCGAAGCTCGTCCAGCCCCTCTATCCGGGTTTCCCCCCGCGCGCCGGCGGCGACCACGGCGAGAATGGGAATCTCGTCCACCATCGAAGGAATTTCCTCGGCCGTGAACTCGGCCCCGAACAGCGGCCCGAATCGCACCCGCACGTCGCCGATCGTCTCCCCGCCGCGCCCGCGGATATTGTCCATCGCCAAATCCGCGCCCATCCGCTGCAGCGCCATGACGAAGCCCGAACGATGCGGATTGAGCAGCACGTTCTTCACCGTCACCTCCGACCCCGGCACGATCGCCGCCGCGCCGAGCGCAAAGGCTGCCGACGAAGGATCGCCGCTGACCTCGACCAGCCGCGCGTCGAGCGTCCGCTTCGCGCCCAGCCGGCAGATATGCCCCTCGCGCTCCACGTCGACCCCGAATTCGGCCAGCATGGTCTCTGTATGATCGCGGCTCGGCACCGGTTCGGCGACCTCGACGGCCAGGTGGGTGCCCAGCCCCGCCAGCAGCACCGCCGATTTGACCTGCGCGCTGGCCGGCACATTCAGATGCGCAATGCCCCGCGTCACCGGTCCCTCGACCGTCAGTGGCAATCGCTCTCCGCCTTCGACCCGCACACCCATGGCCTCCAATGGCCCGGTCACCCGCCGCATCGGCCGCTTCGACAGGCTCGCATCGCCGGTGAAGGTCGCGCGCACGCCCTGCCCCGCCGCCGCGCCCATCAGCAGCCGCACCGCCGTGCCGCTGTTGCCGCAATCGATCGGGGCATCGGGCGAGCGCCACGCGCCCCCGATCACCCGCCAGCGCCCCGGTCCGAACTGCTCGACCCGCACCCCGAACGCCCGAAGCGCCGTGGCCGTCGCCAGCACATCCTCGCTCTCCAGCAGCCCGGCGATCACCGTCTCGCCCGCCGCCAGCGCGCCGAAGATCAGCGCCCGGTGCGACAGCGACTTGTCGCCCGGTACCCCGAAGGTCCCGATAAGCGGCCCGGTCGCGGTGGCGCGCAGCTTCATGCCGCGTGGCGCCGGCCGAGCGCGGCGACAAAGGCGGCCACCACCGCCTGCGCCTGGCGCGGATTGAGCCGGGGATCGCAGGCGCTGGTCCAGCCTTCGCCTTCCAGGCCGCCGGTCACTTCGGCCACGTCTTCGGGGGTCATTTCGAGGTGAAGCCCACCGGGATGCACGCCTTCGCTCCGCGCGATCGGGGTGAACGCCTCGACCTCACGCACGGCCTCGCCCAGCAAGCGCACCTTGTGCGGCCCGCCCCGGCCAGTGTTGCCGTGCAGCGGATCGCTGACCCACAGGGGCTGGCGCCCCTCCTGCCGAAGCGCCCGCATCAGCGACGGAAGCGCGGCGTCGATGGCGGCACCCATGCGGACGATCAACGTCAGCCGCCCGGGCTCTCGCGCCGGGTCGAGGCGATCGACCAGCCGCCGCAACTCGTCGGCATTGATCTCGCCCAGTTTCACGCCCAGCGGATTGACGATGCCAGCGGCGAACGCGACATGCGCTCCGTCCAGTTGCCGCGTCCGTTCACCGAGCCACAGCATATGCCCCGACCCGCTCCACCAGCGGCTATCGTCGGCGCGGCGGACCAGCGCCTGCTCGTACGGGAGAAGCAGCGCTTCGTGGCTGGCGAAGAGCCCGGCCGGCAACCGCCGCGCCGTCGCTGCCGCATGATCGAACGCCCGCCCCATCCGCGCCGGATCGGGCTCCAACGCGTCGCGGCCGTTGACGCTCTCGCCGCGCCAGACCCGGCCCTCGACCGTTCGCGGCTTGGCATATTGGCCGGCGATCCGGGCGACCTGCACCGCCGGCAACGGAAGCGTGGCGGCCAGACCGTCGAACAAGGCCACCAGCCCCGCCACATCGGCGTCGGCAAAGGTCTCCGCGCAATCGCCGCCCTGCAGCAGCAAAGCGCGTCCCGCCGCCGCCTCGGCCAATCGCGCACGCAGGGCGTCTACCGCTTCGAGCGTCACCAGCGGCGGCGAAACCGCCAGGTTCTGCTCGACCGCGGCCAGCGCCTTGACATCGGCATAGACCGGCTGCTGCGCCGCAGGCCGCTCACGCCAGAGCGCCGGATGCCAGCCGCCGCCGCTCATCTCAGCCGCCGAGCGCCTTGCCGAGTTCGACCTGTCCCTGCTCCAGTCCGCTTGCCGGAACTGTCGCGGTCTTGAGATCGCCGATCTCGCCCAGTTTCTCGAGGATCACCGATCCGGCCTCGAGATCGTCGAGGCCCTTGATCGAAATGCCGCGGGTCAGCGTGACCTGCGCCGCCTCGACCCCCTGCGCGCCGGCGGCGAGGATGGTGCGGTTCGGCGCATCTTCGGCGACCAACGCGAGCAGCGCCGGGCTGACATATTCGGGGCCGAGCAGTTCGAGCGCCTGAGGCGGAAGCAAATTCTCGGTCATCGCCGTGCGCGCAGTCGGGGCGAGGCAATTCACCCGGATATTGTTCTTCGCGCCCTCGATGCTGAGCGTCTGCATGAAACCAACCAGCGCCATCTTCGCCGCGCCATAGTTCGACTGCCCGAAATTCCCGTACAGGCCCGAGCTCGACGTGGTCATGACGATCCGCCCGTAATTGCGCTCGCGCATCCCGTCCCACACCGCCTTGGTGCAGATGACGCTGCCCATCAGATGGACGTCCATCACCAGCCGGAACTCATCCAGGCTCATCTTGGCGAAGCTCTTGTCACGCAGGATGCCGGCGTTGTTGACGAGGATGTCGACCGCGCCCGCCTCCGCGACCATGTCGGCGACGGCTTCCTCGTCGGTCACGCTGGCGCCGAACGCCGTGGCCTGCCCGCCGGCGGCCTTGATCTCCTCCATCACGCTTTGCGCATTGGCGATATTCTGCGGAATGTCGTTGACCACGACCGTCGCCCCGGCCCGCGCCAGCAGCAGGGCGTGGGTCCGGCCGAGCCCTCCCCCGGCCCCGGTGACGATGGCGGTGCGACCTGCAAGCGAAATGGCCATGAGCGATCCCTCTTAAATGTTGGGGAGGGCAGTAGCGCGCTTAAGGGCGCTGACAAGTTCGCCGAGCGCCGCCACATCCGCACCGCATTTCACCAGCGCCGACCCGGCGATCACCCCGGCCGCCCCGCTCGCCAGCGCATCGCGGACCTGATCGGGGGTGGAGATGCCGAAGCCGAGCACCGGCGGCGGTGCGCCAGCGTCGGCAAGACCCACGAACAGCGCGTCGTGATCGAGCGCAAGGGTGGTACTGGTCCCGGTCACCCCGGCCCGCGCCACGCAATAGGTGTAGCCGCCCGACAGCGCGGCGATCCGCTCCAGCACGGGTGGCGGCGTATTGGGCGCGGCGATCATCACCAGTTCGAGCCCCGCCGCCTTGGCGGCTTCGCTGTACGGCACGGCTTCGAGGCTCGGCACATCGGCGACCAACACCGAATCCGCGCCGGCCGCCGCCGCGTCGGCCATGAATTGCTCCCGGCCTCGAGCGTGGAGAATGTTGGCGTAAGTGAGGATACCGATCGGCACCGCGGGATGCTTGTCGCGAAGGCCGCGGATCAGGTCGAAGCTGTCGTCGACCCGGGCTCCCGACGCCAGCGCCCGCTCGGCGGCGGCCTGGATCACCGGACCGTCGGCAACCGGATCGCTGAACGGAATCCCGACCTCGACCATGTCGGCGCCCGCCTCGACCACCGCGTCGAGCAGCGCGGCGCTGGTCGCCTTGTCGGGATCGCCGAGCATCAGGAAGGCGCCGAACGCGCCCTCGTTCCGCTGCTTCAGCCGCTCGAACATCTGGGCGTAGCGGCTCACAGCATCGCCTCCGGCTTCAGCAGCTTGACCGCGCTCGCCATATCCTTGTCCCCGCGCCCCGACAGATTGACCACGATAACCGTGTCCTTCGTCGCCCGCTCGGCCTCCGCCATCGCGAAAGCGATCGCATGGGCGCTTTCGAACGCGGGGATGATCCCCTCCGACTTGGCCAGCGCCTGGAACGCGGCCAGCGCTTCGGCGTCGGTCACGCCGACATATTCGGCCCGTTCGCTTTCCTTGAGAAACGCATGTTCCGGCCCGACGCCGGGATAGTCGAGCCCCGCCGACACCGACCAGGTATCCGCCACCTGCCCGTCGCGATCCTGCAGCAGCAGAGTCTCGGTCCCGTGAAGGATGCCCGGCGTGCCCTTGAGGATGGTCGCGCCATGCTCGTGGCCCGACAGGCCTTTACCCGCCGCCTCGCAACCGACCAGCCGCACGTCCTCATCGCCGACGAAGTCCGCGAACATGCCGATGGCGTTGGACCCGCCACCGACACAGGCGGTAACGATGTCGGGCAGGCGGCCTTCGATCTCCAGCACCTGAGCGCGGGCCTCCTTGCCGATCACCCGCTGGAACTGGCGCACCATGGTTGGGAATGGGTGCGGCCCGGCGGCGGTACCGAGGAGGTAATGGGTGTTGGCAAAGCTCGCGGTCCAGTCGCGCAGCGCTTCGTTGACCGCATCCTTGAGCGTCCTGCCCCCGCCGGTGACCGGCACCACCTTGGCCCCCATCAGCTCCATCCGGAACACGTTCAATTGCTGCCGGGCGACATCGTCGGCGCCCATGTAGATTTCGGTTTCGAGCCCGAAGAGGGCACCGGCGAGTGCGGTCGCGACGCCATGCTGGCCGGCGCCCGTTTCGGCGATCAAACGGGTCTTGCCCATGCGCTTGGCGAGGAGCGCCTGACCCAGCACCTGATTGGTCTTGTGCGCCCCGCCGTGCAGCAGATCCTCGCGCTTCAGATAGATGCGCGCGCTGGTTCCCGCGCCAAGGTTACGGCAGCGGGTCAGCGGGGTTGGCCGCCCGGCGTAAGTGGTCAGCAGTTCCTCGAGCTCGGCCTTGAAGCCTGCATCTTCTTCCGCTTCGAGAAACGCCGCTTCCAGCTGCTCCAGCGCAGGGACCAGGATTTCGGGCACGAAGCAGCCCCCGAACCGGCCGAAACGTCCGTCATGCTTCATCAGAAATTCTCCGGTCGGGAAGTCGCAGCGCGTCGAACAGCGCCTGAAGTGTTGCGTGATCCTTGATGCCCGGGGCGCTCTCCAGCCGCGAGCTGGCATCGAGCCCGTACACCCCGGTCGCCTGCGCGGCGCGGGCATTGTCGGGACCGATCCCTCCGGCAAGGAAAGCGCTGGCCTTGGCCGGATGCGCTGCGACCGCGACCCAGTCGCAGGTCGTGCCCGTCCCGCCGCCCGGCGAATCGAAGATTAGCCGGTCGCCTCCCCGCTCCTCGAAGCCCGCAGTCCAGATCTCACCGCCGAAACCTGCGCGGATCGCGTCAATGACCACGCGGCTTTCTTTGCCATGCAATTGTACCGCATCGAGGCTCGCGGCGTCGGCGACGCGAATCACCTCGTCAGTCTCTTGGTCACGAAACACGCCGACCGGTTTGAGGCCCGCGTCACGCGTTGCCTCGGCCAGCACCCGTGCCTGTTCGGCAGAGACCGCGCGGGGGGTGCCCGGCACCAGAATGATCCCGGCATGGGTCGCGCCCGCGGCAGCCACCGCCCCCACATCCTCCTCGCGCGTCAGGCCGCACACCTTGACCCGCCCGAACACCAGCGCCCGCGCTGCCTCGCCGACATCGTCCGCCGCCATCAATGATGAGCCGACTAGGAACGCATCGGCATGCCGCCCCAGCCGCTCGACATCGGCCCGCGTCGCCAACCCCGATTCGCTGACCAATGTCACATGATCGGGCACCCGGGCAGCCAGCCGCTCGGTCACCGCCAGATCGGTCGTCAGCGTCTTCAGATCGCGATTATTGATGCCGACCAGCGTCGCGCCCAGCGCCAGTGCGCGGACCAGTTCTGCCTCGTCATGCACTTCGACCAGCACGTCCATGCCGAGCCGCTCGGCCTCGGCCATCACGCCGCGCGCCTCGTCGTCGCCCAGCACCGACAGCATGCACAGCACCGCGTCCGCCCCATGCCGCCGCGCTTCGGCGACTTGGCGCGGATCGACCACGAAATCCTTGGCCAGCACCGGCCCGTCGAACCGAGCGCGCACCGTCTCCAGCGCGGCGAACGAACCGCCGAAAAAGCGCTCGTCGGTGAGGCAGCTGACCCCGTCCGCGACCCCGGCATAAGCGCCGATCGCGGTCTCGACCGAATGCGGCGAGCGGTGGCCCGACGGCGACGCGCGCTTGACCTCCATCAGGAACCGCGCCCCCGGCCGGCTCAGCGCCGCACGCAAGCTGCGCGTCGTCGGCGCGATCCCACTGGCGTCGAATCCGCGCAATCGCTCGGCCACTTCCTGCCGCTTGTGCGCGACGATCTCGCCCAGCACATCAGTCATTGGTCGCCTCCACGAACGCATCGAGCGTCCGCCCCGCCGCGCCCGAGCGCAGCAGATCCATCGCCTGGCCCACGCCCTCGGCAAAGCCTGGCGCCAGTCCCGCAGTCCACAGCAGTGCGCCCGCGTTCAGCGCGACAGCCTGATTCTCCGCCTGCGCGCCGCGCCCATCCAGCAGCGCCCGCAGCCGCTCGGCATTGTCGCCGGGATCGCCGCCCTCCAGCGCGTTGAGCGGCATCCGCTCGAAACCCGCCTCCTCCGGGGTCAGCACGATTTCGTCGAGCTCGCCCCCGGCCAGCCGGATCGCCCGCGTCTCCGCGTGCAAGGCGACTTCGTCCAGCCCCGCGCCATGCACTACCAAAGCTTTCTCTACGCCCAGCGCCTGCAACACCTGCGCGATCCGGCGCAGCATCTTCGCATCCGCCACGCCCAACAGCTGCACCGGCGGCCGCGCCGGGTTCACGCAGGGGCCGAGCAGGTTCATCACCGTGCGTACGCTCAGTTGCCGGCGGACCACCGCGGCATGCTTCATTCCCGAATGGTAAGCGGGAGCGAACAGAAAGGTGAAGCCGGTCTCGTCCAGTACTTGCCGCGCCCGTGCCGGGTCGAGTTCGATCCTGGCACCCAGCGCTTCCAGCACATCGGCCGACCCGCATTTGCTCGATACCGAGCGGTTACCGTGCTTGGCGACCTTGAGTCCCGCGGCCGCCGCGACGAAGCCGGCGGCGGTCGAGACGTTGATCGTCCCGGCCCCGTCGCCCCCCGTCCCGCAGCAATCGGCGAACAACCCGTCCGGCCGCTCGAACGGCGTTGCGGCTGCCAGCAGGGCCTGCGCCGCGCCGATCATCTCTTCGGGCGTTTCGCCCTTCATCCGCAGCGCGATCAGCATGCCGCCGATTTCGCCCGGCTCGAGCCTCCCCAGCACCAGCCGCTCGAACAGATGCTGGCTGTCGTCGGCGCTCAGATCCTCGCCCGCCAGCAGGCGCGGCAGCGGATTGGGCACCGGACCCGCATCGACCGGCGGGGTCGAGGGGATGACGGCGGTGTAATGGGCGGTAGCAGTCATGAAAGCGGCCTCATCGGAACAACAAAAAACCCGCCGGTAAAGGCGGGTCGCATCTGGTTGGGTTTATGCTGGTGGAAGGTGCAGGGGACCTACCGCCAGCGCCATCGCGCCGCCGTCTCAATGTTCCGCCAGTGATGCCAGTTCCGGATCATGCGGCCGTCTTTCCGGCCAAGCGCCCGCCTTGTCAACCGCCCGGACCTGGCGCACCACAAAGGACGTGAGCGGCAGGATCGTCATTGCGGGCGCGGGAAGCATCGGCTGCTTCGTCGGGGGGCTGCTCGCGCTCGGCGGGGAAGAGGTGGTGCTGCTCGCCCGACCCCGGATGGCCGGGGAAATCGCGGCGCACGGCCTCACCCTCACCAGCTTCGAAGGGTGGAGCGAAACGCTCGGGGCCAGCCGGCTGCACGTCGAGACCGACCCAGCCGCCGCGCTTGCCCATGCCGCCCTCGTCCTCGTCACGGTGAAAAGCGGCGCGACGGAGGAGATGGCGGCCCTGATCGCCGCGCATGCCCCCGCGGGCGCGGCGGTGATCAGCCTCCAGAACGGCCTCAACAATGCCGCCCTTCTCCGCACCGCCCTGCCCGGCCGCCCGGTGTTCGCCGGCATGGTCAGCTTCAACGTGCTGCATGAGGGCCAGGGCCGCTTTCACCGCGGCACCTCGGGACCCTTGGTGATCGAAGCCGGCGCCCCGCCGCTGGTCGCCCCGCACCTCGACATCCTCGCCCATCCCGACATGGCGGCGGTGCTGGCGGGCAAGCTCGTCTATAATCTCAACAACGGCCTGAACGCTTTGTCCGGCCTGACCCTGCGCCAGCAGCTTGCCGACCGCCGCTGGCGCCTGCTCCTCGCCGCCGCGCAGGACGAAGCGCTGGCGGTGCTGCGCGCCGAAGGCATCCAGCCGTGGAGCCTCGGCAAGGTGCCCGTCACCCGCTTCCCACGAATCCTTCGCCTGCCAAATTTCCTGTTCCGGCTCCTCAGCCGCCGCGGGGTGCGAATCGATGCCTCGGCGCGTTCGTCGATGTGGGAAGACCTCGAACGCCGCCGCCCGACCGAGATCGATGAGCTGCAGGGCGCGGTGATCGCCAGGGCCGCCGCGCTCGGCCTGCCGGCCCCCGTAAACCGCCGGATTGCCGACGCCATCCGCGCCGCCGAAGCCGCCGCCGCCGGCAGCCCGCGGCTCGATCCCGACGCGCTTCGACGCCCGCGTTCTTAACTCCGTCTCAACCCAGTCGCTCTACCTCCGGTTTGTTCAGGAGTGTGATTGAGCGATGTACGAAGCCCCAGACCGCTACAAGCGCATGATTGCTGCGCGGCTGCCCGACGGTGAGTCAGCCGGAATTTCGCGTGACAGCGGTTCCGCCGCTTCGCCGCTCAAGGATGTCCAATTGATCGCCCGCGGCGAGCTGGCACCCTTTTTCGCGCTGACCAACATCGCCGCCGCCGTGCTGTTCACCGCCGCCCTGTGGGGATCGGTCGGGGCCAGCCTGCTGCTCGGCTGGACGGGAATCGTCGGCCTGGTGAACTTCTTCGCCATGCGCTGGAGCCAGAGCCAGGCGGTGACCTGCGTCGGTCGCGCCGGTCAGTCGGTACCCTTGTGGATGATGATCGGCGACGTCGTCGCCCGCGCGCTCATCTGGCTCAGCCTGCCGATCTATCTGTTCCCGACCCTGTCGACTGCCGGCCAGGTGATCGCCGGCACCCTGATCGCCGGCGTCGGCATCGCCGGCCTCGGCCTCGTCGTGGTGTTCGCCTGCGCGGTCGCCTGGATGAGCGCCTTCACCCTCGGCATGGGCGTGCCGCTGCTCTTCATGAAATCCACCGTCGGGTTCCAGCAGCTGCTCGCCATGCTGTTCGTGATGGGGGTGTCGATCACCGGCATCCTAATCGTCGCGCGCTGGGCCGCGGGCCAGCTCAAGACCAATGCCGACATGGGCTCGCAATCCGAAAGCGCTTCGCTGCTGCTTCAGGAATATGAACAGCGCGGCGTGGGCTGGCTGTGGCAGGTCGATTCGGAAAACCGCGTCGGCTACATCTCCAGCCGTATGGGCGCCCTCATCGGCAAGCCCTCGACACAGATCCTCGGCCATTCGCTGCCCAGCCTGCTCGGCGCCCACACCGATCTTGGCCGCGTGCTGCTCGACAAACAGCCCTTCACCAACCTCGAAATGGAACTGCGCACCGCGCGCGGCAATCGCTGGATCTCGCTGTCGGGCGATCCGATCATCGATACCGCCGGCCGATTCGAAGGGTTTCGCGGCGTCGGCCTCGACATCACCGACGTCCGCCACACGCAGGAGCGGCTGACCCACCTCGCCAACGTCGACGTGCTGTCGGGTCTGCCCAATCGCGGCCGGGTCCGTCAGCTCTTGGGCGAAGCCCTGCGCGGCGCGACCGCCGGCAATGTCCCCTGCGCGATCATGTTTCTCGATCTCGACGGGTTCAAGCCGGTCAACGACACCTTCGGCCACCCCAAGGGCGACGCCGTCCTCCAGGCGGTCGCCAAGCGTCTGTGCGACGAAGTCTCCAGCGACGGCCATGTCGGGCGCCTCGGCGGCGATGAATTCGCCATCGTCGTCCCCGACGCGCAAAGCCGCCGCAAGGTCGAGCAACTCGCCGACCGGATCATCATGGCGATCGCCGAGCCTTATTCGATCGACGGCACCGAAATCCGCATCGGCGTCTCGGTCGGCTGCGCCTTCGGCCCGATCGACGGCGCCACGGTGGACGACCTCATCCTCAAGGCCGACCTCGCGCTCTACCAAGCCAAGGACGCCGGCCGCGGGGTGGTGCGCTATTTCAGCTCCGAACTGCAAAGCGAGCAGGAAGACCGCGTCCGCCTCGAAGCCGACATGCGCGCGGCGCTCGAAAGCCGCCAATTCTACTTGAACTTCCAGCCCCTGGTCAGCGCCAAGAACCAGAAGCTGGTCGGGTTCGAGGCCCTGGTCCGCTGGAACCACCCGCGCCGCGGCTTCGTGCCCCCCAACGTCTTCATCCCGGTGGCCGAGGAATGCGGCCTGATGGGCCCCTTGGGCGAACTGATCATCGAGGAAGCCTGCCGCGCCGCCGCCAGCTGGCCAGAGCCGATCACCGTCGCCTTGAACGTCAGCCCCAAGCAGATCATCCTGCCCAACCTGCCCAACGTCGTCAGCCAGGCGCTCGCTCGCCACAAGTTGCCGGGCAACCGGATCGAGCTCGAAGTCACCGAAGGCGTGTTCCTCGACAGCTCGAGCCGCAGCCTCGACATCCTCGGCCGCCTGCGTTCGCTCGGCGTAGGCATCGCGCTCGACGACTTCGGCACCGGCTATTCGTCGATTGGCTATCTGAACAAAGCCGTTTTCCACAAGCTCAAGATCGACGGCAGCTTCGTGCGCGATGCCGGCACCCGCCCGGGCAACGTCGCGATCATCAAGTCGATCGTCCAGCTCGCCAAGGATTTCCGTATGTCTGTCACCGCCGAAGGCGTCGAAACCGCCGAAGATTTCGAACGGATGCGCCAGCTCGGCTGCGATACCATCCAGGGTTATCTATTCGGCAAGCCCTTGTCCTACGAACGCGCCAACCAGCTCGTCCTCGGCCTCGACGCCCGCAAGCTCGCGAGCTGACGGCCAGAGTCACACACCCGTCACGGCTCCGACACCGAACCGTTCACGAGCCGAAATCATCCTGTCTCCCTTGACCCCTAGGGCCCCGCTCAGAGCCGGCGCGGCCCGCCGGGGGAACAGGGATAACCATGACCAACACGCATTCGACCGGCCTTCGGGCCGCTGCCTTTCTGCTCATGACCGGCGCGTCGCTGCCGGCGCTCGCCCAGGCCGGCCCGGCTCAGCCGCCGCAGGAAGCCACCACCGCCGGCACCCCCGCTGCTGACGAGGAAATCGCCAGCGACCAGGCGCCGCGCACCAATGCCGACGGCCTCGAGGAAATCGTCGTCACCGCGACCAAGCAGGTCACCAACCTTCAGCGCACGCCGATCGCCATTTCGGTCGCCAGCGCGCAGGCGCTGGAAGATCGCTCGGTCCAGAGCCTGCTCGACCTCGGCGACGGCTCGATCCCCGGCCTCCGGGTCGCGACCTTCGAAGCGCGGCAGTCGGCGGTCACCATCGGCATTCGCGGCATCGTGCCGCTCGACGCCAACCAGCCCGCGCGCGAACAGGGCGTCGGCGTCTATCTCGACGGCGTCTACCTCGGCCGTCAGCAGGGCCTCGGCGCCGCTTTGCTCGATATCGAGCGGATCGAAGTGCTGAAGGGTCCGCAGGGCACGCTGTTCGGCCGCAACACCTCGGGCGGCGCGGTCAGCATGATCACCAAGGCCCCGACCGGCCGCTTCGGCCTGCGCGCCAGCATCGGCGCCGGCAACTACAGCGCGGTCAATGGCAACATCCACCTCGACCTGCCGGCGATCGGCCCCTTCTCGTTCAAGCTCGACGCCGCCGCCGACTATCGCGATGGCATCACCGAAAACCCGCTGCCGGGTCAGAAGGACTTCGGCTATTACGATCGCAAGGGCTTCCAAGCGAAGATGCGCTTCAAGCCGAGCGCGGACTTCGTCGCCGACTTCGCCTTCGATGCGGGCAAGGACAAGAACACGCCCTTCTACAGCCAGCTGATCAACTTCAATCCGAACGGCTATCCGGTCGGCACCCTAACTGGCTCGCTCCCGTCGAGCCAGGTCCGCCCGCTTCCCCCGCTGGTCCAGATCGTCCCCGACCGCGTGCAAAAGGTCGCCGACATCGGCGTTCCGCAGCGCCCGTCGGTCGACAAGACCCGCGGCGTGTCGGCCAACCTGCGCTGGAACGTCGCCGACTGGCTCGAACTGCGCTCGATCTCGGCCTATCGCGACGTCAGCGTCGATCAGTGGGACAATGTCGGCGGTGCCCACCGCCCGCCGGTTTTCTCGCCCAATGGCCTGTTCTCGCGCTACTCGCTCTCCTACCTCGAACAGAATCAGTACAGCCAGGAATTCCAGGCCGTCGGCCGCCTCGCCGATCAGCTCGACTATGTGTTCGGCGTCTACTGGTTCCGTGAAAAGGCGTTCGAAGAAGCCGCGACTCCCAGCTCGCTGCGCTGGAACGCCGATGGCACCGCCTATACCGTGGTCGACCCCTGCACCGGCTCGGGCGGCTTCGGCTCGCTTCCGGGCTGCCGCTCGATCGATCGCGGCAGCCGCGTGACCTCCAGCAGCCGGGCCGTTTTCGGCCAGGCGACCTGGACCCCGCCGGGAATGGAGAAACTCCATCTCACCGTCGGCGGCCGCTACACCAACGACAAGAAGGACGGCGTCCTTTACCTCTTCAACAACCAGCCTTCGCGCTGCCCGCCGACCCTGACCACGGCGCCGCTTTGCACGCTCGACCTCGACACCAACCGGTTCAATCCACTGGTGACGGTGGCCTATGAGCCGACCCGCTCGATCAACCTTTATGCCAAATATGCGACCGGCTATCGCTCGGGCGGCGCGTCGTCGCGCTCGGTGACATATCGCGAATTCGGCCCCGAAGACGTCAAGAGCTACGAGATCGGCGCCAAGACCGAGTGGTTCGACCGTCGCCTGCGCGTCAACGCCGCCGCCTACATCATGGATCGCACCGGCAGCCAGGTCGACTTCTCCACCGTGGTCTCGACCGGCGGCACCTCGACCCGCAACACGCTGGACACGATCAATGCCCCCGGCACGACCAAGATCCGTGGGCTGGAAGTCGACTTCATCGCCCGCGTGACCGACAACCTCCAGCTGTCGGGCGCTTACGCCTACACCTACACCAAGGTTCCCGACACCGCCGACCCACAGCGTCCGGGCAGCCCGCTGGTCCCGGTGTTCATCGTCTTCACCCCGCGCAACGTCGCCAACGGCGCGATCGACTATGAACTGCCGCTCGCCTGGAACAACGCCAAGCTGCGCTTCCACATGGACGGCAATTACAACCAGGGCACGCAAAGCTTCGCCGAATATGCGACCAAGAACGACAGCAGCTTCGTCGTCAACGCGCGGCTGGCGCTGGCCGACATCGCGTTCGGCAACAACCTGTTCACGCTGGCGGCCTGGTCGCGCAACCTCTTCAACGAACAATATATCTACCGCCGCGATCCGTCGACCAGCCTGCCCAACCCGACCACCGGCGCGGTCAACGGCGTGACCGGGGAATATGCCAATTTCGGCACCCCGCGGACCTACGGCCTCGAACTGAGCGTGAAGCTGTAAGGACGGAAAAGAGCGGGGCTCAGGCCCCGCTCAACACCTTGCGGACGGCGGCGGCGAGGGCTTCGGAGCGGAACGGCTTCGACAACAGCGCCGCCCCCGGCGCCGCGGCGCGGATCGCATCGGTCTCGCTGTAACCCGACACGAACAGAATCGGCTGCTCGGGCCGGAGGCCACGCATCTCGCGCGCAACCTGTGCGCCCGACATGCCGGGCATCAGATAATCGAGCACCACCAGATCGGGCGTCTGCCGCCGGAACTCGGCCAGCGCCGCTTCGCCATCGGCGGCTTCGGCGACCTGATAGCCATGCTCTTCGAGGCTGGAGACGACAAAGCCCCGGACATCGGGATCGTCATCGACGACCAGCACCGTCGCGGCCTGTCCGACCGAAACGCTGCTCTCGTCCGCCGCGTCGCTTTCCGCGTTCTCCGGCCCGACGGCGGCCTGCGCCCGCGGAAAATACAAGCGAACGGTCGTGCCCTCACCGGGGCGGCTTTCGATCCGCGCCGTGCCGCCCGACTGGCGCGCCACGCCATAAACCATCGACAGGCCGAGCCCCGTGCCCTTGCCCACCTCCTTGGTCGTGAAAAACGGATCGAACGCTCGCGCGACCACCTCCGCCGGCATCCCGGTCCCGGTGTCGCCGATACTGAGCTCGAGATAATCGCCCGGGTCGAGTTCGGCGTCGTTGCCGACGCTGACCGGGCGGGTGGTGATCGACAGCAGTCCGCCGCCCGGCATGGCATCGCGCGCGTTGATGGCGAGGTTGAGCACCGCCAGCTCCAGCTGGGTCGGGTCCGCCAGCACCGGAATCGCGGTCTCGTCGAGCTCGATTCGTTTTTCGATCCCCGGTCCCAGCACGTTGCGAAGCAGGGGCCGCATGTTCGCAATCAGCGGCTCCACCAGCGTCGGGCGCACTTCGAGCCGCTGGACCCGGCTGAATGCAAGCAGTTGCGCGGTCAGCCGCGCACCCCGCTCCGCCGCTTCCAGCGCGTTGCGGGCATAGCGCCCCAGCTTCGGATCCTCGGCCCGGCGGACGATCAGGTCGAGGCCGCCGACCACCACTGTCAGCAGGTTATTGAAATCGTGCGCGATGCCGCCGGTCAGCTGGCCGAGCGCTTCCATCTTCTGGCTCTGGCGAAGCTGCTCCTGCGCGGCCTTGAGCTCGGTGACGTCGCGCGCTTCGAACAGGATATACTTGACCGACCCGTCACGGCCGGCGACCGGGCCGAAGGAGACGTCGAGGTAAGCCGTCTGCGCGCCTGCCTTTTCGAGAATGATTTCGCGGGTGACGGGCACACCGGTCGCCGCGACCTCGACAGCGCCGCGCACCGATTCGGTATGTTCGGGATAGGCCGCGAGCGTGGGTGCCTCCCACAGCTTCTTGCCGATCGCATCGTCCGCCCGCTTGTGCCGCCAGCTCGCCTGCGTTCGGTTGAGCTGCAACACGGTGCCGTCGGTGTCGAGCAGCACGACCACTTCGCGCACGCTGTCGAAAATGGCCCGCAGCCGCGCCTCGCTGTCGCGGACCTCGGCGGTGCGCTCATCCACCTGCCGCCGCAGTTCCAGCTCGGCTTCCTTGGCGAGCGTGATGTCGAACGCCGCCCCGATGAAGCCGATCAGTTCGCCGTCCGGACCGAACCGCGGGCTCGAGACCGAACGCAGCCAGCGATAGATCCCGTCCGCCCTCTTGTAGCGCGCTTCGAGAGTGAACGGCCGGCGCGAAGCTTCGCCCGCCATGCTGTCCACCACCACCTGTTCGAAATCGTCGGGATGGATGAAATCGCGCCATTCGTGCGCATTGACCTGATCGCGAGCCACGCCGGTGAAGCTCAGATACTCGTCATTGACGAACTCGCGGTGCCGGTCGAGCCGGGTCACCCACATGATCACCGGCGCATTGTTGGCGATCCGCCGGAAGCGCGCTTCCGATTCGCGGATCGCGCGCTCCGCCACTCGCTGTTCGGTGACGTCGGTAACGAGGATCACAATCCCCGAAATGGTCCCGTCCGGGTCGACCTGCGGCAGATACTGGGTCTGGATCGCCACCGTGCCGCGGCTCGGATGCGCATATTCGGCGGCGAACCATTGCCGCTCGCCGGCCAGCGCAGCGGCGATCAGCGGCTTGCGGATCTCATATGCGACCTTGCCGATCACCTCGCCGATCGGCTGACCAAGGATTGCGCTGCGTGGCCGTTCGAGGAATTCGGCCAGCGCCTGGTTACAGAACTGGTAGCGCTCGTCGCGGCCGATCAGCGCAAGCGGCATCGGCAGCGCGTCGGCGATGCCGAGGATGCGCTTGAAATCGAACCCGGAGAGTGCGTCCGCGCCCCTGCCCGTCATCGGCTCAGTCTAGCGCACAGGGGGGCGGCGGCAACGCCCCTCGTGTCGCCTTAATGAACGAAACGGGCAACCACGTCGCGATAGCTCCGGCTGACCTTCACCTGCGCACCCGAATTGAGCACTAGGAAGCATTCGCCGTTGGTGTGCGGCTTCACCTGCCGGACGAGGTCGAGATTGACGATCGTCGAGCGGTGCACCCGCTGGAAGCGCCGCGGATCGAGGCGCTTCTCGAGGTCCTTCATGGTTTCGCGCAGGATCAGCGTGTTGTCGCCGGTCTGAATGCACATGTAGTCGCCCGCCGCATCGATCCGCTCGATGGTGTCGACGTCGACCCGGAAGATTTGCCCCTGATCCTTGATGTTGATCATCTTCTCGAACCGTCCGGATTCGGGCGCCGCGGCAGGAGCGCTCTCGCCAATCTCCTCGGCGGCTTCCGGTGCATGCTCGGCAAGCGCTTCGGCCAACCGCTCGGCATGCTGCTGCGCGCCCTTTTCGGCAAGGCGCTGGCGGACCCGCTCCATGGTCGTCGCCAACCGGTCCTCAAGCACCGGCTTTTCGAGATAATCCACTGCCTGCACCTCGAACGCGCGCAGCGCATGCTCGGAATAAGCCGTGACGAACACGAACAAGGGCGGATCGACGTCCATCAGCCCTTGGATCACCGAAAAGCCGTCGAACCCCGGCATCTGGATGTCGAGGAAAACGAGGTCGGGCTTGTGGGTCTTGATCGCCCGGATCGCTTCGCGGCCGTTGCTGGCGGTGGCGATCACCTCGACATCGTCATGCGCCTGGAGCCGGAGCATCAGCCCCTGGGTGGCCAGCGGCTCGTCGTCGACGAGGATGGTGCGAATGGTCATGGAGGTCCTTCTTGGTTCTGATCCGTGTCTTCGCGTCAGCCAAGCGGCCGCGCGTCGAGCGGAATTTCTACGATAACGCTAAAGCCCCCTTGTTCGTTCTTGCGTGTCGCGAAACGATGCCGCTCGCCATAGGCTTGCGCCAGACGGTCGCGGGTATTCGCCAGACCGACGCCGGTCGACTGCGTGGCGACCAATGCATCCTGCCCGCCCGCCCCGTTGTCGGCGACCTCGATCCGCACGTTATCGCCTTCGGGAATGGCGGTGACCCAAATGTCGGCCCCCGTTTCGCTCGGCGTCACCGCATATTTGATCGCATTCTCGACCAAGGGCTGAAGCAGGAGGCTGGGAAGCCGCACCCCGATGGTCTGCGCCTCGATCCGGAAGTGCGGCCGAAGCCGGTCCTCGAAGCGCATTTTCTCGATCTCGAGGTACAGCTTCAGCGTTTCCACTTCCTGCGCCAGCGTGACCTGCGCGGTGGGCTCGTTGGCCAGCGTGTAGCGGAGGAAACTCGACAATCGCGCCAGCATCGCATTGGCCCGCTCGGTCTGTTTCAGCAGCACCAGCGTCGAGATCGAGTTCAGCGTATTGAACAGGAAATGCGGGTTGAGCTGATAGCGCAGCATCGCCAGCTGCGCGCTCGACGCCTGGCTTTCCAGCCGGGTGCGCTGGTCGATCTCCTCTTCCAGCAGCAGATAGTAGTTGATCCCGTAGTAAAGCGCCGACCACGCCGCGAGCAGGGCGAAGTTAAGCAGGATCGCGCCGAACAGCTGCACCCCGACCGGATTGGCCCCCGGCCGCACGAAGGTCGCGTGGCTCCAGGTCTCGATGATCGAAAAGGCGCCCGAGGCAAGGCCAACGGCGGCGAGGCTCAGGATCACCGTATAGATCGCGCGCATGGTGATCAGGCGGCGATAAAGGCTGGCGAGCAGCAGGGTCAGCGAATAGCCGGTCGCGGTCAGCAGCAGCGTGTGCACCACGAACATCGCCGGCACTTCGTTGGCGATGCCGCCCAGCGTGCGCAGCATGAAATAGCCGATCCAGCCGGCCGATTGCAGCACCCAGAAAGCGCGATTCTTGTCGGCGAAGAAGGGTGCGTCGAGCCCGACGGTGCGCGCGATCGGCCCCTTGCGCGGCGCCAGCGCCCGCGCGCGCCGGCGGGCCGGCGGCTGGTCGGACAGAAGGGCGCTGTCGGTGGCCATCTGCCCGCATATAGCGGGCCGCCCCGTTTATTGCGAGCGGGGCACGGCGGGGAGGGCGCTCATCGCCCCGCTCCCCGCCGTGCTTAGGGTCAGAACTGGATACCCGCGCCGCCGCTGGCGCCGACCCGGCTGCTGCTGTCGTAGGTGACCCCGATCCGGAACACGGCCCTGCCGTCTTCGGTGCGGTGCGATCCACCGATGGCAATCGCAGTCCGCCCGCCATAAGTGCCGACCCCGGCCGCAATCATGTTGGCGCCGGCGTCCATCGCCTGGGGCATGCCCGCCGCGGCCAGCGCCGCCGCCGACCCCGCCCGGGCTTCCTTGCGCGCTTCGCCGAGATTGAAGTTCAAGGCGGACAGGCGCTGGTCGGTATAGGCATTGGCCGACCGCAGCGCATTGTCGGCAAGGTCGCGGACCTGATTGAGATTGACCGCGTCGGTACCGAGTGTTCCCGCGGCGACATTGCGCAGCTGCACCGCCTGCGCGGCTCCGGTCCCGCCCAGCGTCACGCTGGTCCGCGCCGTGCTGTCGTAAGCGACCGCATTCTGGCCCAGCGCCAGCGCCTGGTTGGCGGTCACCTGCACCGTCGCCACCGTGGCGTTGGTCGCCGCCAGCTGGCCGCCGTTCACCGCGTCGGTCGAGCCTGCCGCGACCACGCCGGCCGCGACATTATGGACTCGCACCGCCCCGGCGCTCGCCCCGACCAGGGTCACGTCATTCGTCGCCGTGCCGCCATTCTCGACCGTCGGGGTCGCCGCATTGCTGTAGCGAACGGGTCCCGCATTGCCGATGGTGAGGTTGGTGACCGTCTGCGACAAGGCATCGAGATCGGGGCGGATATCCACGACGTCGGTCTGGAGCTGGGTGATGCTGGTCACATTGCCCGCCACCCCGGCCGACAAATTGGCAATCGCCGTCGTGTTGTTCGCCACATCGGTCTGCAACTGCGTCACATCGCCCTGAAGCGTGGTGATAGTGCTGGTGTTGGCGGCGACCTGCTGATTGGTGGCGAACAATTGCGAGCCGTTCACCGCCTCGCTCGACGAGGCCGACAGGGCGCCGGCCGCGACATTGCTGACCACGGTCCCGCCCGCCCCCGCAAGCACGACACTGGTGCTGCTGCTGTTGCTGTACTGGACCGAATTGCTGGTCAGCTGGGTGGCGACCGACTGAAGCTGGCCGACCGTTGCGGCATCGCTGACGGCGGTGCCGTCGGCGACATTGGTAATCTGGCGAAGCGCCCCCGGAGCACCGACCGACACTTCGCCGACCGACCCAGGCTGGGGCCCACGCGAAGCAACCGATCCGGCGCCCAGCGCGACGCTGTTCGCCACGGTGACGTTGCTGCCCTCGCCAAGCGCGACGGAACCGGTTCCGCCCGCGCCGATGGTAGCATCGGTGCCGATCGCGATCGATCCCAGCGCCAGCGGATCGGTCTGGGCGCGATTGCCGATGGCGATCGAGTTGATCTCGCCGGCCACCGCTTCCTGCCCCGATGCGCCAAGGCCGGTGATGGCGTTGCCGCCGATCGACACACCCTTGGGGTTCGACAGGATGAAACTGTCCGCCTGCGCATTGCAGGGGTCCCCCGGCCCGACCAGGGTGCCGTCATTCGCGATGACTTCCAGCGTGATGTTCGATCCACTCGCGGCCGAGGTCAGCAGGCCATTCACATTGACGCTGAGCGAATATCTGAATTTTTGATTGCAGGGAGCGCTTGCCGGCACGGCAAAAGCGTTGCGCGGCGCCTTGTCCTGAAAACTTGCCTTGAAAGACTGGCTAAGCCAACGCGCAGGCGACAGATTTACTCATAGGTCGGCCGCGTCGACGGCGTGCGCGGTTCGTCAAATTTGGCATTTCAAGCGTTCGGCTCCCGGAAGGAAAACATGACCCGCCTCGCTCTCCTGCTCGCTTCCGCCCTTGCTCTTTCGGCCTGTCAGACGATGGTCCCCGGCACCGCCTCCACGCCTTCGATCGCGCCGGTGCTCGCCACCGCCGATGCGGCCGACCCCCACAGCTATGCGCGGCCGCTCGAAGCGCGGGTCACCCATGTCGACCTCGATCTGCGCTTCGACTTCGCCGCCAGGGCGGTTAGCGGCACCGCGACGTTGGACATCGATCGCCAGCCGACTGCACGCGCCATCGTGCTCGACAGCGACGGCTATCAGGTGAGCGCGGTGATCGACGCCGCGACCGGTGCGCCGCTAGCGTTCGCTTATGGCGCGAAGGACGCCGCGCTTGGCCGCCCGCTGACCGTCCAGCTCGGCAACGCGACGCGCAAGATCCGCGTCGCCTATACCGCCCGCGACGCGGCGGCGCTGCAATGGCTCACCCCCGAGCAGACCGCCGGCAAGCGCCAGCCCTTCCTGTTCAGCCAAGGCCAGGCCATCCTCAATCGGACCTGGATCCCGACCCAGGACAGCCCCGGCATCCGCCAGACCTGGGCGGCGCGGATCACGGTCCCGATGGGCCTCACCGCGGTGATGAGCGGGCTGAAATCGGACGAGATCATCGCCAGCACCGGCGGCACACAGACTTTCCGCTTCCACATGGACAAACCGGTCGCGCCCTATCTCATCGCCATCGCGATCGGTGACCTCAAGTTCCAGCCGCTCGGTGCCCGCACCGGCGTCTGGGCCGAGCCCGCGACCCTGCCCGCCGCCACGCGCGAACTCGAAGACACCGAAAAGATGGTCGAAGCCGCGGAGCGCCTGTTCGGCCCCTATCGCTGGGGCCGCTACGACATGATCGTGCTGCCGCCCTCCTTCCCCTTCGGCGGGATGGAGAACCCGACGCTCACCTTCCTTACCCCGACCTTCATCGCCGGGGACAAGAGCCTGGTCAGCCTGATCGCCCACGAACTGGCGCACAGCTGGTCGGGCAACCTTGCCACCAACGCGACCTGGGCCGACTTCTGGCTCAACGAAGGCACCACCACCTACGCCACCAGCCGCATCGTCGAAGCGATCTACGGCAAGCGCGTCGCCGACCAGCAAATCGCGCTCGGCATCGACAGCCTTAACGGCGAGCTCAAGAATTTGCCGAGCGGCGATACGCGCCTCGCGATCGACCTGCGGGGCCGCAGTCCCGACGACGGCATGACCGACATCGCTTATGAGAAAGGCGCCGCTTTCCTGCGCATGATCGAAAGCAACGTCGGCCGCGCGCGCTTCGACCCGTTCCTGCGCAAATGGTTCGACGAACACGCTTTCCAGCCGGTCACCAGCGCGCAATTCCTGGCGGCCGTCCGCGGCGACCTGGTGCGCGGCGATGCGGCGCTGGAGCAACGAATGAAGCTTGACCGCTGGGTGTATGAGCCGGGCCTGCCGAGCAACGCCGTGCCCGCCGACCGCCAGGCCTTTGCCGAGGTCGATGCGGCGGTTGCCGCCCACGCCGCCGGCACCCTGCCCACCGCCGCCTGGGCGCGCTGGACCACAGACGAGCGCCTCCGCTTCCTCAATCGCCTGCCGCGCCAGCAGAGCCGCGCCAGCCTCGACGCGCTGGAGCGCGCGTTCGGCCTCAACGCCATCGGCAACAACGAGCTGAAATTCGCCTGGGCGAGCCTCGCGGTCGCCAACCGCCACGATCCCGCCGTCCCGGCAATCGAGGCGTTCCTGCAGGCCAATGGCCGCCGCAAGTTCGTGCGCCCGCTGTTCCTTGCTCTGGACAAGGACCAGAGCTGGGGCCGGCCGATCGCGCGGCGGGTCTATCCGCTGGCCCGCCCGATCTACCATCCGCTGGTGACGGGCGATCTAGACAAGGTCTTTGCGCGCTAGAAGGTCCCCTTCACGCTGAGCGAGAAGATCGGGCCGATCAGGCGATCGCGCTTTTCGACGAAATCGATCGGGGCGCTGTTGCGGCGGCCGGCGTAGACCGTTCGGTCCCACCGGCTGCGGGCATTGAGGAGATTACCGGCCGACGCCCGGACGGTCAGTCCGAACACGTCCTTGTTCTCGACGAACGCGCCGAGCCACACCGGGCCCTCCCACTGCCGCCCGACCTCGTTCAGGCGGAAGGCGCGGGTGACATGGCTGTAATTGCCGTTCACGCCATAGGCCCAGTCGCTGCCCGGAATGTCGTGGCGGAAATCGGCCTCGATCAGCCGGTCGGTAAAGCTCGACAGCGGGCGTTTGTCGCCGGTCAGCGGATCGCGGATGCTGCTGAACTGCGCCAGCGCGCGAAGGTTGATCCGCGCGCCCTTCACCCCCAGCGGATCGAGCTGGAAGGTGCTGTTCCAGTCGATCGCATAGGCCCGCGCCTTGTCGATGTTGCCCGGCGATTCCCCAGTCAGGCCGATCGGGATAATGTCGACGAAATCCTCGAACAGCGCGGCGACGAGGTTGACCCGGGTCTTGCCGTAGCGGCCGAGATCCTTCGCCAGTTCAAGCTCGTAGCGCCACTGCTGGGTCGGAACGAGGTCGGGATTGCCCGCATTCTGGTTGTCGTTGTCGAGGAACACGCGGGCAAGGAACTGGCCGAAGTCGAGCTGCCCGACCCGGCGGATGATCTTGAAATTGGCGTTGAAGGTCGGCGTCACCTGCGCCGCGAAATTGAGCGAACCCTTGGGCCGGAAGAAGCTACGCTCCTTGCCGCCCGGGCCTTCCTGCACGATGGTCGACCATTCGCCGCCTGCTACCAGCTGCACCGACAACTTGCTCGACAGCGGCCGGCCCATCGTCGCCAGCGCTTCGTAGCGATCCTCGCTGACCTTGCCGGTGCCCGACGGGAAGAATTCCTCGGCATAGCTGCCGTCGGCCTTCAGCGAGTAAAGGCGCGAGACGAGGTCGAGGCTGTTGAACGCCGCCTCGCCCGACAGCTGGACGTCGGTCTTGCCCCATTTCCAGCGAAATTCGCTGCGGCCGATCAGCTCTTTCGACTTGCCGTCCTGGACGTAGCGGCTGCCGATCTGCGGGCTGGCGTCGTTGAACGTCAGCAGCGCGGACTGGAAGAACGGCTCGTCGGACGAACGGGTCAGGCCGATGAATTTCAGCCGTCCGCCGCCAAGCGCGAATTCGTAATCCGCGCCGGCTTCGTAATTATAGCCCTTCTCGCGCTGGCTCAGTTCGCGCTCGAGGTCGGGCCCGCTGGCCCGGTCGCGGCGGCTGATCTCGTCGAAGCGATAGTTGAAGCGGCGGGCGAGGAGATTGAGGTTGCCGAGCGACGAGCCGGGGCCGTCGAGCTTGAACTGGCCGCTGATCTGCGGCTGGTCGAAATTGCCGGTCCACCTGTCGTCGCGGGTCTCGAACAGGCTGCCGTCGCCGCGCGTGATGACCGTCGGCCCGCCCGCCGAACTGCGGCTGGCGTCGTTCTTGAGGCTGACGGTATATTCTACCGGTCCGGTCGTACCGCTGACCGACACGTCGCCGCGGGTGTAGAGCGGGTCGGCATAATGGGCGCGGAACTCGGGCCGGTAGGTGAACTGCCCGCTGATCTTTTTCTTGGCTTCGTAGACGACGTTGGCGACCTGCCCGGTCAGGCCCGGCACGTCGACCTCGGCGGCATCGACGATCTCGATGCGGGTGACGTTGCCTGCAGGAATCGCTTGCAGCGCCGTTACCGGATCGGTCGACTTGCCGCTGACACGCTTGCCGTTCAGCAGCACGTTGCCCGACGCCTGGCCGAGCCCGCGCGAACTGGTGTCCTCGCCGCGGATGGAAAAGCCCGGGACCTGGTTCAGCATGTCGAGCGCGGTGCGCGGGGCGAAGCGGGTGAAGTCGGCCGGCGTGAACACCCGCTTGGTCCCGGCCGGTGCCGATACCGGCGGCGGCGCGTCCCCGGTGGCGGGCGCGGCGTCCTGGGCCAGGGCCGGAGCGCTCAGCGCCACCATCGACGCGAACCCTAGCAACCTTGTCCGACTGGTTCGGCTACGCATTATCATTCCCCTGTTTGATCTAAGTTGGCCGCAGTCCGGCCTCCGCCAAAAGGCGGTTGTCATCAGCGACACTGCTGTTTCGATGGGTGGACGAGCGGCGGTCCGCTCAGGGCAGAAGCGCGCTCATGATCGCCGGCGCGCCTTCGCTGGTCATCGCGACCGGTCGGCGCGATCCGCTGCGTCCGATCTCCTCGGGCAGGATGCCAAGCGCCTTCAGCTGCACCAGCCGCGACACCGACAGGTTGCGATAGCCCCGGCGCTGGTAGCTGGCGATGAACTCGGCGGTGACGCCCAGCGCCTTCAGCTGAATCAGTTCCTCGACCGGCACCCGGTCGTAGCCCACGCGCTTCAGCGAGGCGATATAGGCGGGCGAGACGTCGAGCGCCTTCAGCGTGATGAAGTCTTCAGTCCGGCGCGGGCGATAGCCCGAGGCGGCCATGGTGCGGATGTAGTCGGGCGTGACATTGAGCGCGGTCAGGCCGGCCAGTCCGCGTGGGGACGGCATGGCGTAGCGGCCTTGACGCAGCGCTTCGACCAGCGAACGCTTGGCGCCGACCATGGTCAGGTCGATCCACTCGCCCTCGGTCGGGCGGCGCATGCCTGCGGCGACCAGGAAGGAGGCAAAGGCCGGATCGCCGGTGAAGCGGCAATTGCCCCGCGCCCGGCGGCCTTCACTGCGGCCCGAGCAATCGAGCCGGCCGGGCTCGCGGACCAGGGCGAAGCGGACCGGAACGCCGTCCCTCGTCAGCGCGGCGCGGTCGAAACCGGCCAGTCCGCGGACCTCGAAGGTGGATCCCGACGTGCGCCCCGGCGCCTGGTTACGGCGCAGCGCGAGCTGGAGACGGTCCTTGCCCGAGTTGGACACCTCGAAGCGAAGGATGTCGGCATCGGCGGCAAGGCCGGTGGTGGCGATGCTCACGGTGGCGAGGATCAGCGCGAAGAAGAAGGCGAGCGAGCGGTGCATGAGGATGCTCCTTTCAGCGTCAAGTCTGGTGGCAAGCCGGTCCCGTTCGCCCCGGGCGGGGCGCTTGTTCGGTCTCGGCAATCGGTCGGATCAGGTGAGGGCGTTATTCGCCGTCGTCGGGCTCGGGCGGCTCGGGTGTCTGCGGCGGCTCGGGCGAGGCGGCGCTTCGGTTCCGTCGCGGCAAGTTGGGCGGCCAGTTGTGCGGCGGCAGGCTGGCACCGGTCGCGAACTCCTTGATACGCACGGCGCGAAGCTCGATGATCCGGCTCGGCGTCAGGCCGGTATAGCCCGCCTCGCGCAGCTTCCGGATCGACTGGCCGGTGATACCGAGCGCGCGCACCGCGGTCAGGTCACTGAGCGAGATGTTGCGCAGGCCCGCCCCTTGCAGCTCGGCGACATAGGACGGGCTGACGCCGACGGCGCGGGCGCCGGTGAGATCGCCGATGTCGCCCGTGCGATAGCCGGCCTCGGCCATCGCCCGCACCCAGTCGGGGGTCGCCCCGACCGCGCGAAGCCCCATGAGGTCGCCCTCGTCGAGCTGCATGCCGCGCAGCGCCGAGCGGATCGAGGCCGCCCATTCAGGCGTGATGCCAAGCGCCTTGGTCGCGATTGCGCGGTCGATCTGCTCGTCAACGTTGCGGACACGCGCCGGCGGAACGGGCGCGGCAGGCGGAAGCGGTGCGGGATGCGGATGGACCATTGCCAGGCGAGTCGCTTCGCGCGCTTCGGCGGCAGCGGCCTGCGCCTCGGCACGGGCGGCGTCGGCGTCGCGGGCGGCGGCCGCGCTGGCGACCTGCTTGCCCGAGACGGCAATGCTGACCGCCTCGGTGGTCACGGCCGTCGCTTCGGCCATCGACTGCGCAACCAGCGAGGGCAGCGAGTCGGCGGGGCTGGCAGCGGCTACCGACAGGCCCGACGCGGCAGAATCGTCGGCGGCACGCGGGCTGAAGCTGATCGCGGCAAGCGGCGTCGCGGCTCCGACCACGCCCAGGAACAGCCCGGCGGCAAAGCCCTTGCCCATCGGAGTGCGCGGCAGCGTGTTGTCGAGCACGCGCTGGACGCGGCGGGTCAGGCTGCCCTTGCCCGGCGCAACGCCGTGGCTGGCGAGCAGCAGGCCCTTGCAGTCGTGGCGGGCGACCCCGACCAATAGCTGGGCATAATCGACACCTTCGACATTGGCGGCGAGCACCGCATCGTCGGCCGTCTCTTCGCGCAGCTGGTGCGCTTCGCGGGTCAGGATCCAGACCAAAGGATTGAACCAGAACAATGCGGTCGCGATCCGGCCGAGCAGCAGCTTGGCCCAGTCGAGCCCGCGGACATGGGCCAGTTCATGGGCGATGATCGCCTCGGCCTCGGCGCGAGCTTCAAGCGCTTCCTCGTTGAGGAGGATGACCGGACGGAACAGACCCCAGCTGATCGGCGACTTGAGCTCGCTGCTGGTAAGCAGTGCAGTGCCGTTCTTGAAGTCCATCCGCCGCTGGGCATGGGCCAGCGCGGAAAGCCACGACGGCTCGACCAACACCGACGCCTTGGCCCGCAGCGTGACCAGCCGCAGCACCGCCAGCAGGGTCACCGCCAACAGCAGCGCCACCGGAATGCCGTACAGCAGCGGCCACCATGGGTCGGGCGTTGCCGCGACCTGGAATGCCTCGGCGGACGGAAGCGGCGGCGTGTCGGTGATCGGCCCGCCGGCGATCTGCGCCGGCTGGGTCGGGATCGGCTCGAGGATCGGCGCGGTCACCACCAGCTGGGGCAGGAACATCGATCCCAGCGGGAACAGGACCAGCGCCAGCAGGCCGAGGTGCGCGACCATGCCGCGCTCGGCGGCCGACCGGCCGCGCAGCATCCGCAGCAGGAGAAGAGTGACGCCGGCGATCAGCACCGACTTGCACGCAAAGGTGATCAACAGTTCCATCGTCTCAGCTCCCCTTGGCCTTGCGCGCCTCGGCGATCATCTTCTCCAGCGCGTCGAGTTCGCTGGTCTCGATCTTGTCCGACATGCCGAGCAGCGCACTGGCGGCGCTGGTGGCGGAGCCGTTGAAGAAGACCCGGACCACGTCGGACAGCGCCGACTTTCGCGCGGTCTGGTCCGACACTGCCGGACTGTAGAGATAACCGCGCTCATGATCCTCGCGGCGGACGAACCCCTTGTCCTCCAGCCGCTTCAGCATCGTCCGCACCGCCGAGCCGCTCGGGCTTCCGGGCAGGCGGTCGGTCACTTCCGACGCGGTCAGTGCGCCCTGCTGATAGAGCAGGTCGACGATCTGGCGTTCCTTGGGTGGCAGGCGATTGAGCACAGCGAGACTCCGAAGCTACATTTGTAGCATGTGCTACATTTGTAGCGACGGTGCAAGGCCGTGATCCGCCGTTCGTCGAAAGGTGGCCGTCGACGAATGGCTGGCGGGGGCGAGGGAAAGATTAGTTGCTGATTTGCTGAGGTGGCGGAGCGGGAGGGATTCGAACCCTCGATACGGTTTTGCCGTATACTCACTTTCCAGGCGAGCGCCTTCGACCACTCGGCCACCGCTCCGCACTTCATGTTGTGCCTGGACTGCGCGGGCTCTTAGGGGTTTGGAGCCGCAGGAACAACCCGCTTGGCAGCCGAGCCCCACGCGCTACACCGCTTGCATCATGCGCGCCTTCGGTCCCCCGCCCAGCCTTGCCGAGATCGAAGCCCTCGCTCGCGCGGCGCTCGATCGTCTGCCCGAGCCCTTCGCCGCCACCGCGCATGACGTCGTGCTGCAGGTCGAAGAATTCGCCGGGGACGACGTGCTCGCCGACATGGGCATCGAAGACCCCTACGAACTGACCGGCCTCTACGTCGGCCGCCCGCTGACCGAGCGCAGCGTCGACGAAAGCGGTCGCTTCCCCGATCAGGTGTTCCTCTACCGCGCGCCAATCCTGCTCGAATGGAGCGAGAGCGAGGAAACGCTCGAGCATCTCGTCGCGCACGTCCTGATCCACGAAATCGGCCACCATTTCGGCCTCAGCGACGACGACATGCACGCGCTCGAGGACGCCGCGGGTTGAGCCTGCTCGCGCTGCGCGACGTGGCCTGCTGGCGCGGCGGGCGGCTGTTGTTCGAAAGTCTCAATCTCACGCTCGCCGCCGGGGAAGCGATGCTGGTCACCGGCCCCAACGGCACCGGCAAGTCGAGCCTGCTGCGGGTTGCGGCGGGGCTGCTCCGCCCGCTCGCCGGAACGGTCGAAGCGGCGCCCTGCGCGCTCGCCGACGAACGCCCGGCGCTGGACCCCGAGCTTGGCCTCGCCAAGGCGCTCGCCTTCTGGGCACCGCGCAGTGGGGACGTGCCGGCGGCGCTGGAAGCCACCGGCCTCGCCGCCCTCGCCGACGTCCCGGTCCGCCTGTTCTCAACCGGCCAGCTGCGCCGCGCCAGCCTCGCCCGCGTGGCGCTCAGCGGGGCTCCCCTATGGCTGCTCGACGAGCCGGCCAACGGCCTCGACACCGGCTCGCTCGACCTTCTCGCAGAACTGATCGTCCGCCACCTCGACAACGGCGGCGCGCTGCTGGCCGCCTCGCACCAGCCGCTGAGCGGCGCCGCGTGGCGCACGCTGGAGCTGGCGCAATGATCGGCCGCCTCCTCCGCCGCGACCTCCGCCGCACCTTTTCCGGCAATGCGCTGCTGCCGGTGATCTTTTTCCTGCTGGTCGCAGCGCTGATGCCCTTCGCGGTCGGGCCGGACGGCAAGCTCCTCGCCCGGGTCGGTCCCGGCCTCTTGTGGGTCGCGGCGCTCACTGCCGCCCTCCTCCCGATCGAGCGGCTGATCGAGCCCGATCGCGCCTCGGGTTACCTCGACCAACTCGCGCTGTCGGGACTTCGGATGGAGGAAGTCGCCGCCGTACGCACGCTGGCCCACTGGCTCGGCTTCGGCCCGCCGCTGATGATCGCCGCGGTCCCCGCCTCGGCGCTTCTCGGCATGTCAGGCGAAGCGTTGGCCCGCACGCTTCTGACGCTGGCGATCGGCACTCCCGGCCTCTCCGCGCTGGCCGTTGCCACCGCCAGCCTCACCGCCGGCCTCCGCCAGGCCTCGGCGCTCGGCGCCCTCCTGCTGCTACCGCTCGCGATTCCCCTGCTGATCTTCGCCGCCTCGGCCGCGGGCGATCCGCGCGCGGGTGCGCTTCAGCTCGAAGCGGCGGTGAGCCTGTTCCTGGTCGCCGGCGCGCCGTTCGTTGCCGGCGCTGCCTTGCGCGCCGCGCGGACCTAGTCGCGCACCCAGCGCGCGAACAAGGCCGTCGGCAGCAGCAGCCCGCGCGCTTCCTCGCGCACCGCCATTTCGCCGATCTCGACCCGCCCACCGAGATGCTCTAGCTTCTGGCGAAGCAGCACGCCCAGACTGATCGCGCTCATCCGCACCGCATAGACCGTCAGGACCAGGAACCGGCTGTTTGCATCGAGCAGCCGTCCGCAATCCTCGATCAGTCCGGGCAGATGCTCCTCCAGCCGCCACACTTCGCCCGTCGGCCCGCGCCCGAACTTGGGCGGATCGAGCAGGATCCCGTCATAGCGCCGCCCCCGCCGCACCTCGCGCGCGGTGAACTTGGCGGCGTCGTCGATCATCCAGCGGATCGGCCGCTCCTCCAGCTCGGACAGATGCGCATTGTTCTTGCCCTGCTCGACGCTCTTCTTGGACGCGTCGACGTGGGTCAGCCGCGCGCCCGCTTCGCTCAGCAGCAACGTGCCGACCCCGGTATAGCCGAAGAGGTTCATCACCTCGGCGCCGTCGGCCCGCCCGCGCATCCAATCCCATTGCGGGGCCATGTCGGGGAAGAAGGCGAGATGGCGGAAGGGGGTCAGCGCCGCTTCGAACCGCACCCCGTCGCGGCGGAGCGGCCAGCTGCGCGGCACGGGGCGGTGCTGGACCCAGCGCCCGCCGCCCTCCTCGTCGCTGCCGGGCATGAACGTCGCGTCCGGATCCCAGTCGTCGCTGACCGGCGCCCACATCGCCTGCGGCTCGGGCCGCACCACCGTGATATGGCCGTAGCGCTCATATTTGAGGCCGCTGCCGCTGTCGATCAGGCCCCAATCGGCCCACGGCTCGGCGACGATGGTCTGAAGCTTGCTCATGCCGCCACTCCGAACGTCGCCCGCGCCGGCGCGCCGCTGAGCATCCGCGCACCCGCCGCGCGCACGTCGTCGACGGTGAGCGCGGCAAGCTTGGCGGCAAGCTCTTCGCGCCCGATCAGCCGGTCGTGCACCAGCCATTGCCGCGCCGCTTGCGCGGCCTGCCCCCACGGCGTTTCCAGCGCCATCGCCTGCCCCGCCCGGATCTGGATCCGCGCCCGGTCGAGCTCGCGTTGCTCCAGACCCGCAGCGGTATCGTGCAGCACCTCGTCGATCAGCGCCTGCGCCGCCTTGCCTTCCTTGCGGGCGGTAGCGGCGTGAACGTGTAGCAGCCCCAGTTCGTCATGCCCATGCAGTCCGGCGCTCACCGTATAGGCCAGCCCGCGCTCCTCGCGCACCGCCTGGAACAAGCGCGACGATGCCCCGCCCCCCGCAATATCGGCGAACAATCGCGCCGCGAGATAATCGTCGGCTTTCTGTCCCGGCGCCGCATGCGCCAACGTAATCTGCGCTTGATCGGCCTTAGCCCGCTCGTGCCGCGCCTCCGCCGTGAAATGCGCCGATGCGGCTTCGGGTGCTTTGCCGCCGCCAAGCGCACCCAAATGCCGCTCGGCCAGCGCTACCACCGCGTCATGCTCCACCGCGCCCGCCGCGCTCAGCACCATCGAACCGCCGCGATAATGGCGATTGCGCCAGGCGAAGAGATCGTCCTGGCCGATCCCCCGCACGCTTTCCTCGCTGCCCAGGATCGAGCGGCCGAGTGCCTGCCCCGCGAAGGCCTGACTCCACAGATGATCGAAGATGATGTCCGACGGCGTATCCTCCGCCTCGGCCAGCTCTTGCAGCACCACCTCGGCCTCACGCTCCAGCTCGGCCGGATCGAAGGCGGGCCGCGCAATGAGATCGCCGAGCAGCTCCACCGCCAGATCGACATGATCGTTCAACACCGCCGCGGTGAAGCTGGTCTGGTCGCGTTCGGTGCAGGCGTTGAGTTCGCCGCCGACATCCTCGATCGCTTCGCTGATCTGACGCGCTGACCGCCCGGCCGCGCCCTTGAACACCATATGCTCGAACAGGTGGGCAAGACCGTTGACCCGTTCCTCTTCATGCCGCGAGCCGACATCGGCGAACAGCGCGATGCTGGCGGTCTCCAACCCCGGCATCGGCCGGGTGATGACCGTCAGGCCATTGGCAAGCGTGCTGATGCTCGTCACGGCCGCGCCTTGCCCCGGCCCTTCAGCGCCAGCGCGTAGATCACCAGCGCCGACAGCGCGAAGGCGAACCATTGGAAGGCATAGCTGCGGTGATTGTTGGGAATGTCGGCGACATTGGGCGGCGCGCTCGGCTCGAGCCCGGACAGGCCCTCGGCCGAAATCAGCCGCATGCCCCGCTCGGTATCGGGCGCGATAACCCCGCGCACCGTGCCGCCGCGCCAGTCGATCTGCTGCGGCCGGTCGGACCAGCCGATATCGATCCGGAGCCCCGGCCCCTCGGCGCCGGTGGTCCGGCAATCGACCCAATGCACGTAGCCCGAGCGGCCCTCGCGGTTGCGGCCCGCCACCGTTTTCACGTCGACCGGCTCGAGGCAGGTCGCCCGGCTCTGCCGGAACAGCGGCATGTTGTCCCGGGCCATGGCCCGCACGGGAAAGTCGATCGCCGGTAGTCCGGTTGCCGCCTGATAGCGGGCGAGCAGCACTTCCTTCTCGCGCGCGCGGCCAATCTGCCAGATGCCGAGGCCGACCATCGTCGCCACCGCCGCCAGCACTACGATCGTCGCGATGATCGGCACCCGCTTCACTTGACCAGCCGCCCTTCGTGCGCGGCGTTGCGATATTCGGCGCCGAGCAGCCACGCCTTGGCCAGCCTGAGGCCGCCCAGCGTCAGCGCCGCCCCGATCGGCAGCCAGACGAGATGCACCCACCACGCCGGCTCATAGGCCGCGTCCACCACCAGCGCGCCGATCACCAGGATCGCGCCGACAATCAGGATCAGAAACGCCGCCGGCCCGTCGCCGACATTGAACTGCTGGAAATCGAGCCCGCATTCTTCGCAACGGTCGCGCAAACGAACAGGGCCGGCAAACAGCCGGCCCTTCTCGCATCTTGGGCAGAGGCCGGCGAGCCACTGGCCCGCCGGTCCGCTTGGGCTCATCAGCCGTGCCACTCGGCGCCCCAGCCGCCCCACAGATAGATGGACACGAACAGGAACAGCCACACCACGTCGACGAAGTGCCAGTACCAGGCCGCCGCTTCGAACCCGAAATGCTTCTGCGGTGTGAAGTCGCCCTTCACCGCGCGGAAATAGCAGACGATCAGGAAGATGGTCCCGATCAGCACGTGCGCGCCGTGGAAACCGGTCGCCATCATGAAGGTCGAGCCATAGACGTTGCCGCCGCTGGCGCTGACGAAGCCGAACGGCGCGTGGGCATACTCATACGCCTGGATGGCGCTGAAGATCACGCCGAGCGCGATGGTCGCCAGCAGGCCGGTCTTCAGCCCCTCGCGGTCGCCGTTGATCAGGCTGTGGTGCGCCCAGGTCACCGTGGTGCCCGAGCAGAGCAGGATCAGGGTGTTGAGAAGCGGGAAGCCGAGCGGGTTGATGACCGGCATGTCCTTGGGCGGCCACACACCACCGACGCTTTCCACCGCGCTCGGGAACAGCGCATTGTCGAAGAACGCCCAGAACCAGGCGAGGAAGAACATCACTTCCGACGCGATGAACAGAATCATCCCGTAGCGCAGGTGAAGCTGCACGATCGGCGTGTGATCGCCGGCGCGGCTTTCATGCACCACGTCGCGCCACCAGCTGAACATCGTCAGCAGCACGCCCATCAGGCCCGCCAGAAGGACGAACTTGCCGTACGGATTGTCGTGCATCCACAGCACGCCGCCGGCGGTCAGCGCGAGGCCGGAAAAGCTTCCGATCAACGGCCACAGGCTCGGCGGAAGGATGTGATACGGATGGTTGCGAGTGGCGGCCATGGGTCCTCGAAAGCTCAAGCTAAACTGATGCTGAACCGCGCTCTAGCGAGCCTCGGCGCTCTTTTCCACTGGGTAAAAGGTGTAGGAGAGCGTGATCTCCTCGATGTGGCTCGTCGCGGGATCGGTGCGGATCTTGGGATCGACGAAAAACACCACCGGCATCTCGACCTTCTGGCCGGGGGTCAGAGTCTGCTCGGTGAAGCAGAAGCATTCGAGCTTGCTGAAATATTGCCCGGCAATGGCGGGCGTGACGTTGAAGCTGGCGGTGCCGGTGGTCGATCGCGCGGTCAGGTTCTTGGCGGTGAAATAGGTCACGATCCGCTCGCCCGGTGCGACCCGCGTCTTGTTGGTCTCGGGTTTGAATTCCCACGGCAAAGCGGCGTTCACATTGGCATCGAAGCGCACGCCCACCGGGGCCAGCGCGGCCTGCGCGCCGGGCGCCGCATCGGCGCGCATCGGGGTCCCGCCAAAGCCCGTCACCTGGCAGAAGATGCGGTAAAGCGGCACCGAGGCGTAAGCGAGGCCGATCATGAACAGCACGAACAGCACCGCCCGGCCCGCGACCTTGCGGTTCCTGGCGGCAAGCTCGGTGTGGTCGATCGACGTCGCGGTCACCGGTTCACCGTCAGCTTGGCGATGGTCACCGCAAAGGTCAGCGCGATAAACGCGAACAGCAGCATGGCCGTCACTCGCGCCGCCTTGCGCTGCCGCGCGCGCACCACTTCTTCCTCGGGCAGGCTCATGCGAATCGATCCACGACCAAGGCTCCGAACAGGGCGAACAGATATAGGATGGAGAATTTGAACAGCGCCTTTTCCGGCCCCATCGCCGCCGGATCAGTCGCCTTGTTCGCCAGCACCCGAAGGCTCAGCGCCATGAAAACCGCGCTCAGCACGCTTGCCACCACGCCGTAGATGGCACCGGTCAGCCCGAGCGGCCACGGCGCCACCGCCACCGCCACCATCGGCACGGTGTAAAGCGCAATCTGTCGCCGGGTGTTCACCACCCCGTGCGTCACCGGCAGCATCGGCACCCCGGCATTGGCATAGTCGCTCTTCACGAACAGGCTGAGCGCCCAGAAATGCGGCGGGGTCCACAGAAAGATCAGGCTGAACAGCAGCACCGGCAACAGTTCGATCCGGCCCGTCACCGCGACCCAGCCGATCAGCGGCGGAAACGCGCCCGCAGCACCGCCGATGACGATGTTTTGCGGGGTCCGCCGCTTCAGCCACGCGGTATAGATCACCACGTAGAAGAAGATGCTGAAGGCGAGGATCGCGGCCGCCAGGTGATTGGTCGCCAGGTCCATCAGCACCACGCTGCCAAGGCACAGGCCAACCGCGAACTGGAACGCCGTCTCGGGCTTCAGCCGTCCGCCCGGAAGCGGCCGTTTGGCGGTGCGCTTCATCTTGGCGTCGAGATCGGCCTCGTACCACATGTTGAGCGCGCCGGCCCCGCCCGCGCCCACCGCGATGCACAGCACGGCGGTGAAGGCCAGCACCGGGTGCATGGTCCCGGGCGCTGCAAGCAGGCCGCACAAGCCGGTGAACACCACCAAGGTCATGACACGCGGCTTGGTGAGCGCGAACAGGTCGCGCCAGTCGGCCGGCAGGTCATGGGTGTGGACAACGGTGCTCATGATCAAGCCGGCCCTATAGGCGCGATTGGGCGGGACAGGAAGCCGGACCGCAGTCCCGTACGGCAAGCCACTGGACCCACGCGATGCCGCGCTTACATTCACGCCATGCAGAACCGAATCGCCCTTGCTTTCAGCGCCTTGGCCCTGGTCGCCCTGCCCCTCCCGGCACTCGCCGCACAGCCCGTCGCGGCGGCCCCGACGGCGCCCGCCGCGGCCGACCTCGTCCAGGTCCGGCTTGAGACCGAAAAGGGGCCGATCGTCCTCGAACTCGATCGCGGCCGCGCGCCGGTGACGGTGGCCAACTTCCTTCGCTACGTCGCGGCCAAGCGGTACGACGGCGTCGGCTTCTACCGCGCCATGCCCTACGGCGAGGGCAATGGCCTCATCCAGGCCGGCATCACCAAGGACGCCCGGCTGCTCTACCCGCCGATTGCGCATGAACCGGCAAGCAAGACGGGTATCAAGCACGAAGCCGGCACCATCCTTCTCGCCAACAACGGTCCCGGCACCGGGCGCAGCGACTTCTTCATCACGCTGGGCCCGATCCCCTTCGGCGACGATTTCGCGCCGTTCGGGCGGGTGGTCGAGGGGATGGATGTTGTGAAAGCGATCTTCGCCTCTCCGGTCGATCCCGACAAAGGCGCCGGGCCGATGAAGGGGCAGATGCTCTCGCCCACGATTCTGATCCGCACCGCGCGTGAGGTATCGCCCTAACGCGCTTCGCCCGCAGGCACTGCATCGTCATCGTCCGCCGCATAATCGAGCAGGTCCCCCGGCCGGCAACCGAGCGCATGGCACATGGCGGCGAGGGTCGAGAAGCGCACACCCTTCACTTTCCCCGAACGGAACAGCGATAGCTGGGTTTCGCTGATCCCGATGCGCTCCGCCAGCTCCTTACCCGTGAGACCGGTGCCGGTGAGTTGACGGTCGAGAGTGATCACCACCGGCATCAGACGAATTGGCCCAGCTCGTCCTGCGCAGTGGAAGCCTTGCCAAGCAATTGGCCGACCACCAGCAACAGCGCGCCGACGATCCCCAAGGTGACGGCCGACGGCTCAAAGGGCCGGATATAAGGGGCTCCTGACACGATCCACGTCAGCAAGGGCACGCCGAATTCCTTGAACAAGGACCCGAACAACAGCGCACCTCCGGCGCGAGAGAATAGCGACGGCAGGACGGCTGCGAACAGGTCGCCCGACGCAATTCGGGCCAGGGCGGAGCGGACCATCAGAATGGCGGCGATATAAAAGGCCATGGGCGTGTAATAGATCAGCATGAAGGGGACCCAATGGCCGCCGCCCTGCTTGACGACATTGCCTGCCAATACGATCGTAAGCAGCAGCAGAAGGCACAGTGGTACGGTTACCAGCCACATCAGGATGCGGGCATTCCGACGAATTTCCTGTTCAGTCACGTCACTTCCCCCTCACGAATCGGTTTAAGTCTAACTTAAATTACCTTGGTGGGGAAGGAGGTTTCGGATGATCAGTTGGCGGCTTCTGGGGGTGCGCTGGAAACCGTCACAACCGGCGGTGCGACCGGCTGGACAGGCGGGATCGCCGAGGTCGCGGCGAAGATGACGAAGGTGACGATCAGCGCCAGAAGCAGGATGCTCGCGCGGATCTTGTGCGGCGGGGGCTCGACCTCGATGACCGTGGCGGTGGGCCGCGGCGGTTGCCACCCGGGTCCGCGCGGCGGCGACCATTGCCCGGCGGTGAAATTGGGCTTGGCCCGCGTGCGCGGCGCTTCGCGCTGCCGGTCATAAGCCGCGCGCTCCTCGGGATCTTTCAGGCAGGCATAAGCCTCGTTGATCGACTGCGCCTGCTCGGCCGCTTCGGCGGCGCGGTTCACGTCCGGATGATAAACCCGCATCAGCTTGCGATAGGCAAGCCGGATCGCGGCGTCGTCGGCGCTGCTGTCGACCCCCAGGATCGCATAATAATCGGCACAACTTGCCATTGTTTGAAACAGATAGCGCCAGCGGTGACGCCCTCCAATACCCTTTGGGAGCGGGGGTCAGAGCCTGATCGTGGGACCGATCGCCCCGGTAACCGTTGAGCCTTGCAAACTCTATCAGGAGACGGTTTGTGCTATCATCCATTCTCATCGGCGCCCTTTCGGGGCAGCGAGCCCTCAGCCCCATCGCGGCCGTAGCGATCACCGCCGCCCAAGATCGCCTGCCCGAAGGCAGTGAACCGGTGCCGCTGCTGGACAACAAATTGGTCGCGGGCGGCCTGCTTGCTGTGGCGGTGGCGGAGATGGTCGGCGACAAATGGCCCAAGGCGCCCAACCGCACCGTCCTGTCAGGCAGCACCGCGCGCTTCCTCACGGCGGCGGCGGCGGGTGCTTCGCTCGCCCCGCGCGAGCACCGGGTGGCGGGCGGCCTCCTCGCGGCGCTGACCGCCGTCACCACCGCCCACCTCGGCCTCGCGGCGCGGCTGAAGGCGATGAAACGCTGGGGCCAGGCCCGCACCGGCTTTGTCGAAGACGCGCTGCTGCTCGTCGGAACCGCGCTCGTCCTCCACAGCGTCGCCAAGCCCGCCCGCACCTAACCCTCAACGCGAAAAGGCCCGCCCTGCCGAAGCAGGACGGGCCTTTTCTCGCGACCTGTCGCCGAGGATCAGTCGATCTTCGGCAGCACGTCGAACTGGTGATACGGCGGCGGGCTGGACAGCGTCCATTCCAGCGTCGTCGCGCCTTCGCCCCACGGATTGTCGCCTGCGGCCTTGCCGGCCATCAGCGACCAGACGGTGTTGAGCAGCCAGACGCCGATCGACACCACCGTGATCATGTAACCAACGGTCGAGACGTAGTTCCAGTAGGCAAACGCGTCCGGATAATCCGGGTAGCGCCGCGGCATGCCGTCGAGACCGAGGAAGTGCTGCGGGAAGAAGATCAGGTTCACGCCGACGAACATGATGAAGAAGTGCAGCTTGCCGAGAAGCTCGTTGTACATCTTCCCGCTCATCTTCGGGAACCAGTAGTAGAAGCCCGCGAACAGGCCGAACACGGCGCCCAGCGACAGCACGTAGTGGAAGTGCGCCACCACGTAATAGGTGTCGTGCATGTAGGTGTCGACGCCGCCATTGGCGAGCACGACGCCGGTCACGCCGCCGACGGTGAATAGGAAGATGAACCCGATCGCGAACAGCATCGGGGTCGGGAAGGTGATCGACCCGCCCCACATGGTCGCGATCCAGCTGAAGATCTTCACCCCGGTCGGGACCGCGATGATCATGGTCGCGGCGGTGAAGTACATCTTCACATTCACGTCGAGACCGACGGTGAACATGTGGTGCGCCCACACGACGAACCCGACCACGCCGATCGCGACCATGGCGTAGGCCATGCCGAGATA
Organism: Sphingomonas kaistensis; assembly: GCF_036884275.1. Classification (NCBI taxonomy): domain Bacteria; kingdom Pseudomonadati; phylum Pseudomonadota; class Alphaproteobacteria; order Sphingomonadales; family Sphingomonadaceae; genus Sphingomonas; species Sphingomonas kaistensis. Next base: position 922,353 of record NZ_CP145607.1, on the reverse strand, counting down.
ACCGAACACCGGCTTGCGGCTGAAGGTGGCGATGATCTGGCTGACGATGCCGAACGCCGGCAGGATCATGATGTAGACTTCGGGGTGACCGAAGAACCAGAACAGATGCTGGTACAGCAGCGGATCGCCGCCGCCCGACGCGTCGAAGAAGGCCGTGCCGAAGTTACGGTCGGTCAGCAGCATGGTGATCGCCCCCGCCAGCACCGGCAGTGCCAGCAGCAGCAGGAAAGCGGTGACCAGGATCGACCACACGAACAGCGGCATCTTGTGCAGGGTCATGCCCGGCGCACGCATGTTGAAGATGGTCGTGATGAAGTTGATCGCGCCGAGGATCGAGCCCGCACCCGCAAGGTGAAGCGCGAAAATGGCGAAATCGACCGCCGGGCCGGCCGACCCGCTGGTCGACAGTGGCGCATAGACGGTCCAGCCGGTACCCGCACCGATGCCGGTGCCGCCGCTGGTGAAGGTCGACAGCAGCAGCGAACAGAAGCCCGCAACGGTCAGCCAGAAGCTGATGTTGTTCATCCGCGGGAAGGCCATGTCCGGCGCCCCGATCATGATCGGCACGAACCAGTTGGCGAAACCGCCGATCAGCGCGGGCATGACCATGAAGAAGACCATGATCAGGCCGTGGCTGGTGATCAGCACGTTCCAGTGGTGATAGGCTTCGTCGATATTGGCGCTGCCCGACCCGATCGGCCAGGCGCCGGTCAGATACTGGATGCCCGGCTCCATCAGCTCGGCCCGCATGATGCCCGAGATGCCGCCACCGATGATTCCCGCCATGATCGCGAAGATCAGGTACAGGGTGCCGATGTCCTTGTGATTGGTCGACATGAACCAGCGGGCGAAAAAGCCCGGCTTGTGATCATGATCGTCATGCGCGTGATCGTGGCCGCCGGCGTGGGCGGGCTCGAACTTCAGCGTGTCTGCAGTGGTGGCCATGAATCGGTCCGTTCAGAACTTAGAGCTTGGTGGGGCTGTCGGGCGCGCGGTTGGCGACCCCGGGAGTGGTGTTGCCGGGCGCAGCCGGCGTGGCAGCGGTCGGCGGCGCAACCGGAGCGGCGCCAGCAGCCGGAGCCGGGGCGCTGACCGCAGCCGGGCTAACCTGCGTCGCCGCGGTGCTGTCGGCCGGAGCGACCGCCGGGGTAGCGCCCGGCATCGTACCGCCCTTGGTTGCGACCCATTGCGCGAACCGCTCGGGCGTCACCACCTCGATCGCGATCGGCATGAAGGCGTGGCGCGCGCCGCACAGTTCGGAGCACTGACCGAAATAAACGCCCGGCTTGTCGACCTTGACCCAGGTCTCATTCAAGATGCCCGGGTTGGCGTCGGTCTTGGTCCAGAAGGCCGGCATGGCGAAGCTGTGGATCACGTCGTTCGAAGTGACGATAAACTTCACCACCGCGCCCGCCGGGATCACCAGCCGCTCGTCCACCGCCAGCAGGCGCGGACCATCGGCATCGGTGCGGAACCGGGTTCCCGCCGCGGCGTCGGCCTTTTCCTTGAGCATGTTCGAGACGATCTCGAACCCGCCGTTATCCGGATACTGATAGCTCCAGTACCATTGGTTGCCGATCACCTTGACCGTCAGGTCGGCGGGCGGCGGGCTGTACTGATGGCGGATCAGGCGGATCGACGGCACCGCGATGGCGACCAGCACCAGCACCGGAACCAGCGTCCAGATCACTTCCACCACCGTGTTGTGGCTGGTCCGCGACGGCGTCGGATGCGCGCTGCGGCGATACTTGATCATGGTCCACAGCAGCAGCGCCAGCACCAGCAGGCTCATCGCCGCGCACAGTGCCAGCAGCCAGTTGTTGTGGAAGGCCGAGGCTTCGCGGCCGACCGGAGTGAACTGTTCCTGCAGGCCCATGCGGCCATCGGGCATGCCGATGCCGGGGGTCGGCGCGGCGTGATCGAACGCCGGGGCGGCCGGCGCAGCGCCCGGAGCAACCGCGCTGACGCCCGTCGCATCGGTGCCCGCAGCCGGAGTCGCGCTGGGATTGGCGGCAGCGGCATTGGGACCGGCCGGCGCAGCCGTGGTCGCGGCAGGTGCCGCGGCCTGTTCCTGCGGAGCCGGATTCGCCGGGGTTTGTCCTTGCGCCGCCAAGGGGGTCATCCCCACGGCAGCCAGCGCGATCAGCCCAAATTTCAACGTCATCATGACCCCGGTCACAGGTTTTCAAGCCACAGGAACGCCCGGCCGGGCCGCCTGAAAGTGGCGGCCTTATAGGCAGGGGTTCCCACCTTCTCAAGCGCTTGTCTCTGCCGTTCTTAGCGGCCAAGAAAAAGCCCGTCCAAAGACGGTGCAGGAAAGGGGCCAGGATCATGACCGAACAGGAGATACTGGCCGAATTTCGCGCCGCCGAAGCCTTGCTCGAAGGCCATTTCATCCTCTCCTCGGGCCTGCGCAGCCCGCGCTACCTCCAATGCGCCCGCGTGCTGATGGACCCGGCCCGCGCCGAACGCCTCGCCCGCGCGCTGGCCGAGCGGATCGACCCGGCGCTACGCTCGCAGTTGCAGGCCGTGGTCTCACCGGCGATGGGCGGGGTCATCATCGGCCACGAAATGGGCCGCGCACTCGGCCTTCCCGCGATGTTCGTCGAGCGCCCCACCGGCATCTTCGAGCTTCGCCGCGGTTTTCGCCTCGATCCCGGCACCCGCGTGCTGATGGTCGAGGACGTGGTCACCACCGGCCTTTCCAGCCGCGAAGCGATCCGCGCCATCGCCGAGGCCGGGGGCGAAGTCATCGCTGCCGCCGCGCTGATCGACCGCTCGAACGGCACCGCCGATCTCGGCGTCCCCTTCACCCCGCTGATCCGCCTCGACGTCCCGACCTACGAAGCCGACGCGCTTCCGCCCGAACTCGCCGCCATTCCCGCGATCAAGCCGGGCAGCCGCGCGGCATGATCGTCACCGCCCTTTCGCTTCTCGCCGCTGCGCCTTTGTCGCAGGCGGACACAAGCGCTTCAACGATTCCATCGCCGCGGTGGGGCAGCGTTATGGCCTGCATGGCGAGATCGCGGTCTCCCGCGGAAACGACACGTGGGTCATCGATACGATCCCACGGTCCGACAATCGCGAGGACCTCGCGCGCGGCGGCCTGACCGGTCCAGCCGGCGACCGCGTCTGGCGCTGGGCGTCGGTAACCAAGCAGGTCGTGGCGACCATGGTGATGCAGGAAGCGGCGGCAGGCCGCATCGACCTCGATCGGCCCGTGTCGCGCTACTTGCCGGGCTTCAAGAGTCCGAACGCCCCACTCATCAGCGTTCGCCAATTGCTTCGGCACCAGTCTGGTCTGCCGAACCCCGACGATACTCCGAAAGATGCTGCGGGCATCCCCGGCTATTACACGAAGCAATTCTCGGGCAGCCGCGATCCCCTCACCGGCTATTGTGCTGGCGCTGTCAACGGTGCGCCCGGCGGCCGCTGGAGCTACAATAATTGCGACTATATCGTAGCCGGCGCGCTGCTCGAGCGGGTTACCGGCAAGCCGTGGACGACCCTGGTTCGGGAACGCATCGCCGCACCGCTCAAGCTAGCCTCGCTTGGCGCGTTCCCGACCACTCGGCCAACCGTCTCCGGCACGGTCGGCAACAAACCCGAACCCGCCATCGATCTGACCGTCTACCGGGCGTCGGCCGGGCTCTTCGGGACGGCGGCGGATCTTCTCGTTTTCGACCGGGCGCTGATGACCGGCAAGCTGCTACCTGCCAAGCAGCTGGCGGAGATGTGGGACGGGCAGCCGCAACTGGGATCGATCGCCCTCGGGCAATGGTCCTTCAAGGCGCCGCTGAAGGGCTGCGCCGCGCCGGTCAGGATCATCGAGCGGCGCGGTGAGATCGGCGGCGTGCAGGTTCGCAACTTCATTCTCCCCGAGCAGGACACCGCTGTCGCCGTCTTCACCGATCGCGGCAGCGACGATTTCGATTTCGGCGAGGTGTGGCAGGGCAAGGGTCTCTCTCACGATCTCCTCGCCGCCGCCGCCTGCCCGGCCGCCTGATCGGAAAAAACCGCCTGATTGAACTATAGGATTGGCGCTGCCATCTCTCGGCGATGACGCCGCGCCTTCCCCTCGCCCCGCCGCCTGGCTGTAGGTCACACCGTGTGACCTTCGGAAACGCGCCGCTACGGAGGGAAAAGTCACGCCGCGCCGATGAGGCCGCACCGGTGACCTTGGTGACCCTTACGGCATGAGCATTCCGCTGCGCCTCGGCGTCAACATCGATCACGTCGCGACTATCCGCAACGCGCGCGGTGGCGACTTTCCCGATCCCGTCCGCGCCGCGCACATGGCCGAAGCGGCCGGCGCGCAAGGCATCACCGCGCACCTGCGCGAAGATCGCCGCCACATCCGCGACGACGACCTCGTCCGGTTGAAGAACGAAATCGCGCTTCCGCTCAATCTCGAAATGGCCGCGACCGAAGAGATGCTGCGCATCGCGCTCGCCACCCGCCCCCATGCCGCCTGCATCGTCCCCGAGAAGCGCGAGGAGCGCACCACCGAAGGCGGGCTCGACGCCGCCGGCCAGTTCGAGCATCTCCGCCGCTTCGCCGACGAGCTCGGCGCCGCCGGCATCCGCGTGTCGCTGTTCATCGAGCCCGACGCCGCCCAGATCGACGCCGCCCTGCGCTTGGCCGCCCCGGTGGTCGAGCTTCACACCGGCCGCTACGCCCACCTGCCCGAAGACGGCCGCGAAGCCGAGCTGAAACGCCTTGCCGACGCCGCCGCGCTCGCCGCCAAGAACGGGATCGAGCCCCACGCCGGCCACGGCCTCACCTTCGCCAACGTCGTGCCGATCGCCGCCGTGCCGCAATTCGCCGAACTCAACATCGGCCATTTCCTCGTCGGCGAAGCGATCTTCGTCGGCCTCGACGCCAGCATCCGCCGGATGCGCGACCTGATGGATAGTGCCCGATGACGCCTCCCTCCCGCTCCCGGGAGGGAGAGAGAACGTGATCGTCGGCCTCGGCTCCGACCTCTGCAACATCGAGCGGATCCAGAATTCGCTCGACCGCTTCGGCGACCGCTTCCTCCACCGCGTCTTTACCGAGCGGGAGCGCGCCAAGGCCGCCCGCCGCCCGTTCACTGCCGCCGGCACATTGGCCAAGCGCTTCGCCGCCAAGGAAGCCTTCTCCAAAGCCGTAGGGACCGGCTTCAAGCGCGGCGTGTTCATGAAGGACATCGGCGTCGTCAATCTGCCAAGCGGCGCACCCACTCTGCAACTGACGGGCGGCGCGGCGGAGCGGCTTGACGCGCTCACCCCTGCGGGCCACGCCATGCGGGTACATCTGACGATGACCGACGACCATCCGTGGGCGCAGGCATTCGTCATTCTGGAAGCCGTGCCGAATGCGGAGAATTAAGTGAGCCAAACCGTCCTCAATCAGGCCGAGGGTCCCAATGCGCCCGCCGTGCCGCCTGCCGAGGGCAAGAAGGACAACGCCCTGTGGCGTGAGATCAAGGGCATCTTCTGGGTGCTGGTCGCGGTGCTGCTATTCCACAGTTTCGTCGCCAAGCCCTTCTACATCCCGTCGGAATCAATGATGCCCGCGCTCTTGAAGGGCGACCGGCTGGTAGTCAGCAAATATGCCTATGGCTATTCCTGGGTCTCGCCCAGCTTTCATGTCTGGCCCGAGCAAAAAGGCCGCTTGTTCGGCAAGCTGCCCAAGGCCGGCGATGTCGTCATCGTCACTCCGCCGGGCCTTCGCGAGGACTATATCAAGCGCGTCATCGGCCTCCCCGGCGACACGGTCGAGGTCCGTGGCGGCCGCCTGATCCTGAACGGCATTCCGGTCCGCCAGCAGAAAATGCCTGATCGCCTGATCCCGACCGATGCCAACGCGCCCTGCGGGGTCGAGCAGTTCGCCGGCCGCCTGGTCCAGACCCCGAATGGCGGTTTCGCTTGTTCGCTGCCGATCGTCCGCGAAACCCTGCCCAACGGCGCGACTTACGACACGGTCGACCTGGGGCCGAGTGTCGGCGACGATTACGGCCCGGTGCAGGTGCCGGCAGAGCATGTTTTCGTGATGGGCGACAACCGCGACCGCAGCGCCGACAGCCGCTTTGCGCTGGGACCGGTCGAGAACGGTCTCGGCGGCCCGGTGCCCTGGGAGAATATCGGCGGCCGCGCCGAGTTCATCACCTTCAGCCTGGACGGCAACGCCACCTGGTGGAACCCGATCAGCTGGCTGACCTCCCTCCGCGGTGGCCGCGCCGGCACGAGCCTCAGGACCGGGGTCTAGGATCATGGCGGGGCGCAGCGGCAGCGAGACCCACGTCGAGCAGCCCGGCCCCGCCGAAATCCACGATCCCCTGATCCGCCGCGAATTCCAGCGCGCGTGGGTGTGGATCGGCTCGGCCCTCCTCGTCGCGGCGGTGATCCTGCTTTCGCAGCCGCTGCTGCTGATCGTCGGCGGGCTGGTCTTCGCGGTCCTGCTCGACGGCGGCACCCGCCTGCTCGGCCGCTTTCTGCCCCTGCCCCGCGGGGTCCGGCTGGCCATCGTCGCCTTGCTCGGTTTCGGGTTCCTCGGCTGGGTGCTCTACTACGCCGGCACCACTTTCGCCGCCCAGTTCGAAGCGCTGCGCCTGACAGTCGAAGCGCAGGTCATGCGCCTCTACGCCTGGGCCGCCGACCACGGCCTCGTCGCCGACGGCAGCCCGGACACGGTCGTGCAGCAGGTGATCGGCTCTTTGGGCCGGGTCACCAGCGTGGTCGGTTCGGCCATCGGCGCCTTTACCAGCGCCTTTCTGATCCTGATCATCGGCATCTTCTTTGCCAGCGAACCCAAGGTCTACGACCGGGGCGTTGCCTGGATGCTGCCGATGCGACACCGCGGCGATTATTACGCCATTCTCTCCGCGGTCGGCTTCACGCTGCGCCGGCTCCTGTTCGGGCGGATCGTCGGGATGGTGGTCGAAGGGACCTTCACCTTCGTCATGCTGTGGGCGGGCGGGGTGCCGATGGCGGCGCTGCTCGGCCTGCTGACCGGGGTGCTTGCCTTTATCCCCAACATCGGCGCCATCGTCTCCGGCATCCTGATGGTCGCGGTGGGCTTTTCGGCCGGGACCGATCAGGGCCTGTGGGCGATCTTCACCTATTTCGCGGTGCAGAACATCGATGGCTACCTGATCCTGCCCTACATCGCGCGCAAGACGGTGGATCTCGCGCCCGCCGTGGTGCTGGCGGCGCAGCTCGTCTTCGGCGCGTTGTTCGGCTTTCTCGGCCTGCTGCTCGCCGACACCATCATGGCGGCGCTGAAGGTGACGCTCGAACAGCTTGCCGAGCGTCGCTCTTCAGGCGGTCTTACTGACCCCGCTCGGGCGACGGACCCGGCGGCGGCGGAGCGGGCACTTCGGCCCCCGGCGGAAGCTGGCCCGCGCCCTGCGCCTGCAACTGCGCCGCCGCATTCTGGACCACCCGCTTCACGGTGATCTCGAAATCGAGCGGGCTGTTGGGCGGAATCGGCGAGCCCGGCGGCGGGGTCGCGCCATAAGCGAGCTCACCCGGGATGCGGACCTTGTAACGGCCGTTCGGCTGCATATTCTGAAGCGCTTCGGCAAAGCCCGGCACGACCTGTTGCACCAGCAGCGGCGCATCCTGCGCTTCGTCGAACTTGGTCCCGTCGGGCAGCGTGCCCACGTAATCGATGATCACCCCGTCCTGCGGCCCGATGATCGCGCCTTCCCCGGCCTTGATCGTGCGGATCTCGACCCCGGTCGGGGTGACCTTCGGACCCATCTGACCGGCACCGGCAAATGCCAGGGCGGCGCCGGCGATCACCAGCAGGATGAGTCCTAGGGCAAGCCGCAGCCGGGTGGCGCTGGAAACGGGGCGAATTGGAACCTGGGTGGCGCTCATCGGTGGATCATCCTGCTGCGTGCGGCACAAAAGCAAAGGCCGCCCGGTAAGGGGCGGCCTCCTTGATGGTCAAGTGAAAGCGTCGAAAACGCCTTACCGGGCCCCTTCACGCTCGACGCGCTTGCGCTCGAGCTTGCGGGCGCGACGGATGGCGGCGGCGCGCTCACGCGCACGCTTTTCCGACGGCTTCTCGTAGTGACGGCGAAGCTTCATCTCGCGATAAACGCCCTCACGCTGCAGCTTCTTCTTGAGCGCGCGCAGCGCCTGGTCGACGTTATTGTCGCGAACGATGATTTGCATAAAAGTCCGTCACTCCATGATCTCAAAGGTTGCGCCCACGCCGCCGTTACCGGGCGGCTAGGCATCGCACTGCGTCATCCGAGGATGCTTCAAAGCAGGCGACCAAAGCGGCTGTCCGGGCGGCCAAGGGTCGTCCGGCGAGGAGCGGCCTCTACCAGCGGTTCCCCGATTCCACAACCCGCAGATGCCTGCTGCGGTGGAACGAGGGTATGGCAAGATCGGATTGGAACTTGGTTATCGCTCGTTAACCTATTGTCGTGTATAGACATTTCTTGTTCCCAACCACGACAGGAGGGATGTGGGTGACCTTGAATCGCCGCGATATGCTTCGCCATGTAGGATTAGGTGGTGGCGCCGCCCTGCTCTCCGGAGCCGCGCTGGCAGCCGATCTGCCGGGCCTGCTTGGCGGTTCAAAGCCGTTCACGAGTGAGCCGTTGGTCCGCGTGGCCCCCGCCCCCATCGCGCCGGCGACCCCGGTCGCGACACCGCTCGCTCCCATTGGCGTCGACCCGCAGCTGTTCGCGCGGGCCAAGGCGGCGCTTGAGCGGCACCGGCCGTCGCTGCGCCATACCGATCGCATCGGGATTGCCGATTTCTCGGCCGCGAGCCGCGATCCGCGCTTTCATGTGGTCGATGTCGCGACCGGCCAGGTGACCAGCCACCGCGTTGCGCACGGCCGTGGTTCGGACCGCGGGCACACCGGCTTCCTCGAAAGCTTCTCCAACGACTTCGGCAGCAACGCGACATCGAGCGGGGCTTATTCGACCGCCGATTTCTATCACGGCAAATATGGCCTCTCGATGCGCCTCAATGGCCTCGACTGGACCAACAACAATGCGCTGGGCCGCGCGATCGTCGCGCACCAGGCGTGGTATGCCGAGCCCGAGATGATCGGCATCCATGGCAAGCTCGGCCGCTCCGAAGGCTGCTTCGCCTTCGGCCGCGACAGCCATTTCGAAGTGATGCGGATGCTTGGCGAAGGCCGGATGATCTACGCCGACAAGCTCGCCTGAACGGCTATCACCGACAGTAGAAAGGAGCCCGGGCCGACCAGTCCGGGCTCCTTTTTTTAGCGAGCCGCCGACCGGACGGCCGGCTTGGCCCCGCCGTCGCGATCGTTCAGCGCGGTCAACACCGGCGCATCGCGCTTGTAGAGATCGGTATATTTGACGATCGACCCGTCGGTCAGCGCCGCCGCCGAGAAATAGACGATGTAGACCGGCAGCGGCTTCACGAAGGTGGCCGAAGTAGTCTTCTTCGATTCGAGCACCGCGTCGATCTTCTCCTTCGACCAGTCGCCGCCATCGTCGCTCAACAGCTCGGCGGCGAGATCGAGGATATGCTCGGTGCGAATGCAGCCGTGGCTGAGGAAGCGCGAGCGCGCATCGAACAGGCCGCGATTGTTGGTGTCGTGCAGATAGATGTTCTGCGGATTGTACATCACGAACTTGATCTTGCCGAGCGCGTTGGACGGCCCCGGCGGCTGGCGCCAGCGCTGGACCTTTCCGTCCTTGCCCTTGACCGCGACATAGCCCGGCTTGCGCGACACTTCGGCCGACAGGCTCGGCGGGACTTCCCACCACGGGTTGAGGATCACCCCGGTCGCCTGCACCGCAAGCTGCGGAGTCGGCGTCTTGGTCGCGCCGGCGATGGCACGGCGCTTCCAGCGGGTGACGCTGTTCTCGACCAGGGTCGCATGTTCGCCCGGCACGTTGACGATGATGTAGCGATTGCCAAGATCGCGCGGCAGCCACCGCCAGCGATCCATGTTGAGCCGGATGGTGCCGGTCGCCGCGGCATCCTTGGCGAGGCTCAGCGCATTCTTGAGCGACCCATATTGCGGGTGGGTCGGAAGCAGGTTGTCGAGCGTCGAGGCAACGCCCTGCCCCGCCAGCGCCGCGTCGAGCAATTCGCGCGTGCGGCCTTCGGGCAGGTCGGGATCCTTGACGAACCACTGCACCCGCGCAGCGCCGCGGACGTGGCCGAGCGCGAGATCGCGGACGATCAACGGCCAGACGGTATTCGCGGCGGCCGAAACCGAGGCGGGATCGCCCGACTTCAGCGCATTTTCCAGCAGCGCCGGATTATAGTCGCGCGGATCGAGACCCTCCTTGGCGACCGCCTTGACGTAGCTGAGCAGCTCGGTCGCCGCGGCGACCGGCCAGACGGCCGGCGGCGCTTCGACGACCGGTGCGGGCGCCAGCGACTCGGTGGTCGCGGGCGGGGTCGCCGTGGCCTGGGCCGGCGCCGGGGCGGTGGTGGTCGCGGCGCGGGGCGCCAGCGGATCGAGCGCGGCGGGCTGGCCCGACGTCGAGGACGTCACCGGGCGGACGGCCGGGGCCGTTGCCGGGCGGGTCTGCGCCCAGGCCGTACCGGCACTCACCATCAGCATCACCGAAATCGCCGCTCGCCCGCGCATCGCAACCCACCCTTGTTCTTGAACTCTGAGGCGCCTTCTGCCTCGCTTCCTTGTTACCGAAGATGAACGCATTTCTCCAGTGTCTGTCGGGCAACATTTCGCGCCATCGCGAAGCGCTTTGTCCAATAACGCCCACGGCTTAGCCCGGTCTGGCGTTTCCCTTCCGGATGCGCCATAGCCCCCTGCCGTTCGGTTTGCGGAAGGCCGCCGCCCGGCCCTCAGGAGTATGACAACTTGCCCATCGATGCCCGCATCGCAAAGGACCCGGCCGGCAGCGAACGCCGCGGCCAGCCGCGCGCTGCGGTGGAGATCGAGGCGCATGTGCGCGAAATGGGAATGACCGGCACCGAAGCGCGCGTGCTCAACATCTCCAACGACGGCTTCATGGCCGAAACCAGCACCGAGCATGAGGTCGGCGCGCGGGTCTGGCTGATCCTTCCCGGTCGCGAACGGGCCAGCGCGATCGTGCGCTGGACGGCAGCGGGCAAGCTTGGCGCGCAGTTCGCCGAGCCGCTCAGCGACGAGGCGTTGGCGCAGATCGGCGGCTGACGCGGGCTTTAGGGCTTGGCCTTGGCCAGCGCCCGCTGCACTGTCGGCAGGATACCCGTCACCATCCGTTTGATGCCTTCGAAATTGGGATGCACCCCGTCGCCCAGCAGCAGGGTGCGATTGCCGACCACGCCCTGCAGAAAGAAAGGGTAGAGGTCGGCGTCATATTTGCGGGCCAGCGTCGGAAAGATCGCTTCGTAGCGGCGACGGTAATCGGGTCCCAGGTTCGGCGCCGCCAGCATGCCCGCGACCAATACCGGAATGCCCTGCTTGTTCAGCTCCGCCAGGATCGCGTCGAGATTGGCTTCGGTGACCTTGGGATCGACCCCGCGCAGCATGTCGTTCGCACCAAGCTCGACGATCGCGAGGTCGGGCTTTCCGCCCATCCGCTGCAAGGTCCAGCTCAGCCGCGCGCGGCCACCGGCCGTGGTATCGCCCGATACACCGGCATCGTGCACCCGCGCCTTGATTCCGTTGCGGCGCAGCGCATCCTGCAACTGCGGCGCGAAGCCGAGGCCCCGGCCAAGACCGTAGCCCGCGGTCAGGCTGTCCCCGAAGGCGAGGATCAGCGGGCCGTCTTTATTCGACGAAGCAACCTGTGCGCTCGCCGGAACGGCCGCAAACAGGGCGGGGAAGAGAAGCCAGCGGATCATCCTGACCATCTAGGCCATTGTCGCCCCCCTGCAAGCTTCCTAGCTGCATGGATCACATGACCCAGCCCCTGATCCAGCTCGACGACGTCCGCCTCACCCTTGGCCAGGGCGCTGCCCGCACCGAAATCCTGCGAGGCATCAGCCTTCGCATCGAGGAAGGCGAAACGGTGGCGGTGCTCGGCGCGTCGGGTTCGGGCAAGAGTTCGCTGATGAGCGTGATCGCGGGCCTCGAGCGAGCGACGTCGGGAACGGCGCGGGTGCTCGGCGAAGACATGGGGGCGCTGGGCGAAGATCAGCTGGCGCGGCTTCGCGGTCGCTCGATCGGCGTGGTGCTCCAGGCCTTTCACCTGCTGCCGACCATGACCGCGCTCCAGAACGTGATGGTGCCGATGGAGCTGTCCGGCGCCCCCGACCCGCGCGAGCGGGCCAGCGCCGAACTCGCCGCGGTTGGCCTTGCCGCGCGCGAGAACCATTATCCGACGCAGCTTTCGGGCGGCGAGCAGCAGCGTGTGGCCATCGCTCGCGCCACCGCGCCTGCGCCCGAGCTCTTGCTGGCCGACGAGCCGACCGGCAATCTCGACGCCGCGACGGGTGCGAAGATCATCGACCTGTTGTTCGACCGCGTCGCGGCGGCAGGCGCGGGCCTCCTCGTCATCACCCACGATCCCGCCGTCGCCGAGCGCGCCGGGCGCGTGCTGCGGATCGCCGACGGGCTGCTCGCCCGATGAGCGGAGGCGTGAGCGCGGGACTGAAGCTCGGGCGGCGCGATCTGGCGCAAGGGATCGGCGGCCTCTGGCTGCTGCTCGCCTGCCTCACCATCGCGGTCGCCGGCCTCGCCGCGGTCACCAGCCTGTCGAGCGCGATTTCCTCCACTATCGAAAGCCAGGCCCGCGAACTGCTCGGCGGCGACCTCTCGCTCAGCGTCGCCCAGCGCAGCGCGACGGCGGAAGAACGCGCCGCCATCGCCCGTCTCGGCACCGTGCGCGAAAGCGTGACCTTGCGCAGCACCGCGCAGATCGGCGGCCAGACCGCACTGGTCGATCTGTCGGGCGTGGACGAACGTTGGCCCGCCGCTGGCCGGGTCACCCTGACCACCGGCCGCATGCCGGCAACCGCCGGCGAAGCCGCGATCGGGCGCGAATTGGCCGAGCGCTATTCGCTGCGTGTCGGCAGTTCGCTTCGCCTCGGCTTTGCCGATTTCCGGGTAACTGGGATCATCGACACGCTTCCCGCCCCGTCGGGGTTCGCGCTCGCCCCGCCTGTACTGGTCAGCCGCCCCGGGCTCGACGCCACGCGGCTGGTCCAGCCGGGCAGCCTCTACACCAGCGCGTATCGCATCGCGCTTCCGCCCGGCGCCGCGTTCGAAGGGCTCGGCGAAGCCTTCCAGAAGCGTTTTCCCGAAGGCGGCTGGCGGGTCACCGACAAGAGCGAAGCTGCCGGCGGCACCCGCCGCTTCACCGAGCGGACCGGGCAGATGCTGCTACTGATCGCGCTGGGCGCGCTTGGCATCGGCAGCATCGGAATCGCGTCCGCCGCCAGCGCCTTTGCCGCCTCGCGGCGCTCGACCATCGCGATCCTTAAGGTCCACGGCGCCCGCACCCGCGATCTCGCCGTCATGCTGGGCACCAGCGTGGCCCTGCTGGCGCTCGCCGCGATCGTGCTTGGTCTGGCGGTGGGTGCCACGGTTCCGGCCATCGTCGGCCGCGCCGCCGCCGACCTCCTTCCCGTGGCGCCCGATCCGAGCCCGCAATGGGGCGCGCTCCTTCAGTCGGCAATCTTCGGGTTGTTGGTCACCCTGGCCGCGGCCTGGGTGCCGCTTGCCCGCGCCGCCCGCGCCCGCCCCGCCGCCGTCCTGCGGGGCGACGTGGACGAAGGCGGCAGCGACCGCCGCGACCTCCTCGTGCCGTTGCTGGCCGGCGCAGGCGTGGCGGCGCTCGCCATCCTGACGTCGGGCAACGCGCTGGTCACCGCCACGACCCTGGCCGGCGGCCTCGCGCTGGCGTTCGTCTTTGCCGGCGCGGGCAAGCTGCTCGCCCTTGCCGCCCGCCGCTTCGGGGCGCGGGGCGGCCCGATCACCCGCCTCGGTCTTGCCGCGCTCCACCGCCCGGGAGCCGCCACCGTCCGCCTCAGCGTCGCGCTCGGCCTCGGCCTTGCTCTTCTGGTCGCGCTGGCCGGCATCGGCGGGAGCGTTCGAGCGGAACTCGGCGGCTCGATCCCCGCCAAGGCGCCGGCCCTGTTCATGCTCGACATTCCGGCAGCCGACGAGACGCTCTTCCGGGCCCTCGCCGCGCGCGATCTGCCCGGCGCCGATCTCCGCCTCGTTCCCTCGCTGCGTGGCCCGGTGACCGCGTTGAACGGCAAGTCCGTGTCCGAGCTCGAATCGATTCCCGAAGGCGCCTGGATCCTCCGCGGCGACCGCGGCCTGACTTTCGCGCGCGACCTTCCCGAAGGCAACGAGGTCGTCGCGGGGCAATGGTGGCCCGCCGATTACGCCGGCCCGCCTCTGGTCAGCCTCGATATCGAAGCGGCGCGCGCCCTCAATCTCAAGATCGGCGACACCATCACCATCGCGGTGCTCGGCTCACCGATCGAAGCGCGGATCGCGAGCTTCCGCACCATCGACTGGCGCAGCCTCGGCTTCAACTTCGCCATCATCTTCGCCCCCGGCACGCTCGAACAGGCGCCCTACACGCTGATGGCGACCGCCTCGCCCGATCGCGGCGCGTCGACCCTGGCCTTCGAGCGCGCGCTCGCCGCCGACCTGCCGATGGTCAGCACTATTCGGGTCAGCGACGTGGTGGCGCAGGTCACTACGATCCTCGAAGGCCTCGACAATGCGATCCGCCTGGCGACTCTGGTGGCCATCCTGATCGGGGTAACCGTCCTTGCGGGCGCGGTGGCCGCGACGCGGCGGACCCGGATGCGCGAAAGCGTGCTGCTTAAGCTGGTTGGCGCCACTCGCGGACAGGTGCTGGCAGCGCAAGCGATCGAATTCGCGGCCATGGCCGGGGGCATCGTCACGCTTGCGTTCGTGACCGGGACGGCCGCCGCTTACGGCGTCGTCACCTGGCTGTTCGAACTACCCTTCAAGCCCGATTGGCCCTCTTTGCTGGCGCTTCCGCTGGCTGGGATGCTGGTCGCCATTTTCACTGCAATGGCAGCAGCTTGGCCCGCCTTGGCGGCCCGTCCCGCAACGGCACTGAGGAGCGCCTGACCAACCTATGTGAGCATGGTTGTAACGGAACCGCACTCTTCCTTCCCCGTTATATCGGGCTGAAAGGATTGCCCGATCATGACCAATTTCCCGACGCTGGGCGAGCTGGGCCTGAAGCACGATCCGAAAGGGCGTGGCTATCACGCCGTGTACCGCGAACATGAAGTCAATCACTGCCCCGGCTGCGGCCGGACCCACTGGCTGATCGGCCGGATGAGCGCGGAATGTGCGTTCTGCGCCACTGCGCTGCCGCTCGCCGAAGCCAGCACCCGGCATCACCACGGGCCCGCGGTCATTCAGCACCGAAATCGCAATCAAGGAAACGCCTGGGCGGCGTAACGAGACGTCCCCTCGGCGTCACGAAGGGCAGCGGTAGTAATCGCTCGCCTGTCGAAAGGGGACGACTAACGCGAGGAAGAGGGCGCCGGTGTCCGTCTGACGGGCACCGGCGCATTGCAGAGATCGACCCCGCCCGAAGGGATGTTGAAGAAAGCGTCCTTGCGATTGGCCCGCGCCCGGACGTAGCTCGAAAAGGTCGCGCTAGCGGTATTCATCGCCTGGAAGCGCGGCCGCTCCGCCTCCGGCATCGCTGAAGCCAGCCGCACCGCCGCGATCATCCGCGCCACCGTTCCCGCTTTGTAGATTCCCAGCGCTTCGGTCCCGCGCGGTAGCGCCGACATGTTCTCGATGCCTTCCACTAGGCGGCCGACCAGCGCGATGTTGCGGTCGAGGTGCCGCGGCGCATGACCGATCACGGCATAGAGTTCGCCGCCCATGCCCGTATCGGGCGCCATGTCGCGGCCGACGCCGACCATGCCGTAGCAATGCGTAAGATTGGCGCGCCCCGTTGCCGGGTTCCACGCCACCGGCCAGCCGAGCGCGTGGCCGACCCGCGGGGCATAGGCGTCCGAATAGCCGAGCGGACGGGGGGTGAGGCCCCGCAGCGGCCGGTCATATTCGGCGGGCGGCTTCTTCACCACGCTCGCCGGCACCGCAGGGCCACCTTCATTGACGCCCCACTGCGTCACGTAATTGTCCTGCACCCGGTAGATGCTCGCCCCGTTCCAATATCCCGCACCGGCCAGCGCGCGGATGTTGGCGACGTGCACGGGCGCGAACGCGGGCGCGAGCTCGATGATCGTCCGCCCGCCGCCCTGATAATCGATCACCATCAGATCCTCGGGCCGAATCTCGCGCCACGCCGTGGCGGGCGACTGGGCGACGATTTCCGAGGGGGTCAGCGGTTTGGGCGCGGCGGGGGCGGCCTGGGCGGCGGCGAGGGCGAGGAGGAGCGTCATGACCGCAGCCTATCGCGGTCCGCGCGCTTGCGGTAGGCGTTTGTCCCATGTTCCTTGCCAAGCTCATGCTGCTGGGGTCGGGCGAACTCGGCCGCGAAGTGGCGATCGCCGCCAAGCGCCTCGGCTGCGACGTCGTCGCCTGCGACCGCTACCCCAATGCTCCCGCGATGCAGGTCGCCGACACGGCCGAAGTCTTCTCCATGCTGGACGGCGCCGCCCTGCGCGCGGCGGTCGAGAAGCACCGGCCGGACTTTATCGTCCCCGAAATCGAGGCGATCGATACCGCGACACTGGCCGCGCTCGAAAGCGGAGGCTGGCACGTCGTGCCGACCGCCCGCGCCGCCCAGCTCACCATGAACCGCGACGGCATCCGCCGCTTCGCCGCCGAAGAGCTCGGCCTCACCACCAGCCGCTACCGCTTCGCCGAAACCGAAGACGAAGCGCTCGCCGCCGCCGCCCATGTCGGCCTCCCCTGCGTGATCAAGCCGGTGATGTCCTCGTCAGGCAAGGGCCAGAGCACAGCCACCACCCCGAACGAGGTCCGCACCGCCTTCGCCTACGCCATCGAAAAGATGCGCGGCGACCGGCCGATGGCGATCGTTGAGGAGTTCATTGGCTTCGACAGCGAGATCACCCTGCTGACCGTGGCGGCGGCGGACGGCATCCTTTTCTGCGCACCCATCGGGCACCGCCAGGAAGGAGGCGATTATCGTGAAAGCTGGCAGCCGGCGGCGCTCGCCCCGCAAGTGCTGGAAGACGCGCAGGAGCAGGCCGCGACCATCGTCCGCGCGCTGGGCGGACGCGGGCTGTTCGGCGTCGAATTCTTCATCGCCGGTGGCCGCGCGATCTTTTCGGAGCTCAGCCCGCGTCCGCACGATACCGGCATGGTCACCCTGATCGGTCAGGAGCCCAACGAATTCGAGCTGCACCTGCGCGCAATCCTCGGCCTCCCGCTCGGACCCATCGTCCAGCGCGGCCCGAGCGCATCGGCGGTGATCCTCGCCGACCGCGCCTCCGGCAATTTTCGCTTCGAAGGGGTCGGCGACGCGCTGGCCCAAGGCACAGTGGAAACCCCGATCGACCTTCGACTGTTCGGCAAACCGGAGACCCTGGTCGGTCGGCGCATGGGCGTCGCGCTGGCCCGGGCGACGAGCATCGATGCGGCGGTGGACGCAGCCAAGGCTGCCGCCGCCGCGGTGAGGATCGTCACGGTGGAGGAGAAATGAGAATGCGTGTTGCGCTTGTGTCCCTGTCGGCGCTCGGTCTTGCGGCCTGCGGAAGCGGCGACAATCAACCGGCGGCCAAGCAGGCGGAAATCACCGTCCGCAGCGAAGAACAGAATGCGCTTCACCAGCTTGACGACATGAACCGCGACATCGCCTTGAAACGCGCGATCCTCGCCAGCGGCCTGCGCTGCAAACGGGTGGTCCGCTCGGGCTACGTCACCGAATATAACAAGCTGTCGATGTGGCAGGCGGACTGCGACGACAAGCGCAGCTGGGGCATCTTCGTCGGGCCCGACGGCAGCGCGCAGGTCCGGCCGTGCACCGACAATGCGCGGTTCAAGCTGCCGGAATGCAAGATAGCGGCCGACCCCAGCGGGCGGACCGAGCGCGGGATCGCCAAGGCCAGCTGATCACCGGCCCCGGTCCGATCAATCGCAGCGGCGGCTTTCCTTGAATTCGCCCGTCGCGGTCTTTTCGCGAACGACGATGCAATTGCCCTGCTTCGATTCCTCGCGCCAGCCGCCATTGGACGTCGCGACGCGGTTGCCGGGCTTGGGCACCCGCTGGCCGTTGCAGATCTGATAATTCATGCCCGGCGGCGACACGCAGCCCTGGCCGGCCGACTGCGCCGAGGCCGAAGCAGGCAGCGCAGCAAAACCGAGCCCGGCCGCAACAAGCGCGGTGGCAAAGGTGGTGCGGGCGAACATACTCATCGAATCGGCTTCCTCTTAGTGGAAGCAGATATAGGTGGCGACATATGAACCGCCACTGACGACGGACCGCATTTTTTCAGGGATGAAGCGAGCCGGCCTGTTTCAGACCGGTTCAGCTTAGCCCTGACGCGCCTTGAAGCGGCGGTTCGTCTTGTTGATGACGTAGGTCCGGCCACGGCGACGGATCACGCGGTTGTCCCGGTGGCGATCCTTGAGGCTCTTGAGCGAATTGCGAATCTTCATGGCGGGTGGACCCGTCTCTCTAATATCTGGTTGTCAGCTGACGCCCGTCGGGCTTCGGCCAGCGCCCCTATGGGAGGGGCGGCTCTGAGTCAAGTTTGCTCCGCCGCTTCACCGGCTTGAATCCGAGCGCGGAGGCTATGCGGATTCCAAGCGACGACCCGCACAGCGCCGCGATCAACGTCGCGATATCCGCCCGCCGGCCGCGCTCGTGGAGCCAATCGAGCGACCATCGCCGCGCCGCCCATTCGAGCGCCAGCCAGAAGATCGAGAACAGGATGAAGCACAAGAGGACGATGAGCAGCAAGTCCTTCCAGTCGATGACGGTCGGCTTCTGCTCCATCGCCGCCCTCAGCGCGCCAGCTTGGGCTGCCCGGCGCCGAAGGCCCGGCCGAAATAGCTGTCGGCATACCAGCGCGGGCGTTCGGGGGCGTCGGCGAGCTGCCGCGCGATGCGATAATTGAGTTCCCCGAACCGCGCCGCCGCGTCCCAGTCGATCCCCTGCCCGACTTCGTCGCACGGGCTGTGGTAGCAACCGCTGAGGAATTTCTTCCACTGCGCTTCGCCGCCATTGGCATAGCCGGTCATCAGAAACACGCTCGGCACCCCGCGGGTCACGAAGCGATAATGGTCCGAGCGGGTGAACAGCCCTTGCTCGGGCATGGGATCGGGCGTGGCGGTGACCTGCATCGCCGCGCCGGCCGCGTCGACCGCCTTGACGATATTGCTATGCTCGGCCCCGAACGCGATCACGTCGCGGAACGGATACAGCAGCAACGGCATGTCGAGGTTCACCAGCGCGGCGACCTCGTTCAGGCGCACGGTCGGGTTGGTCGCGAAATAATCGGCGCCGGTCAGCCCCAGCTCCTCGCCGGTGACCGCCAGGAACAGCAGGCTGCGCTTCGGCGCCTGGCCCGACGCCACGAACGCGCGCGCAGTCTCGAGCATGGTCGACACGCCGCTCGCGTTGTCGAGCGCGCCATTGTTGATCGCATCCTCGCCCGGCTTGGCATTCCGGCGCACGCCGATGTGGTCGAGGTGGCCCATCAGGGCGACATATTCCTGCCGAAGCTTGGGATCGCTGCCGGGCAGCACCGCGACGACGTTCGGACTGGTGAAGTCCTCCCACTTGCTGGTGGCTTCGACGCGCAACGTGCCGGTCAGCGGAAAGCCCTTGGGTTGGCGGCCGGCGGCGGCCTCGGCCTGCACCGCCGCAAGGGTTTGGCGGGCACCGGCGAACAGGCGCTCGGCGGTCGCCTTGCTAAAGCTGATCCGCAGCAGCGGCGCGGCGCGGCCCTGGCCCGACCCACCCTTGCCGTCGGCCCAGTTGGTCACCGGGCGCGTGCCGGCCATCGCCAGCGAACCCCAATTGCCGGCCGGATTGGCGGTGATCTCGACATAGCCGACCGCGCCGCGCGCCGCCGCATTCTGCGCCTTCACCTGATTGAGGTGCGCGGCGATGTCGCTGGGCACGCCCTTGGGGGTGCCGCTGAAGGCGACCACGATCTTGCCGCGGGCATCGACGCCCCGATAATGGTCGATGCCGAGCACCGGGTCAGCTATGCCGTAGCCGACGAACACCAGCCCGGCGTTCACCTTCATGTCCTTGGTAACGAGGTTCGGGCGGACCGACAGGTCGGTGCCCTGGACCAACGGGGTGGCGGCACCGCGCGTCGTCAGGCTGGCGGTCGGCGTGCCGTCCAGCGTCGCACGGCGATAGGGCACTTGCTGATACCAGTTACCTTTGTCGCCGCCCGGCTTCAGCCCCAGCGCCTGCAACTGGCTGACGACATAGCCCGCGGCGATCTCATGCCCGCGGCTGCCCGTGTCGCGGCCTTCGAGAAGGTCGCTGGAAAGAAAGGTCATGTGCGCCTTGACCCGCTCGGCGGCGCTGGTCTGCGGCAGCGTGGTGGCGGCGGGCTGGGCTGCGCCGATCAGCGCAAAGGCAAGCGGCAGGGCGGCAAGGGTGATGAAACGCAACGACGAAATCCTCAGCTGGGAAGGCGGCGCTCCCATTCGAGCGCGCTCCGGATGATCGTCGCGGTATCGGCGTATCGCGGCGTCCAGCCGAGGCGTTCGACCAACCGGCGGTTGGAAGCGACCAGTTGCGGCGGGTCGCCGGCGCGGCGTTCGCCCATCACCCGCTTGATCGGGGTGCCGTTCACCTCGTCCAGCACATCGAGCATTTCCAGCACCGACGTGCCGCGCCCGTAGCCGATGTTGAGGGTGAAGCTTTCGGCCGGGTCGGCCATCAACGCTTCCAGCGCCAGGACGTGGGCGCTCGCAAGGTCGGAGACGTGGATATAGTCGCGGACGCAGGTGCCGTCGGGCGTCGGGTAATCGGTCCCGAACACATCGACATGGGTGCGCTTGCCGACCGCGGTTTCGCAGGCGACCTTGAGCAGGTGGGTCGCGCCCTTGCTGGCTTGGCCCGAGCGGCCCTGGGGGTCGGCGCCGGCGACGTTGAAATAGCGCAGCGCCCCATAGTTGAAGGCGCCGGTGGCGGCGATGTCGCGCAGCATCTGCTCGCTCATCAGCTTGGACCAGCCATAGGGATTGATCGGTCGGGTCGGGGTGTCCTCGTCCACCGGCGAGGTGTCGGGCGCGCCATAGGTGGCGGCGGTCGAGGAGAAGAGGATGTGCTTGATCCCCGCCTTCATCGCCGAACCGATCAGGCTGTGCGTCGCGACGGTGTTGTTGCCGTAGTAATAATGCGGGTCGCTGACGCTGTCGGGAACCACGATCGACCCGGCGAAATGCATGATCGCGGTGATCGGATGCGCTGCGAACAGATCCGCCATTGCGGCCGAATCGCCGACATTCACCTCGACCAGTGGCACGCCCTCGGGGATCGCCTCGCGGCGGCCGTTGGAGAGGTTGTCGGCGACCACCACCGGCCAGCCGGCGTCGTGAAGGGCGAGAACGGCGTGGCTGCCGATATAACCGGCGCCGCCGGTGACGAGGATGGTGGGCTTGGTCATGGCCGCAGCGCTAGCGGCGCGTCACGCCCGTGAAAAGCCTAGCTCAGCTGACGCGGGTCCAGATCTGGGTCTTGCAGACAACGCCCATGAAGCAGCCCGACACCTTCATCTGGGTGCGCGAGGTCATGGTCACGGTGCTGCCGACCTTGCGGCCGAGCTTGGGCACGAACACCTGCCCCTTCCAGCGGTTGGCGCCGGCGGGACGCAGGCTGCTCAACATCTGCTCGCCCTCGAGTTCGTCGACACCGTAGCGGGCCGCCTTGGCTTCCTCGCGGGCGGTGGCGCTGACCACCTTGCCGCACCACGCATTGCCGCATGGCGCGACGCGCACCACCACCGACCTTTTGGGATTGGTCCACAGGCCTTCGAGTGGGCTCGCCGAAGCGGCGGCCGGAAGAGCCAGCATCAGGCTTGCGAAAAGCGAGAGAATCAGTGCGCGCATAAGCACTTACTTACCCCATCATGCCTTGCCACAAGCTTGCTCAACAGTGGCATCATTATGGCATGAAATGAGGCCGGGGTGCCTTGCCATGTAGGAATTACTCGAGCATGATGAACCTATATGGTTCTATATTGCTACCTGTTTTTGATGCTGTCGGAGTATTGGCAGCGGTGCTCTGGCCCTTTGGAATGACTGTGACCTTGTTCAGCTTCTTTGCCGGCGATGACCCCCGTCACCGGTGACCTTTGTGACCTTGTTCAGCTTTCTCAATAGGTGGGGCAGTTGATGACCCGCGCCTTAGGAATGACTTCGGCATTGCGCGGGTGGCGGGCCATGGGCGGGCGGCTTGGCCCTGCGCCGTCGCCGCGGCCGACCCGGGGATCGAGCGCTTCGCCGTCGTTCAGGTCGCGCAGGCGCAGGCTGTCGTCCTCCAGCCGGCTGGCGATCAGGTGGCACACCGCCTCGTCATGCTGGACGAGGCCATGGACGACCATCAGCCGCGCCCCCATCACGATCCGGCGCTGGGCGGCAAAGGCATCGGGCCAGACCACGAGGTTGGCGGTCCCGGTTTCGTCCTCCAGCGTGATGAAGCACACCCCTTTGGCGCTGCCCGGCCGCTGGCGGATCAGCACCAGGCCCGCGAGGCTGACCCGCTTGCCATAGCGTTGCTCGCGCAGGTCGCAGGCGCGGACGAAGCCGCGCTGCGCATAATGATCGCGCAAGAATTGCATCGGATGCGCCTTCAGGCTGAGACGGGTGGTCTGGTAGTCGCTGACCACATGCTCGGCGAGCGGCATGGCGGGGAGTGTCGCCTGCTCACGCTCGTCACCTTCCTCGCGGGTGCGGGCGGCGGCGAACAGGGGTAGCTCGGGCACGGCCCGAAGCGCGCGGGCGTCCCACAGCGCCTGCCGGCGGTCGAGGCCCATCGAGCGGAAGCAGTCGGCCTCGGCGAGCTTGACGATGGCATGGGGCGGGACCCCGCCGCGGCGGTGCAGCTCCTCGACGGTCTTGTAGGGCGCGCCCGCGACCACGCGGGCGGCGTCCATCGCGCGCAGGCCCTCGACCTGGCGCAGCCCGAGGCGGAGCGCGGTGTCTCCTCCCCGCCCCCGCGCGCCCGGCGGCGCTTCCAGCGAGCAGTCCCACCCGCTGTCGTTGACGTCGATCGCCAGCACCGGAACGCCGTGCGCCTGTGCGTCCTTCACGATCTGCGCCGGGGCGTAGAAGCCCATCGGCTGGCTGTTGAGCAAGGCGCAGGCGAAGGCGGCGGGGTAGCGCCAGCGCAGCCAGCTCGACACATAGACGAGGTGGGCGAAGCTCGCCGCGTGGCTTTCGGGAAAGCCATATTCGCCAAAGCCGCGGATCTGGTGGAAGCAGCGTTCGGCGAATTCGCGCTCATAGCCGCGGCCGACCATCCGCTCGACCATCTTGTCCTGCAGGAGGTCGATGGTGCCGCGGCTGCGGAAGGTCGCCATCGCCTTCCTGAGCTGATTGGCTTCAGCCGGGGTGAACTTCGCCGCGTCGAGCGCGATCTTCATCGCCTGTTCCTGGAACACCGGCACGCCGAGCGTGCGCTTCAGGATGCGTTCGAGCTCGTCCGGGTCGCCATGTTCGGGCGAGGGGCGCGGATAGTCGACAGGCTCCTTGCCTTGCCGGCGCTTGAGGAAGGGGTGGACCATATCGCCCTGGATCGGCCCGGGGCGAACGATCGCGACTTCGATCACCAGATCGTAGAAGCAGCGGGGCTTGAGGCGCGGGAGCATGTTCATCTGCGCCCGGCTTTCGATCTGGAACACGCCGAGCGAATCGCCGGTGCACAGCATGTCGTAAACCCGTGGCTCCTCGCGCGGGACGGTGGCGAGGTCGAGGGGCCGCCCATGCACCGTATCGATCAGGCCGAAGCATTTGCGGATGCAGGTCAGCATGCCGAGCGCGAGCACGTCGATCTTGAGGATGCCGAGTTCCTCGATGTCGTCCTTGTCCCATTCGATAAAGGTGCGGTCGGGCATGGCGCCGTTGCCGACCGGCACGGTCTCGATCAGCGGCCGCTCGGTCAGGATGAAGCCGCCGACATGCTGCGACAGGTGGCGGGGCATGCCGATCAGTTGCTCGGCCAAGCGGATGGTGCGGGCGAGGTGCGGGTCGGAAAGGTCGAGCCCCGCTTCCTTGACGTGCGTTTCGGTGACGTCCTCGCCCCAGCCCCAGATGGTCCCGGCGATGGAGGCGCAAATATCCTCGCTGAGGCCCATCACCTTGCCCACCTCGCGGATCGCGGAGCGGGGGCGATAGTGGATCACGGTGGCGCACAGCCCGGCGCGGTCGCGGCCGTATTTTTCGTAGATGTGCTGGATCACCTCTTCGCGCCGCTCATGCTCGAAATCGACGTCGATGTCGGGCGGCTCCTTGCGCTCTTCGGAGATGAAACGTTCGAACAGGAGGTCGGTGTCGGCGGGATCGACCGCGGTGATCTGCAGGCAATAGCAGACCGCGCTGTTGGCGGCCGAGCCGCGGCCCTGGCACAGGATCGGCGGCTCGCACGACCGGGCGAACGCGACGATCGAATGGACCGTCAGGAAATAGCGGGCGAAGTTGAGCTTCTCGATGAGCTGGAGTTCGTGGCGGAGCTGGGCCGCGACCTTGTCGGGAACGCCGTGGGGATAGCGTTCGTCAGCGCCGTTCCAGGTCAGCACTTCAAGGTGGGCCTGGGGGCTCAAATTATCGGGGACGCTTTCGCGCGGATATTCGTATTTGAGCTCGTCGAGGCTGAAATGGAGCGCGTCGGCGAAGTCGCGGGTGGCGCGGAGCGCGTGGGGCCAGCGTTCGAACAGGCGGGCCATTTCCTCCGGGCCCTTGAGGTGGCGTTCGGCATTGGCGTGGAGGCGGAAGCCGGCTTCCTTGAGCGTGGTCTTTTCGCGGATGCAGGTCAGCACGTCCTGCAGCGGGCGCTTGGCCGGCGTGTGATAGTGGACGTCGTTGGACGCGAGGATGGTGCCGCCGACGCTCTTGGCGAGGCGGTCGAGCCGCTCGATCCGGGCGAGGTCGTCGCCGCGGTAGAGGTGGGTGGTGGCGATGTGGCGAAGCGCTGGGACAGCGGCGCGGACAAGCGGCAGCTGCGCCTCAAAGCGGTCGAGATCCTCGCCGGGCCAGGCGATGAAGGCGATCCCCTCGGCATGGGCGGCGACGTCGGCGAGGGTGAGGTCGCATTCGCCCTTGATCGCGCGGCCCTGCCCGAGGCTGAGCAGGCGCGAGAGACGGGCATAGCCTTCGCGGTCGATGGGGTAGGCGAGGAGTTCGATCTCGGCCGAGGGCGGGGCGTCGGCCGGCGTTTCGGCGCGGAGCGGAACCACGGTTGCGGTTGCGGCAAGCGGCGCGGCGACCACCAGCCGGCAGCCGATCAGCGGTGTCAGGCCCGCGGTCTTGGCATTGCTGTGGATCCGCACCACGCCCGCCAGCGTGTTGCGGTCGGCGACCCCGATCGCGTCCATGCCGAGGTTCATCGCCTGCGGGATCAGCTCCAGCGCGTCGGACGCACCGCGCAGGAACGAGAAGGGCGTGGTGACGCCGAGCTCGACGAACACGGCCTTCGGGATCGGCGGGAGCGGGCCTTCGCGCCATTCGAGACGGCGGCGGGCATAGCCTTCCTGTTCAGGCATGGCGGCGGCTCCGCATCATGCGAACAGGCCGTGGACGAACCAGGCGGGCGCGCCGCCGCGGCCGTCGCCGACCACCCCTTCGCGGAAGATCCAGAAGCGCTGTCCGCCCACGTCCTCGACCTTGTAATAATCGCGTAGCCGCGCGGTGGAGCGTTCGCGCCACCATTCGGGCGAGACGCGGCGCGGGCCAGCAGCGCGGGCGATGTCGTGGACCTTGCGGCGCCACATGAAGCGGCGCGGGAGGCCTTCGGGGGTCGCGTAGACGACGGTGATCAGCTCGGGCGTGTCGAGCAGGCGGGTGGGGTCGTCGGCCTGCGTGGCGGCGGGGTCGGCGGGCGCGGGCGCCGCGGCGATCCCTTCGGCCCAGCCGGCGGCGCGCTCGGGGAGATGGCTCTCGCACGGAGCCGGGCGGCGGACCTTGGCGGGGCCGAGGCGGACGCTCAGCCGGTCGATCAGCGCCGCGACCGCCAGTTCGCCCGACGCGTCGCCGAGCAGCGCATCCTGCGCGGAGTGGAGCCGCTCCCACCAGCGCACTTCGAGCGCAAAGGCGTCGATCCCGAAGCCGGGGTCGATCCCCTGCCGTTCGAGGATGCCCGACAGCAGGCGGTGGAGGTGGGCGGGCTCGCGGGAGGGAATCGAGGTCGCGACCTCGACCTCGCCCACGCTGCCGTCGACCCGAAAGGCGGTGAGCGCGAGGTGGCGGGCGCCGAGCTGGCGATGCTCGAGCTCGGCGGCGAGGCGGGGGACGAGCTCGGCCAGCGCTTCGGCGGAGGCTTGTTCGTGGACCACCGGTTCTTTCAGCGGGAGCAGGGCGCGTGGGGGCGGGTCGTCGGGCAGCGGCGTCAGCGGCTCAGGCTTGCGGCCGAGCGCGCGGTCTAGGGCGTCCAGCGGATGCTCGTCCTTGGGAAAACGGCGGGCAAGCGCTTTGCGCGGCACGCCGGCAAGATCGCCGATTTGCTTGAGGCCCAGACGCACCAGCATGTGGGTGGCTTGCGGCGACAGGCGCAGCGCCGCGACCGGCAGGGGCGCGAGGATGCGGGGCAGCACGTCGGGCTCGGTGAGACGAGCGGCGCGGCCGTAGCGGGCGAGCGCCCAAGCGGCCCCGGCGGTGGGGGCGATGGCGGTCGCCGCGCTCACCCCCATGGCGGCGAAGCGCGCGGCCATGTCGGCGCGCAAGGCTTCCTCGCCGCCGAACAGGTGGGCGACGCCGGTGACGTCGAGGCGCAGGGCGTCGGGGCCGTCGACCTCGACCAGCGGCGACCAGCGGCTGGCCCAGCGGGCGGCGGCGCGGAGCCAGGCGGCTTCGCCGGCAAGGTCGGCGGGTTCGGCTTCCAGCGCGGGGTCGAGCGCGCGGGCGTCGGCGAGGCGGGCGCCGGGCCACGCCCCGCGTTCGGCGGCGGCGGGGGTGACGGCGTGGATCAGTTGGCCGTGGCGGCCCTCGACGGTGAGGACGAGGGGGCGAGCGAGTTCGGCCTCAGGCGCGGCGCTGCCAGCCGCCCAGCGCTCGATCGGAAGGTTCGGCAGCCACAGGGAGCAGATCCGCCGGCTCATCGCCGACTACCCAGCTGGCGGGCGCGCGATGGCGCGAGCGGAACAGTTCGGCGGTCCAGCGCGGGCTGCCCGGCGCCTTGTGGTCGAAGGGATGGGCGGCGCTCGGGCCGCTCGCCAGCCGCCAGCGTTCGCGCGCACCCGACAGGTTGGCCGCGCCCTGTAGCCGGACCAGCCAGCAGGCGACCCCGAAGCGCTCCGCCGCGACTGCCAGCCGCCGCGTCGCGGTGAAGTCGAGCGCCTGCGGGTCGCCCCACAATTCCCCGATCACCCCGCCTAGCCCAGCGCATCGCAGCCCCTCCTCCATCGCCCACAAGGCGGTCTTGGCGTCGCGCGCCTCGACATGGATGAGGTTGGACCCGAGGCCCCCGAGCCCTGCGGCATGGACTCGCCCGCCTTCGAGGATCGCCATCCGTTCCTGCACCCACAGCACGGGCTTTGGCGCGGCGAGGTGGCGGAGGACAAAGCCGGTCCAGCCGGCATCGCGGGGCGAGGCGGGAAACAGTTCGGACAGGATCGCGCCCGCCGGCTGCAGCATGGCCACGGCCGGAAGGCGCGCTTCCGCACGCCCTTCGCTAGCCGCGCGGGAACCCCCGCCGGCGACGAGATGAAGACCTCGTTCCACACGACTCGCAACGCTCATGTTCTACTTTTGTTCTTATTCGCGCGAGTCCGCGAATAGAGTCAATCGGGCGACTCGACGAGCCGTCCTGAGCGTTGCGAGCGGGAAGGCCTAGCGCCCGATCATCGCTTCCGGCTGGACCACGCGGTCGAAGGTCTCGGCGTCGACCAGGCCGAGTTCGAGACCGGCTTCCTTCAGCGTCTGGCGGTTCTTGTGGGCGTGCTTGGCAATGGTCGCGGCATTGTCGTAGCCGATCTCGGGCGCCAGCGCGGTGACCAGCATCAGGCTGCGGCCAACCAGCTCGGCGATATGGTCCTCGTTCGCGGTCATGCCCTCGACGCAGCGTTCGGCGAAGCTGACCATTGCGATCGACAGCAGTTCGACCGAGCGCAGCACGTTGGAGCCGATCAGCGGCATGAACACGTTCAGCTCGAAATGCCCCTGCATGCCGCCGACGGTCACTGCCTGGCCGTTGCCGATCACCTGCGCGCAGACCATCGTCAGGCTTTCGACCTGCGTCGGATTGACCTTGCCCGGCATGATTGAGCTGCCCGGCTCGTTCTCGGGAAGGCTGAGTTCGCCAAGGCCCGAGCGCGGGCCGGAGCCGAGGAAGCGGATGTCGTTGCCGATCTTGGTCAGCGCCACCGCCAGCGTGGCGAGCGCGCCGTGGAAGAAGACCAGCCCGTCGCGGGCGGCCATTTCGGCGAACTTGTTGGGGGCAGGCTCGAACCGGCTGCCGGCGATGTCGGAGATGGCGGCGCACATGTCGTCGGACCAACCGGCGGGCGCATTGAGTCCGGTGCCGACCGCGGTGCCGCCGATGGCGAGCTTGCGAAGGTTGCCTTCGAGCGCGCCTTCGATCCGGGCGCGGCAGCTCTTGAGCTGCGCGGCGTACCCTGAAAATTCCTGGCCCAGCGTCAGCGGGGTCGCATCCTGCGTATGGGTGCGGCCGATCTTGACGATGCGGTCCCACTCCGTCGCCTTGGCGTCGAGCGCCGCGGTGAGGCGCTCGAGCGCGGGATAGAGCTGCTGTTCGGCGCTGAGCACCACCGCGACGTGCAGCGCGGTCGGGAAGCTGTCGTTGCTGCTCTGCGATTTGTTGACGTGATCGTTGGGGTGCACCGGGCTCTTGCCGCCCTTGCCGGACCCGAGCGCCTCGTTGGCAATGCCCGCGATCACCTCGTTGACGTTCATGTTGGTCTGGGTGCCGCTGCCGGTCTGCCAGATGGTCAGCGGGAACTGGTCGTCGTG
Source organism: Sphingomonas kaistensis (assembly GCF_036884275.1). Classification (NCBI taxonomy): domain Bacteria; kingdom Pseudomonadati; phylum Pseudomonadota; class Alphaproteobacteria; order Sphingomonadales; family Sphingomonadaceae; genus Sphingomonas; species Sphingomonas kaistensis. Next base: position 893,382 of record NZ_CP145607.1, on the reverse strand, counting down.
GCTGCCCGCGATGATTGCCGAGGCCGCGCTTTCCATCGCGTCGGCGAGCTTGCCGTCGAGGCCGTGCTTGCGGTTCACCCGCGCCGCCGCCTGCTTGACGATCGCCTGGGCATGGACCAGCCGGATCGGCATCTGCTCGCGCTCGCCGAACGGGAAATTGCCGAGGCTGCGCTGCGTCTGCGCGCCCCAATAGCAATCGGCGGGAACCTCGATCGGGCCGAAGCTGTCGGTTTCGGTGCGGGTGTTGGTCATGGGTTTCCTCGTCTTGAGCTGCCTCGTCCTTGCGAGGAGCGGAGCGACGAAGCAATCCACTCGGGCGACCGCGAAGCTGGATTGCTTCGCTGCGCTCGCAATGACGACGGCTGGGTTATTTCTTGCGGGTGAAGTCGACCGAGACGACGTTCGAGCCGTCTTCCACCGGAACGGCGGTGGGCGCGTCGTTCTCGGGTTCGTCATGCTCTTCGTGGCCGTCGTTCTCGGCGCCATTGGCCTGAAACTTGAGGCTGAAGTCGACCGCCGGATCGACGAAATCGGTCACCGCCGCGAACGGCACGCGGAGCATCGCCGGAACGCCGCCGAAGCTCAGCCCGACGGTGAAGAAGTCGGGCGCGACATGAAGATCCCAGTAGCGATGCTGGATGACAATGGTCATCTCGTCCGGGAAACGCTGGGCGAGATGCTTGGGAATCTCGACCCCCGGCATGCGCGTGCGGAAGGTGATGTAGAAATGGTGGCCGCCGGGCAGCGAGCCGCCCTTTTCGACCGAGGACAGCACTCTCCCGACCACATCGCGCAGCGCTTCCTGCACGATCTCGTCATAGGGAATCAGGCTTTCTGGACTCTCGTCGGCCATGGCCCGAACTGGTAGCGAGGTGCCCATCAGGGTCAACCGGGAAACGCGTTCATGCCAATTGATCACAAGCAGCCGTACGACGAGAGCAACATCTTTGCCCGCATCCTGCGCGGCGAATTGCCGGCCAAGACGGTGTTCGAATCCGAGCATGCGCTGGCGTTTCACGACATCAGCCCGGCCGCCGCGGTGCACGTGCTGGTGATCCCCAAGGGCGCTTATGTCAGCTGGGACGATTTTTCGGCCAATGCCTCGGACGCCGAGATCGCCGGCTTCGTCCGGGCGGTGGGCGAAACGGCGCGGATCGTCGGGGCGGAGCCGGGGGGTTATCGGCTGCTCGCCAACACCGGAAAGCGGGCGGGGCAGGAAGTGCCGCACCTCCATGTCCACCTGTTCGGCGGCCAGCCGCTGGGGCCGATGCTGGCGCGCTGAATCGCCCCCCTGTGGCGGGCATGTGACAGAGGGATTGCACGGGCGGAACTTGCCGCTAGGCTCCGCGCCGATTTCCATTTTCAGTTCTCGGGGGAGCCTTGATGGCTAGTGCCGCGCCAAACAAGACAGTGATCGGGCGAATGTTCGCCCGCAAATCGATTGCTCAAGTCCAGCAGGAGTCCGCGTCGAGCGAGCTCAAGCGGACGCTGGGCAAGTGGAACCTGCTGCTGCTGGGCGTGGGCTGCATCATCGGCGCGGGCATCTTCGTCCGCACCGGCAGCGCCGCCGCGCTGCACGCCGGTCCGGCGGTGCTGCTGAGCTTCGTGGTCGCGGGCATCGTCTGCGCCTTTGCGGGCCTGTGCTACGCCGAACTTTCCTCGACCCTGCCGGTGTCGGGCTCCGCCTACACTTATGGCTACACCACGCTGGGCGAATTTGTCGCCTGGATCATGGGCGCGCTGCTGCTGCTCGAATACGGGCTTGCGGCATCGGTCGTGGCGGTCGGCTGGGGCGGCTACGTCGTCAGCCTGCTGGCCGACTTCGGGCTTGTCATTCCGCCGCAATTCACCGGGCCTGCCGGCTACACGCTGATGCGTGACGGCGCGCCGGTGCTGATCAACGGCGCGGAAGTCGTCACCCTGTTCAACCTTCCCGCCTTCCTGATCTGCCTTGCGCTGTCGATCCTGCTGGTGGTCGGCGTGTCGGAATCGGCCAAGGTCAACAACGCCATCGTCGCCATTAAGGTCAGCGTTCTGGTCGCCTTTATCGTGGTCGGCGGCCTGATCGTGCTGTCCAACCTCGGTGAATTGGTGACCCGCAACTGGACCCCGTTCATTCCCGAAAACACCGGGCCGGGCGAATTCGGCGTCGACGGCATCATGCGTGCCGCTTCCATCGTGTTCTTCGCCTATATCGGGTTCGAAGCCGTCTCGACCGCGGGCCAGGAAGCCAAGGATCCCAAGCGCGATATGCCGTTCGGGATCATCGGCAGCCTCATCGTCTGCACCGTCATCTACATGCTGGTGGCGGCGATCATGACCCTCTTGGTGCCCTACAACACGCTGAACGTGCCCGATCCGGTCGCGGTTGTCGTCGATGCCTTCGGTCCGCAGTGGAGCTGGCTGGCCAAGATCATCAAGATCGGCGCAATCATCGGCCTGACCTCGGTGGTGCTGGTGCTGATGTATGCGCAGACCCGCATCTTCTACACCATGGCCCGGGACGGCCTGTTGCCCAAGGTGTTCGCGCGGGTGCATCCCCGCTTCCAGACGCCGCACATCAACACCATCCTGGTCGGCATCATCACCGCCATCGCGGCCGGCTTCTTCGACATCAACGTGCTGGGCGACGCGACGTCGGTCGGCACGCTGGCGGCCTTCGCGATCGTCTGCCTGTCGGTGATCTACCTCCGCCGTTCGGCGCCCGATCTGCCGCGCGGGTTCACGGTGCCGTTCTACCCGGTGCTGCCGATCCTTGGCATTCTGTCGTGCATCTACCTGATCACCACCGTGCCGCCGCACATCCTGATGTATTTCGGGATCTACATGGGGATCATGACCCTGCTCTATTTCGCCTATGGCATGCGTCATTCGGAGCTGGGCAAGGGTCACACGGTCACCGCCGATGGCGAGATGCCGTACTTCCCGGAGGATAACCCCGACGGCGGTACGGTCACCCCCGACTGATCCTCGCGAGGCTGACGCTAAAACAAAAGGGGCCGGTGCAGCGATGCACCGGCCCTTTTTCGTTTGCGGCTTTAGCGGCGGCTCAGAGGATGTCGCCCGCCAGCGCCTTCAGGTCGGCTTCGGGCCTCGCCCCGTAATGCTGGATCACTTCGGCCGCGGCGATGGCGCCGAGGCGGAGCGAGGCTTCGAGGCCGAGGCCGAGGGCCTGACCGGCGAGGAAGCCGGCGGCGAAGAGGTCGCCGGCGCCGGTGGTATCGACCAGCTTTTCGATCGGCTCGGCCGGGACCGAGGCGCGTTCCGAACCGGCGACCGCGACCGCGCCCTGTTCGCTGCGAGTGACGGCGAGGACCGGCACCTTCTTCGACAGCGCGGCGAGGGCCGCTTCGAAGTCGCTCTCACCGGTCATCGCCAGCAATTCGGCCTCGTTGGCAAACAGGATGTCGACCTTCTTCTCGTCAAGCAGGCGGTGGAAGCCGTCGCGGTGGCGCTCCACGCAGAAGGTGTCGCTCAGCGTGAAGGCGACCTTGCGGCCCGCTTCGCGCGCGGCGGCGATCGCGGCTTCCATCGCGGCGCGCGGTACCTCGGGATCCCACAAATAGCCTTCGAGATAAAGGATGCCCGCGTCGCGCACGGCATCCAAGTCGATGGCGTCGGGCGAGAGCTGCTGCGCCGCGCCAAGGAAGGTGTTCATGGTCCGTTGCGCGTCGGCGGTGACGAGGATCAGGCAACGGGCGGTAGCACCGACGTCACCGCGCGCGGGCGTGTCGAAGGTGACGCCAAGGCTGCGGATGTCGTGGGCGAAGATCCCGCCCAGCTGGTCTTCAGCGACCTGGCCGATGAAGGCGGTCTTGATGCCGAGCGCAGCAAGGCCCGCGGCGGTGTTGCCCGCCGACCCGCCGCTCGCTTCGCGGCCCGGGCCCATCAGATTATAGAGGCGCTCTGCTTCCGCCTCGTCGATCAGCCGCATCGAGGCCTTGTCGAGGCCTTGGGCGGCGAGAAAGGCGTCGTCGGCATCGGCGATCACGTCGACGATGGCATTGCCGATCGCGAGCACGTCATAGCGGGGAGCGGTCATGGGGTGTCCTGGATTGCGGGAAAGTGGCGCGCGCCCTACCCGCATCCGGCCGTTCAGGAAAGGTCAGGGCGACCGCGCCCACGGTTGCCACCCCTGCCCGAGGATGACATTGCCTTGCCCATGCGCCGCCTGTTTCCGCTTGCCGCCCTGTTCGTGGCCGCCTGTTCGACCGCTCCCAAGCCCACCCCCGGTCCGACGCCCGGCGTCCCGGCGCCGTCGGTGACCCGGACCAATCTCAGCGGGCTGAGCGAGGCGGAGCTGCTGGCCCGCTTCGGCCCGGCGCCGTTCCGGGTGCGCGAGGGGAGCGGGCTGAAGCTGCAATGGCAGAATGCGACCTGCGTACTCGACACCTATCTTTATCCGCCGGTGAACGGCTCGGGCGCGGCGACCGTGCTGCACGCCGATGCGCGGCGGCCGGGCACGGGGGAAACGGTGGCGGTCGAAGGCTGCCTCGCGAGCCTTACACGGCGCTGAGCCGCGCCGCCGCCCACTCCGCCGCTTCCGCTACCACCGGATCCTCGTCGCCGCGCAACGCCTCGACCCGGCCGCGCAGCGCCGGATCGCCGCTGTTGCCCGCAGCGATCAGGCAGTTTCTGAGAAAACGCTTCACCCCGATCCGCTTGATCGGACTTCCCGAAAACATCTCGCGAAAGCTCGGGTCGTCGAGCGTCAGCAGGTCGGCCAGCGCGGGCGCGGCGAGTTCGGCGCGCGGCAAAAAGGCACGATTGGCCTGCGCTTGCGCGGCGAAGCGGTTCCACGGGCAGGCGGCGAGGCAATCGTCGCAGCCATAGATGCGGTTGCCCATGCCCTCGCGAAATTCGAGCGGGATCGGGCCCGAATGCTCAATGGTCAGATAGGAAATGCACCGCCGCGCATCCAATCGCCGCGGCGCGTCGATCGCCCCGGTCGGGCACGCGACCATGCAGGTGCTGCAACTGCCGCAATGATCGCGGCCCGGCGGATCGGGCTCGAGCTCGAGCTCGGTGAAGATGACGCCGAGAAACAGCCAATTGCCGTGGGTGCGCGACAGGAGGTTGGTGTGCTTGCCCTGCCAGCCGATCCCGGCCGCCGCCGACAGCGGCTTTTCCATCACCGGGGCGGTGTCGACGAACACCTTGAGCTCGCTCGGCGCCGCGTCGACGATGAAGCGGGCGAGCGCCTTCAGCGCCTTTTTCACTGTCTTGTGATAGTCCGCGCCCTGCGCATAAACGCTGATCCGGCCGCGATCGGGCGCGCCTTCCAGCGCCCGGGGGTCGCTCCCCGGGGCATAACTCATCGCCAGCGCGATCACGCTTTTGGCTTCGGGCCACAGGCCCTGCGGATGCGCGCGTTGGCCGGCGCGTTCTTCCATCCAGCCCATCGCCCCGTGCCGCCCCTCGGCCAGCCACTCGCGCAGGCGCTCGCCGGCTTCCGGCGCCGCGTCGGCGCGCGCGAAGCCGCAGGCGACGAAGCCCAGCCGCTCCGCCTCGGCTCGTATCTGTTCCTTAAGGCTTGCCGCGCCAAGCACTTGGACCCACTACAGGCGCCAAGCCGCGGAGACCAGACGAGTGCTGCAAGAGAAGATCGGCGGCGAGGCAGCGGTGGACGCGCGCGCGCTGGTGAAGACGTTCGGGGACAAGCGCGCGGTCGACGGGGTCAGCCTAACCGTGCCGGCGGGCAGCATCTTCGGCCTGCTCGGCCCCAACGGCGCGGGCAAGACCACGACCTTGCGCATGCTGCTCGGGATCATCGACCCTGATAGCGGCACGCGCTCTCTGCTCGGTCACACGCAGCCGCTCGATGCGTCGAGCGAAGTCGGCTATCTGCCCGAGGAACGCGGGCTGTATCCCGCGATGAACCCGCGCGAAGCGATCGCTTTCATGGGCGCGCTGCGCGGCTTGCCGCTGGCCGAAGGGCGTCGCCGCGCGTCGGTGCTGCTGGCCGAGCGCGGGCTGGCGGACTGGGAAAAGAAGCCGATCCGCTCGCTCTCCAAGGGCATGGCGCAGACGGTGCAATTGCTCGGCACGCTGGTTCACAAGCCGCGTCTGATCGTGCTCGACGAGCCTTTTTCCGGGCTGGACGCGATCAACCAGGAGAAATTGGAAGCCTTGATCCGGGCCGAGGCAGCGGACGGGGCCACGGTGATCTTCTCGACCCATGTCATCGCCCATGCCGAGCGGCTGTGCGAGCGGATCGCGATCATCGCCGGCGGGAAGGTCGCTTTTGCCGGCGCGGTGGATGACGCGCGCGACCGGCTGCGCCCAGTAGTGCGGCTGCAGACCCGGGCCGAGGACGGCGCGTGGCGCGCGGCCCTGCCGCCGGGGGCCAGGCAGGTCGGGCGCGAATGGCGTTTCGAGCTTCCCGAGGGCGGCCCCGAGCCGTTGCTGCGCGCGCTGATCGACGGCGGCGCGGGGATCGACACGCTGTCGATCGAGCGCCCCGGCCTTCACGATGCGTTCGTGGCCATCGCCGGCGCCTCGGCCGCCGCCGCCATGGGAGAGGGAGCGCCGGAATGAACCGCCGTCTCAACAAGCTGCAGTCCGCCTTCGTGATCGCTAGGCGCGATTACACCGCGACCGTGCTCAGTCGCTCTTTCCTATTCTTCCTGCTTGGACCGCTTTTCCCGATCCTCTTGGGTGCGCTGTTCGGCGGGATCGGCGCCAAGGTGGCGAGCGATGCCGAACGAACGCAAGTCGCGGTAATTGCCGCGCCAGCGGAGGTCGCGCGCCTCCAGCGGGCACGGACAGAACTCGCGGCCGTCCCCGGCACCGGCCAACTCCCCCTGCTCAAGGCGGCGCCGCTTGGCACCGACTACAGGACATTGCTCAACAAGGCCGACGGGTCGGTGATCGCGGTGCTCGAATATCCATTCAATGCGCCGTCGCTGATCGGCAAGGTCGGCGGCAGCGATCCCCTGGTCGGCCAGGTCCGCCTGATCCTCGACCGCGCCGCTAACGGACCGACCCCGATCCCCGAAATCGGGGTGATCCCCCTGCGGCAGACCGCCGGAGCGACGCGCAACGCCCGCGAAGTCACCGCACGCGCGGGACAGGCGCTGCTGTTCCTGCTCACCCTGCTGCTTTCCGGCATGCTGCTGAGCCAGCTGATCGAGGAAAAGTCGAACAAGGTGATCGAAGTGCTGGCGGCCGCCGTGCCGGTGGAATCGATTTTCATCGGCAAATTGTTCGCCATGCTGGCGATGAGCCTGACCGGGATCGCGGTGTGGATGAGCGTCGCGATCAGCTTTCTGCTGCTGTTCGCGCCGGGCATCTTTGCGGTGTTGCCGCCCCCGGCGGTCGGCTGGCCCGTGTTCCTCGCTCTTGGCGCGCTTTATTACGCGATGAGCTACCTGCTGATCGGCGCCGCCTTTCTCGGCATCGGTGCGCAGGCCAGCACCGCACGCGAGGTGCAGATCCTGTCCATGCCGATCACCATGGGGCAGGTCGGGCTGCTGTTCCTCGCCAACTTCGCGATCAGCGCGCCGCATGGTTCGCTGGGCATCCTGGCGGCGGCCTTTCCGCTGTCCTCGCCCTTTGCGATGATCTCCCGCGCCGCGCTGGACGAAGCGGTGCTGCCGCATCTCGCGGCGCTGGCCTGGCAAGGGCTGTGGGTAGCGCTGATTCTGAAGCTGGCGGCGGCGTGGTTCCGCCGCTCGGTGCTCAACAGCGGCGGTCCCAAGGGCCGCTGGTGGAAGCGGAAGGCGGCGGCGGCCTAAGCGGCGGCCTTTTGCTCGTACATTGCGCGGTCGGCACGGGCGAGCACGGCCTCGGGCGTGTCGCCGACCCGGATCTCGGCAATGCCGATCGCCGCCGACAAGGGGATGGCGAGCCCGTCGTGTGTGAAACTGGTGCCCGCGATCCGGTCGGTCAGCCGCGCCGCCGTTTCGTTCGCCTGCTCGAAGTCGACTCGCTCCAGCAACACCGCGAATTCGTCGCCGCCGAAGCGCGCCACCGTGTCGCTTTGCCGGACTCCGCCGATCAGCAATTCGGCGACATGGATCAGCACCGCGTCGCCCGCGTCGTGGCCGAAGCTGTCGTTGACCATCTTCAGCCCGTCGACGTCGATAAACAGCAAAGCGCTCGAATCGCCATAGCGTTCGAGCCGGTCGATCAGTCCGGCGAGCTGTTTCTCGAATCCGCGCCGGTTGGGCAGCGGCACGAGCGCATCGTGGTGAGCAAGCCGGTCGAGTTCTCCGACCTGCCGTTCAAGCCGTGCGACCGTGGCGCGCAGACGCGCGATTTCGGCCCACAGCGCGGTGGGATCCTGCTTCAGGATTTCGTCGTCGTCAGTCATGCGAAAACACCATCCCGCCGGTGGCGAAGCAAATCATAACGCAGATCAAGCCTTTTGGGGAGCGGGTGACACAAGGGGCGACGGCTTCTAGATACGAGCCTCGTCGCGGTTTGGATGAGGGGCAGATGGACGTCGGGATCATCATGGGCAGCCAGTCCGATTGGGAAACGATGCAGCACGCATCGTCCATCCTCGAGGAACTTGGGGTTGCTCATGAGGCAAAAGTCGTCTCGGCGCATCGCACTCCCCAGCGACTGTACGATTATGCAACAAGCGCGAAAGCGCGGGGGCTGAAGCTGATTATCGCCGGGGCGGGCGGCGCGGCGCACCTGCCGGGCATGGCCGCGTCGATGACCCCGCTTCCGGTGCTGGGCGTGCCGGTCGAGAGCAAGGCATTGTCGGGGCTCGATAGCCTGCTGTCGATCGCGCAGATGCCGGGCGGGGTGCCGGTGGGAACCCTGGCGATCGGCAAGGCCGGGGCAATCAATGCCGGGCTGCTGGCGGCCTCGATCCTTGCCCTCTCGGACGAGGCGCTGGCCGGGCGGCTTGATGCGTGGCGGGCCGCGCAAACCGAATCGGTCGCCGAGACGCCTCGGTGATCGCGCCCGGCGGCACGATCGGGATCATCGGCGGCGGTCAGCTCGGCCGGATGCTGGCGCTGGCGGCGGCGCCGCTCGGTTATAGAGTGCATGTGTTCGATCCCCACGAACGGCCGTGCGCGGCGGATGTGGCGGCGGATTTCACAAGCGCCGCGTTCGACGACGTGGCGGCGCTGGAGCGATTTGCGGCGTCCTGCGATGTCGTCACGTATGAGTTCGAGAATCTGCCGGTCGGCCCGCTGGCGACCATCGCCGACAAGCTGCGACCCGGTACCGCCAGCCTCGCCATCGCGCAGGACCGATGCGCCGAAAAAGCGTTCGTCGAGGAAGCCGGCGGCCGTCCGGCCAAGTGGCGTGCGATCGACGGGCCGGAGGATATCGCCGCGGCGGTCGAGGCGCTCGGCCTGCCGCTGGTGCTTAAGACCCGGCGCGACGGTTATGACGGCAAGGGCCAGGCTTGGCTGCGCACCGAGGCCGACATCGCGGGCGCGTGGGACACGCTCGGGCAACGGCCGCTGGTGGCTGAGCAGGCGATCCGCTTCGACGCCGAATTTTCGGTAGTGGTCGCCCGCGGCGCCGACGGAGCGCTCGCCTTTTTCGATTCGACCCGCAACGTCCACGTGGACGGCATCCTCCACCGCTGCGAGCTTCCGGCCGGCGACCTGATCGAGAAGCAGGTCGGCGAAGCGCGGCGGCAGGCCGGCGCGATCGCCGAGCGGCTCGGCCATGTCGGGGTGCTGACGGTGGAGTTCTTCGCCTGCGCTGATGGCCCGCTGGTCAACGAGATCGCGCCGCGGGTCCATAACAGCGGCCACTGGACCATCGAAGGCGCCGCCACCTCGCAATTCGCGCAGCATATCCGCGCCATCACGGGCCTGCCGCTCGGCAGCACGGCGCTGCGCAGCCAAGAAGTCACGATGGACAATCTGATCGGCGACGAGATCCACCGCTGGCCCGAGCTCGCCGCCGACCGACAAGCCGCGCTGCATCTTTACGGCAAGGGCGCCGCGCGGCGCGGGCGCAAGATGGGTCACGTCACCCGCCTTGGCTGAGGCCCCAACGAAAAGGCCCGGAGCATCGCTGCCCCGGGCCTTCCCGCGTATCGAGGTAAGGCGAACTTACTTCGCTTCGATTACCTGCACCGGGTAGCCGAGCTTGTCGAGCTGCGGCTTGACCTTTGCGGCATCGCCGACGACCAGCCAGGTGAAGCCCTTGGGATCGATCGCCCCGCGCAGCGCGGTGTCGATCCCGCCCTGGTTGAGCGCGCGATACCGGGCCGCGAGCTGCTCCTGATAAGTGTCCGGACGGCCAAGCAGACTGTTCGACATCATCGCCGCGAGCACCGCCTGCGAAGTTTCGAACCGGCCCGGCAGCGTGTTGACGTTGTTGCTGACGAGACGGCCGAGTTCGTCGGTGGTGACGCCCTTGCCGCCGAGGAGGTCAGTGACCTGGCTGTTCAGCGCGGCAATCGATTCGCCGGTGCGGTCGGCCTGGACCGGGGCGGTGATCGCGTAGCTGACGCCGCCCGGGGCGACGTCGAAGCTGCTGCGAACGCCATAGCTCCAACCCTTGGTTTCGCGCAGGTCCATGTTGATTCGCGACAGGAAGTTGCCGCCCAGCACTTCGTTGCCGGCCTGCGTGGCGATGATGTCGCCGCGCGGATCGACGGCCGTGCTCTGCGCAGCGACGATCACCGACTGCGGTGCGCTCGGTACGTTGACAAGATACACGGTCGGGCTGGTCGGACGCGCCGGGGCAGCGGTGAACTGCTTGGTGCCCTTGGCGACGCCGGCCGGCGCGGCCCAGGTGCCGAAACGGCGCTCGAGCTGCGGGGTCAGCTGCGACAGCGGCAGGTTGGAGACCACGAAGATCTCTGCATTGTCGGGGCGCAGCCACTTCTGCTGGAAGCCGACCACGTCGTTGCGAGTGAACGCCTTCACCGCCTCGGGCGATCCGTTGCCGAGGACGGCATACGGGTGGTTGGCGCCCCAGACGAGGCCGGGGACCAGGCGGCCGGCGATGCCGTTCGGGTCACGCTGCTGCGCGGCGATGCTGGTCAGCACCTGGGTCCGCACCCGCTCCAGCTCCGCCGGGGCAAAGGTCGGCTGCTCGACAACCGTTTCGAGAAGGTCGAGGCTGGGGGCGAGGTTGGCCGACAGCGCCGACAGGGTCACGGTGCTGCGGTCGAGCGACGCATTGGTGCTGATGCTGGCGCCCAGTTCTTCCTGACGCTCGGCGATCTGCTGGCCGGTGAGGTTGCCCGCGCCTTCGTCCATCAGCCCGATGGTCAGGCCCTGAAGGCCACGCCCATTGGGTGCGTCGGCGGCGAGGCCGGCGTCGAAGGTCATCGCCATGGTGGTCACCGGCACCGCGGTGCGCTGCGCATAGGTGACCTTCATGCCGTTCGACAGCGTCGCGCGCTGGACCGTCGGGAAATCGAGCTCGGCGAAGGTGCCGACCGGCGGCACGTCGCGCTTGGTCGGCGGCGGCGGGGTGCCAACGCCCTTCTGCGCGGTCGGACCCTTGGGCTCGACGGGCGCCGGGCGCTCGCCCGGCTCGAGCCGGATGGTGAGCGGCGGACGGGTCAGATACTGGCGGAACGCGGCCTGCACCTGCGCCGGGGTGACGCGGGCATATTCGTCGAGCTGCTTGCGGAACCAGTTGGGGTCGTTCGCATAGAGCTGACCCTGCGCCAGCGCGACGGCCTTGCCGCCGAACCCGCCGACCTGTTCCAGGCCCTTGATGGTGCCGGCGACTTCGCTGGTCGCGGCGCGGCTCAGTTCCTCGCGGGTCGGACCCTTGGCGATGAAGTCGGCCATGATCTCGTCGAGGCGCTTCTCGACCTGCGCCGGATCGACACCCGGGCGAACGGTCGCCTGGACCTGGAACAGGCCGACGCGATGCTGCGGATTGGCGCCGGCCGAAACCGACACCGCCAGCTTCTCGTTGCGGACCAGGGCGTTGTCGAGGCGCGAACTGGCGAGGCCGCCGAGCACCGAGCCACCGAGTTCGAGCGCCGCGGTCTGCTTGTCGAGCATGCCTGGGATCGCCCATGAACGGCTGATGGTCGTGGCGGGGACGCGATCCTTCATGACGATCGTCTTGCCCACGGCATTAGGCACCGAAGCCATCGCCGGTACGTTCACGGGGCCGCGCTTGATCGCACCGAAATACTTCTGAACCAGCGGACGGGCTTCGGCGGCGTTGATGTCGCCTGCCAGCACCAGCACCGCATTGTTCGGGCCGTAATTGTCGATGAACCACTTCTGGACGTCGGCAAGGCTGGCCGCGTCGAGATCGGCCATCGAGCCGATCGGGGTGTGGTGATACGGGTGGCCGGCCGGGAACAGGTTGCCGAACAGCTCATACTGGACGAGGCCGCCCGGACGATTGTCGCCCTGGCGCTTTTCGTTCTGGACGACGCCGCGCTGGTTATCCAGCTTCTCCTGCGTCACCGCACCGAGCAGATAGCCCATGCGGTCCGATTCCATGAACAGCGCCTTTTCGAGCGCAGCCTTGGGCACGGTCTGGAAATAGTTGGTGCGATCGAAGTTGGTGGTTCCGTTCAGGTCGGTCGCGCCGATCTGCGTGGTGTAGGTGAAATAGTCGTCCGGAAGATTTTCGGACCCGTTGAACATCAGATGCTCGAACAGGTGGGCGAAACCGGTCTTGCCCTGCGGTTCGTCCTTAGAGCCGACATTGTACCACACGCTGACCGCGACGACCGGCGCCTTGCGGTCTTCGTGGACAACGACGGTGAGGCCGTTCTGGAGCTTGAACACCTGATTGGGGATCTTCACGTCCTTGACCAGCGCGGGCAGCGGGGCCGCGCCTTGCGCCGACGCCAGCGCCGGAACGGCCAGCGTTCCGAGCGAGGCCCCGGCAAGCAACAACGAAAGTCGAACGGAATGACACATGAGTTTGAAGCTCCAAGAGAATCTTGAACCGGCACGGTGGGGAAGTTTGCAGCGTCTGAACGCCCGTTCATCGACGAACGGCGGGTAAGTTTCGATATACGGCGTGCGCGTCGCCGGAACCTGAAGCTCGGCAAGCGATGCCGCTGGTCAGATGACAGGAGCTCCCGCCCCTGCTAGCGGCTCCGCCGACATGACAGACCGTAGCCTGATCCGCAATTTCAGCATCATTGCCCACATCGACCATGGCAAGTCGACCCTCGCAGACCGGCTGATCCTCCGTACCGGGGGACTGACCGAGCGGGAGATGACCCATGGCCAAGTCCTTGATAACATGGAGATCGAGCAAGAGCGCGGGATCACCATCAAGGCCCAGACCGTGCGCCTCACCTACCCGGCCAAGGACGGCAAGACCTACACCCTCAACCTGATGGACACGCCGGGCCACGTCGATTTCGCCTACGAAGTCAGCCGCAGCCTCGCCGCCTGCGAAGGCGCCCTCCTCGTCGTCGACGCGGCGCAAGGCGTCGAAGCGCAGACGCTGGCCAACGTCTATCAGTCGATCGAACACGACCACGAAATCGTGCCCGTCATCAACAAGATCGACCTCCCCGCCGCCGAGCCCGACAAGGTCAAGGCTGAGATCGAGGAGGTGATCGGCCTCGATGCCAGCGACGCCGTCCTGACCAGCGCCAAAAGCGGGATCGGGATCGAGGAAGTGCTGGAAGCGATCGTCGCCCGCATCCCGCCGCCGGGAGGCGATCCCGACGCGCCCCTGAAAGCGATGCTGGTCGACAGCTGGTACGACCCCTATCTCGGCGTCGTCATCCTGATCCGCGTGATCGACGGCTTCATCCGCAAGGGCCAGGAAATCGTCTTCATGGCGGCCGGCACCAAGCATCTGGTCGACCGGGTCGGCGCGATGAACCCCAAGCTGCAGATGCTGCCCGAACTCGGCCCCGGCGAAATCGGAATCATCACCGCGCAGATCAAGGAAGTCGCGCAGACCCGCGTCGGCGACACCATCACCGACGCCAAGAAGCGCACCGCCGAGCCGCTGCCGGGCTTCAAGGAAGTCCAGCCGGTGGTGTTCTGCGGCCTGTTCCCGGTCGACGCCGCCGACTTCGAGAAACTGCGCGAAAGCATCAGCAAGCTGCGCCTCAACGACGCCAGCTTCTCCTTCGAGACCGAAAGCAGCGCGGCGCTGGGCTTCGGCTTCCGCTGCGGCTTCCTCGGCCTCCTCCACCTCGAGATCATCCAGGAGCGGTTGACCCGCGAATATGACCTCGACCTCATCACCACCGCGCCGAGCGTCGTCTACACGCTGCACCTGTCGAAATCGAAGACCGAGGACGCGCAGACGATCGAGCTGCACAATCCGGCCGACATGCCCGACATCAACCGGATCGCGAGCATCGAGGAGCCGTGGATCGAAGCGACCATCTATGTCCCCGACGAATATCTCGGGCCCATCCTCAAGCTCTGCCAGGACCGCCGCGGCATCCAGAAGAACCTGACCTACGTCGGCGGCCGCGCGCAGCTGACCTACGAATTGCCGCTGAACGAAGTGGTGTTCGATTTCTACGACCGGTTGAAGAGCATGTCGAAAGGCTATGCGAGCTTCGACTATCACCAGATCGGGACGCGCGAGGGCGACCTCGTCAAGATGAACATCCTGGTCAACGAGGAGCCGGTCGACGCGCTGAGCATGATCGTTCACCGCGGCACCGCCGAACAGCGCGGCCGCGGGATGGTCGAGCGGCTGAAGGAACTGATCCCGCGCCACATGTTCAAGATTCCGATCCAGGCCGCGATCGGCGGCAAGGTCATCGCCCGCGAGACCATCGGCGCGCTGCGCAAGGACGTGACCGCCAAATGCTACGGCGGCGACGCGACGCGCAAGCGCAAGCTCCTAGAGAAGCAGAAAAAGGGCAAGGCGCGGATGCGGGAGTATGGCAACGTGAGCATCCCGCAAGAAGCGTTTATCGCGGCGCTCCGGATGGGGGATGAGGGCTAGGCACCGAGCGCAAGGGAGCGGTTGCGCCAGCAACCGGGAGCTTGCGCGTAGAGATGCCGTGCCCCGGCCCGGCGTGCGGGCAAGCCGCCTAAGCGGCGCTGCCCGACACGACCGACGTCACGGATTTACTCCGTGACGGCCTTTGCCTTCTTGCCCTTCGGCGCCTTGGCTTCTTCTGCCGCCCGCTCCTGATTGAGGCGGAACAGCCGGGCGAGGATTTCATCCTCGGTGAGGAGCCCGGCTCGCCAGTCGTCGCCCCAGCCGTAAGCGTCGGCCACGGCTTCATCGAGCGCGGCTTGGGCGTTGGCAAGCCATTGCGGGCGCGCGTTGTAGAGGTTGGTGAGGGTGCGCTTCTTCAGTTCCTTCGCCGCTTCCTCGCTGACCGGTAGGATTCGGTCGGGATAGCCGGGAACGACTTCGGGCTCGCGTCGGACGAGATTGGCGGGGTTGAGCCAGTTCTCGCGAAGCTCGTTGAGACGGGCGGCGGCGGCGGCGATGGACTGCGCGCGAGGGTCGGCGGCGTAGTCGGCGGCGGGAATGTCGGGGGTTAGGCCTTCGGGGAAGGGGAAGGTCTCGAAGGTGGTAGAGGGTGTGTAGCGGGGGCGGTCCTCCAGCGAGGTGCCCATGCGCAGCGACCAGAGTTCGTGAAAGCGCGAATGGAGGATGCCGAAGGTTGTGTCGTCGTCGCGGGCGATAGCATCGAGCAAATTGGATGGACGCGTCGAGACAGGCAGCCAAACAAAGATGCGGTGCTTCGCAACTATCGGCGTGGCAATGAAGCGATTGATCGATTCTAGCCGTTCACGCAGTTCTGGTCGCGATCGCTCGTAAATCCACCAATGCAGACGCGTTCGCTCATTACGATCTTGCGCACGGGCGAGCTTAACCGTTTTCTGAGCATGTGCGAACGGTGCTTCGTAGAACGCGGCACTTGAATCGCTCATTGACGCAAAATCGATGGCCCAGCGGTCTAGTGGACGGCGCACAACATCAAGCGCCACGATCCAAGGATAGATTACATCGGAGTTTGGGCGGCCATTCGCATTCAATGGTGCTCGGAGCCATTTACGCGCTTGCTGGCTCTCGACCTCAAAGGGACCATACTTTTTCATGCCTTCGAAGCATGTTCGAAGGTTTTCATTGAGTCGGACCGCTTTCGTCAGGTCTGTTCCTAATCCGCCTCCGGTCAGGTCGGCATGGATGCAGTCGACTACCCGCCCATTGAGCCTTGGGGTTCGTGCACATGCAGCCTCGAAGCATATCATCGAAACCCGAACCGCAGCGCCCTCAACGGTCCACTCTTCATCGCTCCAAGCGTTGAAGATGCGGCCGTGCTTTACGATCGGCTTCAGCACCGCCCGATTGGCTCCCCCTCGAACGCTATTTGTGGCAACCAGCCCTGCCCGCTCCAGCTTGCCAGTGACCATCATCGCCCATGCGTTGGCAAACCAGTAACAGACCAGATCGACGCCGCCGGGCACCTCCTTCCACGCCTTACGGAGGACGCGGGTGTAGTTCTCGCCGAGCTCTCCAATCATCTTCGTGTTGCCAAGGAACGGCGGGTTGCCGATCGCGACGTTAGCTTTCGGCCATTCTGCCTTTGTACCGTCCTCGCCTAACACCCCATCCCGGCATTCTATCGTTTCCAGCGGCCGCAAGATCGGGTTTCGAGCCGCATCGAAGCCATTCCGCCGCATCCACTGGATCTCACCGATCCACACCGACACCCGCGCCAGTTCGGCGGCATAGGGATTAAGCTCGATCCCGAGCATGTTCTCCGGCCCGGTGCGGGGAAAGCCGCGGGGGAGGCCGAGGGCTTCGGCGTCGAGATTGGCGCGGTGTTCGATGTCCTTCAACGCGCGCAGGGCGACGTAGAGGAAATTGCCCGACCCGCAGGCGGGGTCGAGCACACGGAAGTTGGCGAGCCGTTCGATAAAGGCGGAATGGATGGCCGAGGCTTCCGCCTGCAGCGTCTCCGCCTTGCGCTTTTCCGCCGGGGTGAGGAGGCGCTCTGCGGTGCGCTTTGGGGCGCTTTCGACCAGCGCCGTCATCTGCGCCAGCGCCTCGGCCCATTCCGCTTCCAGCGGATCGATGATGACCGGCTGGACGATCATCATGATCTTGGCACGGTCGGTGTAGTGGGCGCCAAGCTGGCTGCGCTTGGCCGGATCGAGGCCGCGTTCGAACAGGGTGCCGAGGATCGAGGGGTCGATCTGCGACCAGTCACGACGGGCGGCGGCGAGCAGGTCGTCGATATCCTGCGCCGCCAGAGGAAGCGCGTAATCGTCGCTGAACAGGCCGCCGTTGAACCAGTCGATCTTCTTGAAGTCGAGCTTGCCGCCGGTCGCCATCGCCCCGAACAGGCGGCTGGCGTTGTCGGCGAATTCGGCCGGCGTGTCGCGGCTCGCTTCGAGCATCTGGGTGAACAGGTTGTCGCGCAGCAGGCCGACATCTTCGGCGAACATGCAGAAGACGAGCTGGTTGACGAAGTGAGCGACCCGATGCGGTTCGTGGCCGCGGTCGCGCAGCCGTTGGGCGATGGCGGCGAACTCCCGCGCGGTTTCCTCGGTCAGCGCCTGGCGGGTCTTGACGGGTTTGAAGGCGTCGGGATCGGTAAAGGCTTGCCGGAGGCGGTCGCGCTTTGCTCCGTCGAGCAGGTCGTCGAGGGTCAGCTCGTGCACCTCTTGGACCGTGTTGGTCCAGTTGGTGTGGATGCGGATGCGGTCCATGTCGGACACGATCAGAAGCGGGGGGTTTTCCAGCGCAACACTGTATTGGAGGAGCTGCGAAAAGGCTTTGTCGAGGTCCTTGCGCGGACCTTTATATTCCCACGCGAAGCAGCCGCGTTTCCACACGTCAGCCCAGCCTTCGCCGCCACTGGTCTTGGTCGCCCCCTTTTCGAATGCGTAGGTTTCGCCGGTGCGGTCGGCGGTGATTGGGTCCAGGACGCCGAGTAGCGCGCAAAGGTCGTTGAAGTGGCTTTGGGAAGCAGAGCGTTCCTTGAGTTCTACGCCGCGCCATTTGAAAACGAAATCGTGAGGGTTCATGCCTGCGGTTGTAGGGTGCGGGGTAAGGTCGGCAATCCCCCGTGCAGGTTGATCGCCTCAAGGAAGAAGAAGCGGGACCCCGGATCAAGTCCGGGGTGACGAAGGGGTCAGATTCTCCGGCGGGGCCGGCGGGGCTCGCCATGCCCCGAGACTGAACCATTCACTCCCTCCACCCCCGGCGGCATTCGCGCCACGCGGCCGTTGAGGCACTCCGGCCGCGCCACTCTCGGCAGCATGCTTTCTTCCTGCTCCTCCCGCGTCAGCCAGTGGGCGTAGTCGCTGTTGAGGGTGAAGGTGCGCAAGGTCGGGGCGGTTTGCTGGAAGTCCTTGGGTTCGCGCATGGCTAGCGGGCCTTTCGTTGGCGGGTGGGGTTGCGGGGCTTGGGTTTCGGCTCCTCACCGGGGCCGTCATGGGAATGAATCCCATGACGTCGAAGCTGTCGGCTGGCGCCGCAGCCCGGCCGGCCTTCCGCAACTCTCGGCCTAGCCGAAGCGTCGGCTTCGCCTCCGTTCGACTTGCCCTCGGTGCTCTGGCGCATGGCGGCGATGACCGCGTCGACCTCGGCCTGGTGGGCGAGGCCTGCCTCGTCGAGGTTGCGCCAGTCGATCTCGGTCTCGCCGCCGCGGTGGTAGGTGCCGGTTGGGTCTTCCGCGCCGCCGAGTTCGAGCGCGTGGTGGACTTGGCCCTCCGGCACATAGGGAATGGCGGGGTCGAATTCGGGGTGCTGATCGAGCGCGCGGCGGGTGGCGGCGGCGTCGCTGAGGAGCTGTTGCAGGGCTTCGATCTGCTCGAGGCTGAGGTGGACGGGGTCGAACTGGCGGATCAGCGCGGCCTGGTCGTCGGACGTTTGGGTGGCTTGTCCATCCAAACCAACCGGGACAAGCTCGGCTTCGGTCGGGGCGAGGGGCTCGGAGACTTGCGGGAGCGCTTGCGGCGCGGTGCCGGTGAGGCGCGGGGCGGCGGGGTCGAAATAGGTTTGGGCATAGCGGCGGCCGTCGGGGGCCTTGGCGTTCATGCGTAGGCAGAACATCAGCAGGCGGTCGTTGGTCTTGCGTCTGTAGCCGACGAGCTTGCCGAAGCTCATGACCGGAACGAGCTCGCCTTCGATCGCGCGTTCGAAGGCGAGGTCTTTCAGGCGCTGGACGCCGAAGTCGAGCGCAGCTTCCCAGGCCCGGCGGAAGCTTTCGGCGCCGGCCTGGCGGCGGAGGTAATAAGCGCCTTCGGGGCTCATGTTGACCATTGCCGCGGCGCGGGAGACGCTTCCGGTGTCGGCGAGCGCGGCGATGAAGGCGCGCTGGCGCTCCGGGGTCCAGCCGTCGTGGCGATATTGGCGGGCGACCGGCTGGAAGTCGGGGAGCGGCTCGGTGCGGGCGGCTGGCGTGCGGTTTTGCATGGCCGGATTGAACCATATCGGTTTGTTGTAGGACAGCCTGAAAATAGGGTGGCTTTGCATCCGCGATTTGCCGTGGCAGACCTGTGCCCGTGAGCCCCGGACCCCAACCGCAGCCCCGTGTCGTCCATGCCGACTTGATCGCCGCGCTCGGCGAGGTCGGCGGGGGCAGCCGTGCGGCGCTGAATCTGCTGTATGAGCGCACCTCGGCGAAGCTGATGGGCATCTGCCTTCGTATCTTGCACGACAGGCACGAGGCGGAAGAAGTGTTGCAGGAAGTTTTCATCAGCATCTGGAACCGGGCGGGGACCTTCGATCCCGGTCGGTCGAGCCCGCTGACCTGGCTGTCGACCATCGCCCGCAACAAGGCGATCGACCGGCTGCGCTCGCGCCGCGCGCATGGGGCCGACGCGCCTTATGGCGAGGCGCTCGAGATTGCCGACGACGCCCCCGACGCGTTCGCCGCCGCGTCCGACCGGGAAGATGGCGAACGCATCCTGTTTTGCCTGTCGACGCTGGAGCGCCGGACGCAGGACATGATCCGTTCGGCCTTCTTCGACGGGCTGACCTATTCGGAACTGGCGGCCCGCGCCGCGGTCCCGCTGGGTACGCTGAAAAGCTGGATCCGCCGGGGTCTCCAGCGTCTCAAAGTGTGTCTTGAAGGATGAGCGAGGAGATCCCCCTCGCCGCCGAATATGTGCTTCGCCTGCTGGAAGGCGAGGAGCTGATGGACGCGCGCCGCCGCGCCGCCGAGGATCCCGCTTTTGCGTCCGAGGTGGCCTGGTGGGAGGAGCGGCTGGCGCCCTTGTTCGAGGAATTTGCCGAGGAAGCGCCGTCGCCCGACTTGTGGCCGCGCATTCTTCGCCGGCTAGACGAGCCCGGTGCTGCGGTCGTGGTCCTGAAGAAGCAGATCGCCCGCTGGCGGGCCGCGACGGCCGTCGCGGCGGTGGCTGCCGCCGTGCTGCTCGGCCTGCAACTTCGTCCCGACGCGCCCGTGCCCGCGCCGCTGCCGCAGGCCACCAGCCCTGCGCCGCTGCTGGTCGCTTCGCTGGTCGGCGAGGACGCGCCCGAAGCCTTGACCGTCGCGTTCCGCGCCGAGGGACGCGAGCTCGTGATCACCCCTGCCCGGGTCGAGGCACCCTCCGGCCGTGCCCGGCAATTGTGGCTGATCCCCGAGGGCGGCCAGCCCATCTCGCTCGGTCTCGTGGCCAGCGAAGGCGTCCAGCGCCGGGTTCTTCCCGCCGCGGTCGCCAGCCGCTTCGCGAACGGCGGCGTCGTTGCCGTGTCCGACGAGCCGACCGGCGGATCGCCGACCGGTCAGCCGACCGGGGCGGTGCTTGCAGCGGGTGGCCTCAACACCGTTTGAGGCGGTGCTTTCGCTTTGAGTCACGTTCCCGGGACCGGTCCGTAGTGGACCGATCACCTCGCCTCAGCGCTCGCTGAGGTAATAGCGGTCCTGCCGCTGGAGCTGGTCGTCCAGTTCGTAGACGATCGGCTGGCCGGTCGGGATCTCGAGCCCGGTGATGTCCGCGTCCGAGATGCCCGACAGATGCTTTTCCAGCGCGCGCAGGCTGTTGCCGTGCGCCGCGATCAGCACCCGCTCGCCGCGCTTCAGGCAGGGCGCGATCTCGGCTTCCCAATAAGGCAGCACGCGGGCGATGGTGTCCTTGAGGCTTTCGGTCGCCGGCACGTCGATCCCGGCATAGCGGCGATCCTGCTGAAGCGACGCGTACGGGCTGTCGGCCTCCAGCGGCGGCGGCGGGACGTCGAAGCTGCGGCGCCAGATCTTGACCTGCTCCTCGCCGACCTTGGCGATCGTCTCGGCCTTGTTGAGGCCGGTCAGCCCGCCATAATGCCGCTCGTTCAGCCGCCAGTCCTTGGTCATCGGCAGCCAGATGCGGTCCATCGCGTCGAGCGCCAGATTGGCGGTGCGGATGGCGCGCTTCTGGACGCTGGTGAACACCCGGTCGAGATCGACGCTCTTGTCGCGCATCAGCGCGCCCGCGGCGCGGGCTTCGGCCTCGCCCTGCTCGGTCACGTCGACGTCCCACCAGCCGGTGAAACGGTTTTCGAGGTTCCACTGGCTCTGGCCATGGCGAAGAAGGACGAGGGTCGGCATGGCTTACTTCGTCTCCAGCTCGGGCAGGATCTGGTGCAGCGCGTCGAGGCAGCTATGCGCCAGCTTCTTGGACCGCTCGGGGCTCCAGCCGTGCAGCGGATCGGCCAGCGGCTCGTGATCCTTGAACGGCATTTCGAGCGTCATCGACACGCAGCCATAGCGTTCGGCAAGCTGGGTGGTGCTCATCGACAGATTGGCCTCGCCCGGCCGCGACAGCTCATAGCCCTGCTGGGTCTGGAAGTCGGGGCAGATTCGCTCCAGCGTGTTGGCGAACAGATTGTAGAGTTCGCTCTGCCGCTCGGTCAGGCTGGGAATGCCCTCGAAGCCCGCGAGGAAGTTGGCGGCGATCGCTTCGTCGCCGTGAATGTCCATCGCGAACACCGGCTTGTCCTGGTCCATCGCGTTGCGGACGCAGAGGACTTCGGGGCTGCGCTCGGCCGACGGGGCGTGCCATTCGCGGTTGAGGTTCACGCCCGCCGCATTGGTGCGCAGGTGGCCGCGCGCCGATCCGTCGGGGTTCATGTTGGGGACGCAGTGGAAGGTGCAGCGCTTCAATAGAGCGCGGCCGACCGGATCGTCATAATCGACCAGCTTTTCGAGCGCGCCTTCCATCCACCATTCGGCCATGCTCTCGCCCGGATGCTGGCGGGCGTAGAGCCAGACGGTGAGCGGCCCTTCGCCGATGGTCAGGCAGTCGATCGGCTGCCCGTCGAGGCTGACACCCAGGGTGCGGTGCTTGACCCCGTCGAGTTCGGCGATGGCGGCGACGAGATCGTGGTGCCGCTCCATCGAATAAGGCGCGAAATAAGCGACCCACAGAATGTCGCTGTCGACCTCGACATCGACCGTCAGCACGCCATCGGCATAGCTGGTTTCGGCCTGCACCCAGGTTTCGCGATCGGTCGACACGCGCGCCTGGTAACCGGGCCAGCCCATCGGATAGGCCGAGCTGCCGCAATTGGTGATCCGCAGGCTCAGCGCCTGGTCGCGCACGCCCGACAGGCGGAAGTGAAACCACTGGTAGAAATCGGAATGGGCGTCCTGCTTGATCTCGAGATCGAGGACGTTTCCTTCTGCCTTGACCAGGCTGATGTTGCCGCTGTCGAAGGCGCTGCTGACGGTGATGGACATAGGCGCGGGCCTTAGTGGCTCATTGGCCAAGAAGAAAGCCGC
Source organism: Sphingomonas kaistensis (assembly GCF_036884275.1). Lineage (NCBI taxonomy): Bacteria > Pseudomonadati > Pseudomonadota > Alphaproteobacteria > Sphingomonadales > Sphingomonadaceae > Sphingomonas > Sphingomonas kaistensis. The sequence goes on along the minus strand of NZ_CP145607.1, from coordinate 870,809 downwards.
CGCTCATCTCGCCCGCCAGCACCGCCGCCTGCAGCGCCGCCATTTCGTCCGCCCAATAACGGTCGGCCTCCAGCCGCGGGCTGATCGCGCGGACCTTGCCGTGAAGATCGCCGAGCGCGGCCGAGGTGGCGAGCGGGGCGTGATAGTCGACGCCCTGGCTCGCGGTGATCAATTCCACCGCGATCACCCCTGCGGCATTGCGCGCCACTGTCGTGGCCTTGCGCCCGGCGATCGGGGCCATCGAGACATGATCCTCCTGCCCGGCCGAGGTCGGGATGGAATCGACCGAGGCGGGGAAAGCGAGGCTGCGGTTCTCGGCGACCAACGCGGCGGCAGTGACCTGCGGGATCATCAGTCCGCTGTTGACCCCGCCGTCGTCGGTCAGGAACGCCGGCAGCCCGCTCATCTTTGGATCGACCAGCACCGAGATACGGCGTTCCGACAGGCTGGCGACCTCGCACAGCGCCATAGTGATGATGTCGGCGGCGAAGGCCACCGGCTGAGCATGGAAATTGCCGCCCGAGATGGCTTCGTCGCCCTCGTCTCCAGCAAACAGGATCGGATTGTCGGTGACCGCCGCGGCCTCGATGACGAGCGTCCGCGCGGCATTTTCGAGGAGGTCCAGCGCGGCGCCCATCACCTGCGGTTGGCAGCGGAAGCTGTAGGGGTCCTGCACCCGGCCGCAGCGATGGTGCGAGGAGACGATCGCCGACCCGTCGAGCAGGCGGCTGAGCTCGCCCGCCACTCGGATCTGCCCCGGCTGTCCGCGCATCGCCGAGATGCGCGGGTCGAACGGCTTGACGCTACCCTTCAGCGCATCGACCGCCAGCGCGCCGGCGTGGAGGGCAGCGCCGAATACCCGCTCGGCCGCGAACAGGGCATCGAGCGCCACCGCGGTGCTGAACTGCGTCCCATTGATCAGCGCGAGGCCTTCCTTGGGGCCAAGCTCCAGCGGCGCGCGCCCCATCCGCTCCAGCGCTTCGGACGCCGGCAGTCGCTCACCGGCCAGGTCGATCCACCCCTGCCCCATCAGCGCCGCCGTCATGTGCGCCAGCGGAGCGAGATCGCCCGATGCGCCGACGCTGCCTTGCGAGGGGATGACCGGCATCGCGTCGGCGTCGAGCAGCGCCTGCAGCGCCTCGACCACCACCCGCCGCACTCCCGAATGCCCACGCCCGAGGCCGAGCAGCTTCAAGACAATCATCAGCCGCGTGACGTGCCGCGGGGTTGCCTCGCCTAGCCCGCAGCTATGCGAGAGAATGAGGTTGCGCTGCAGCTCGGCTAGCCGCTCCTGCGGAATCCGCTCCTGCGCGAGCAGGCCGAAGCCGGTATTGATGCCGTAGACGGTTTCGCCCCCCGCCACGATCCGCGCCACGGCAGCAGCGGAGGCGTCGATGGCGGCAAGGGCATCGTCCGACAGATGCGCCGGCGCCCCGCGCCAGAGTGTGCGGAGGGTCGAACAATCGATGGCGATGGGATCGAGCGTGAGCATGACGGGCGCTTAGAACGGATGCACGGCGAACGGGAGAGGCGATGTCGAACAGGTGCGATTGATCGCGCAACGATAACCTTGCACTTAGGCTGATCGAGTAGCGCTTCGTAGGTCGTCGGGCCGCCAAAGGCGTGCTGCTTTGCAAGTTGAGTGAGCGATGATCAGAACGGACTTCAAAAAAGATGCGAAAATGCGGGCGGCGACGCTGGCTCTTATCGCGATCGTATCAGTCCTACTCTGGCAGACCAGGATCGGATCTTTCCTACTCTACCCCTTCACGATCCTAGCCACCTGGTTCCATGAGTTTGGGCACGGCGTAGCGGCGCTGCTCACGGGCAACTCGTTCAACAAACTGCTCATCTTTCCTGACGGTTCGGGACTGGCCTACACATCTCGGTCTGCGGACGCTTTCAGGCTGACGGATGCGTTCGTTCCTGCGGGCGGGCTATTCGGTCCTCCCGTCGCCGGGGCTCTTCTCATCATTTGCTCGAAAAGCCGTGAAGCAACGCAGGGCGCGCTCAGCTTGCTGGGCATCCTGCTTTTGGCATCGACCGCAATCTGGGTGCGCACCTTGGTCGGCTGGCTCGTCCTGCCGGCAATCGGGTTGCTTATCCTCTGGATTGCCTACCGAGGCTCGCCTCCGCTGCAGCGCTTCGTCATCCAGCTTCTTGGCGTGCAGGCGATCATCAGCACTTGGCAGCAGCTCGATTATCTCTTCACGTCCCAAGCGGATGTGGGGGGAGAAAGCGGTCTGTCGGACACCGGAGCGATCGAAGCGGCCCTGTTCGCCCCATACTGGTTCTGGGGCGCCCTCATCAGCGTGATGAGCGCGGTCCTGTTGCTCTGGAGCCTGAAAGTCGCCTTTCGACGCTGACCGGTCACGCCAGCGTCACGGCGGTACTGAGCCAGCCCGGCACCGCCGACGTCCACAGCAATCCCATCAGCAGATCGAGGCGGGGCGGCTCGACGCGTTCGAGGCCGCTGCCCGGATAGAAAGTCAGTTCGCCGAAGCGGGGGCGGCCGCCTACCTCATAGAAGTCCGCGCGCACGAAGCAAAAGCCTGCCGCCAGCGCCTCGGCCGCGCGCAGCATCTCCGTCAGCGACCCCGGCCGCTCGGGGTCGGCATCGTCGGTCGCTGGCGAGACGCGCCGCCAGTCGCGGTCGAAGACGATCCAGCGATGTTGCTCTCCCCGCCCCAGATGCACCTGGATGAAGCGTGCCTCGCCGCCGAATACGAACAGCTTGTAATCGATCGGCAGGGTCTCGCCATCGCCGACGAAGGGCTCGACCAGCAGCCCGCGTTCGATCTGGCCGTAGAGCCATTCGTCGAGCCACGCGCCATAGCTTTGCCGCATCCATTGCCGCGACTGGCGGATCGCCTCGTCATGGTCCTCGGCCGAGCGAACGATGCAGACGTGCCCGCAGCCGTGGCGCGATTTCACGACGTACGGGAAGGGCCAGGCGGGCGCCGCCGGCAGTTCGCGGCCGCTCCACAGGGTCGGGGTGACCCACTCCTCGCCGAGCCGTTCGGTAACGAAGTCCTTGGCTCGCACCTTGTCAGCCAGCAGCGGCAGTCGCGGATCGCGGTCGTGGAGCTTGCGGTGCTGCACCCATTCGGTGAACAGCATGGGTTGTCGCAATTGCGCCAGGCGGCGGTGGCGCCACCAGTAGGTGAGTTGCACCCGAAGGCTGCTGCTTCCCACGGCGGTTGGAGGATTGGGAAACGCAAACATCGCCGGATAAGCGAGAGGGTGCGGCATTCGTTCCGAAGCCGTGATGACGATCGTCGCGGCGGTCGCTCAGCCGAGGCTCGGCAGGTCGAGCCCCTGTTCGCGCGCGCAAGCGACCGCTTCCTGATAGCCCGCGTCGGCGTGGCGCATGACGCCGGTGGCGGGGTCGTTCCACAACACGCGCTCGAGCCGTCGGGCGGCTTCGTCGGTGCCGTCGGCGACGATCACCATGCCGGCATGCTGGCTGTAGCCCATGCCGACCCCGCCGCCGTGGTGCAGCGAGACCCAGGTCGCGCCGCTGGCGGTGTTGAGGAGGGCGTTAAGCAAGGGCCAGTCGCTGACCGCGTCCGAGCCGTCCTTCATTACTTCTGTTTCTCGGTTGGGGCTGGCGACCGAGCCGCTGTCGAGATGGTCGCGGCCGATGACGATCGGGGCTTTCAGTTCGCCGCTGCGCACCATTTCGTTGAATGCCAGGCCGAGGCGGTGGCGCTGGCCGAGGCCGACCCAGCAGATGCGTGCGGGCAGCCCCTGAAAGGCGATCCTCTCTCGCGCCATGTCGAGCCAGCGGTGGAGGTGCGGATCGTCGAGGATCATCTCCTTCACCTTGGCGTCGGTCTTGTAGATATCCTCGGGATCGCCGCTCAGCGCGACCCAGCGGAACGGCCCTATCCCGCGGCAGAACAGCGGGCGGATGTAGGCGGGGACGAAGCCGGGGAAGTCGAACGCATGCTCGACCCCGGTGTCGAGCGCTTCCTGGCGGATGTTGTTGCCATAGTCGAAGACCGGGATGCCCTCGGCCTTGAAGCTGAGCAGCGCTTCGACGTGGCGGGCCATCGAGATGCGCGCGGCGGCGGCAGTGCCTTCGGGGTCACGCTCGCGGCGCTCGATCCACTCGGCGACGGTCCAGCCCATCGGCAGGTAGCCGTTGACCGGATCGTGCGCGCTGGTCTGGTCGGTGATGGCGTCGGGGCGGATGCCGCGGGCGAGCATTTCGGGAACGATCTCGGCCGCATTGCCGAGCAGGCCGACGCTGGTCGGCTCGGTCGCCTTAGCGATGATCTCCAGCGCCTCGTCGATGGTCGCGGCGCGGCGGTCGAGGTAGCGAGTTTCGAGGCGTTTCTCGATCCGGCTTTCCTGGCATTCGATCGCGATGCAATGCGCGCCGGCCATCACCGCCGCCAGCGGCTGTGCCCCGCCCATGCCGCCGAGGCCAGCGGTGAGGATCCACTTGCCTGAGAGATCGCCGCCGAAATGCTGGCGGCCCATTTCGGCAAAGGTCTCGTAGGTGCCCTGAACGATGCCCTGCGTGCCGATGTAGATCCAGCTGCCGGCGGTCATCTGGCCGTACATCATGAGGCCGGCGCGATCGAGCTTGTGAAAATGCTCCCAGGTCGCCCATTTGGGCACGAGGTTGCTGTTCGCCAGCAGCACGCGCGGGGCGTCGGCGTGGGTGCGGAAGACGCCGACCGGCTTGCCCGACTGGACCAGCAGGGTCTCGTCGCCTTCGAGCCTTTCCAGCGTCTCGACGATGCGGTCGAAACTCGACCAGTCGCGCGCGGCGCGGCCGATCCCGCCGTAGACGACCAGGCTCTGCGGGTCCTCGGCAACCTCGGCGTCGAGATTGTTCTGCAGCATGCGCACCGCCGCTTCGGTCTGCCAGCTTTTGGCGATCAGCTCGGGGCCGCGGCGGGCCCGGATGATGCGCTGATTGTCGCGGCGGTCATTCACTGGTCCTGTCCCTTGTAGATGCGTCGTTCCGGCATGAGGCCGAGCCAATAGCCAAGCTCGGCCGGGTCGGCGATCCGCCACACGGCAAGGTCGGCCGCCTTGCCCGGTTCGAGTGAGCCGATCTCTCCCTGGAGCCCCAGCGCGCGGGCGGCGTGAATGGTCATGCCGGCGATGGCTTCTTCCGGGGTCAGGCCGAACAGGTTGCAGGCCATGTTCATGGCGAGCTGCGGCACCAGGTTGGGCGAGGTACCGGGATTGCAGTCGGACGCGACGGCCATTGCCACCCCGTGCTTGCGCAAAAGGTCGATCGGCGGCTTTTCCGTTTCGCGCAGCGTGTAGAAGGCACCGGGTAGCAGCACCGCAACCGTCCCGGCCGCCGCCATCGCCGCCGCGCCCGTTTCGTCGAGATGCTCGAGATGATCGGCCGACAGCGCATGATAGCGGGCGGCCAGCGCGGCGCCGTTCTGATTGGACAATTGCTCGGCATGAAGCCGGACCGGAAGACCGTGGGCCGCGGCGGCTTCGAACAGGCGCTCGGTCTCTTGCGACGTGAAGGCGATGCCTTCGCAGAACGCATCGACCGATGTCGCCAGCCCGAGCCGTGCGACGGTCGGGACCAGCTCGGTGATCATCCGCTCGACGAAAAGCTCACGGTCGGCGCCCGCCGGCAAGGCGTGAAGCGCGAGCAGGGTCGGGACGATCCGCACCGCTTCCGAGCGGCCAAGCGTGCGAATGACGTTGAGCAGCCGCAGTTCGGACGCGGGGTCGAGCCCGTAGCCCGATTTGATCTCCACCGTGGTCACCCCGCCGCGCATCAGCGCGTGCAGGCGCGTACGGCTCTGGTCGAGCAGTTCGGTGACGCTGGCGGCGGCGGTGGCGCGGACGGTTGAAGCGATCCCGCCCCCGGCCCGCGCAATCTCTTCATAGCTGGCCCCGGCGCGGCGCTGCGCATGTTCGGCCGCGCGGGTGCCGCCGAACACCAGATGCGTGTGGCAGTCGACCAGCCCCGGCGTGACGAACGCTCCGCCCAAGGGCACCACTTCGGCTGCGCGGGTCCCGGCCAGCTCGGTGCGGCGGCCGACGCGCACGATCCGGCCGCCGTGAAGGCCGATCGCCGCATTGGTGATGAGGCCGAGCGGATTGCCCGGCGCGGGGACCATCGTCAGGACATGGCAGTCGGTCAGCAGGCGGTCCCACATGGGACAAGGCCTTAGGCTGCTGCTAGAGCACAAGGCAATGACCAGCGCCTGGCCCAACCTCGCCGATCTCCTTCGCCCCGCCGAGGCCGACGCGCCGGTCGGACTGGTCGGCGCGCCGCTCGGCACGGGATCGGTGACGCCCGGCCGCTGCGATCTCGCGCCGGCAGCGCTGCGGAAGGTTTTGCGGCGGATCGGGTTGTATGATCTCGATCGCCGGAGCGAGCTTTCGTCGGCTATCGCCGATCATGGCGACGTCGCGCTGGACGGGCTCGACATCGAAGGCGCGACCGGGCCCCTTCGCGAGGCAGTGCGGGCGTCGGTCGAGCGGCATGCGCTGACTTTGCTGATCGGTGGTAACAATGCGGTGACGCGGCCGGGGGTGCTCGGCATGGCCGAGGGGCTGGGACTTGGGCTGAGCGAGGTTGGCCTGATTACCCTCGACGCGCATTTCGACATGCGCGGGCTCGAGGATGGGCTCAGTAACGGCAACCCCGTCCGTGCGCTGCGCCGCGACGGGCTGCCGGGCGCGAATATCGTGCAGATCGGTTTGGCGCCCTTCGCCAATTCGCGTGCGATGCACGAGGACGCGCTGGATGGCGGCCATCTGATCGTGACGTTGCAGGACACACTGATCGACGGCAGCGACGAGACGGTCGCGGCCGCGCTGGCCCATCTGGCGGGATGCGAGGCGATCTTCCTCGATTGCGATATCGACGTCATCGACCGCAGCCAGTTTCCAGGCGCCCCGGGCGGGCGTCCGGGCGGTATGATCGACGGCGAATTCTTCGAGTTCGTCCGCCGGTTCGCCGCCGAGCCCAGGGTGCGCGCGATCGATCTTACCGAATGGGACCCGCCGCTCGACCCGACCGACCTTAGCGCGCTGGTCGCCGGTCGCTGGCTGGCCGAAGTGCTGGCCGGTTTCGAGACGCGGCCCTAGCCGCCCAGCAGCTCGGCGAGTTCGACCGGGGTCAAGGGGTGACGAAGCTGTTCGCAGCGGCATTGGTCGGGATGCTTGTCGGGACGCCTTCGAAGCAGCCTGGTGCCGTGCCGAAAGCGGCCCGACGTGACCTGATCGTAGAGTACCTCCACGACAAGCTTCGGTTTAAGCGGCACCCATTGCACCGTTCGCTCGCTCGACCAGCGGCTGGCCTTGTCGGGTCGGTTGCCGGTGAAGCCTTCGCCGCCGGTCAGCGGCTCCAGTTCCTCGGCCCAGCTCCGGCGTTCGGCGGCCTTGAAGCTGGAGCAAAAGCCGACATGGTGGAGCAGCCCGTCCTTGTCGTAGAGGCCAAGCAGGAGCGAGGCGACGCCCGCGCCCCCCTTTTCGGTGCGATAGCCCCCGACCACGCAATCGGCGCTGCGGTGGCGCTTGATCTTGAGCATCGCCCGCTCGCCAGCGCGATAGGGCTCGTCCGCGCGCTTGGCGATCACGCCGTCGAGCGCGCCGCCGCTGCGTTCGAGCCAATCGCGCGCCTTGGCCATGTCGGCGGTCTGCGGCGATAGAAGCAGCGCGTCGGTCTTGGCCTTGCCGACGAGCTTTTCCAGCCGGGCGCGCCGCTTCGCCAGCGGCAGGACGGACAGATCGTCCTTGCCCTCGCGCAGCAGGTCGAACGCCATGAACATCGCGGGCGTCTCGGCTGCCAGCTTGCGGATCCGGCTTTCCGCCGGGTGAAGCCGCTGCGACAGCGCATCGAAGCTGAGCCCGGCGGGCGTTTCGATGACCAGTTCGCCGTCCAGCGCCAGGTCGCCGCCCGGCAGGCCGGCGATCAGCGCCTCGATCTCCGGGAAATAGCGCCCGAGCGGCTTGCCCGACCGCGACCACAAGGCGACCGCGCCGCCCGACCGGACTGCAAGACAGCGAAAGCCGTCCCATTTGGGTTCGAACCGCCAATCCTCGCCGACCGGCAGTTCCTCGACCAGCAGCGCTTCCATGGTCGTCGGCGCGGTCATTGGAGCTCGATCCAGACCGGCGCATGATCGGACGTCTTGGGCAGCGCCCGGGCCGAGCGATCGACGCCTGCCGCCTTGAGGCGCTTGGCCGCGGCGGCGTTGAGCAGGTGATGATCGATCCGCAGGCCCGCATCGCGGGCGAAGGCGTGGCGGAAATAATCCCAAAAGGTGTAGATCGTCTCGTCAGGGTGCAACGCGCGCAGCGCATCGGTCCAGCCCGCGTCGGTCAGTCGGGCGAAAGCCTCGCGCACGTCAGTGACGAACAACGCGTCCTCGGTCCAGCGCTCGGGCTTGTAGACGTCTCGTTCGGTTGGGATGATGTTGTAGTCCCCGGCCAGCACTACCGGCTGATCGAGCGCCAACAGCTCCGCCGCGAGCGCCTCGAATGCCGCGATCCACTTTAGCTTGTAATCGAATTTCGGTCCGGGTCGGGGGTTGCCGTTCGGGAGGTAGAGGCAGCCGACCAGCACCCCGTTCACCGCCGCTTCGATGTAGCGACTTTGCGTAGGGTCGGGATCGTCCGGCAGGCCGCGGCGGGTTTCGACCGGGGCGCAGCCGCGCGCGAGGATCGCGACGCCGTTCCAGCTCTTTTGGCCGTGCCAGATCGCGCCGTAGCCTGCCCCCTCGATTGCCTCGCGAGGAAACTTCTCGTTCGGGGCCTTCAGCTCCTGCAGGCACACCACGTCGGGGCTCGTCCCCGCGAGCCATTCCAGCAGCACCGGCAGCCGGCCGTTGACGCCATTCACATTGTAGGACGCGATGCGCACAGGCGTGTGAACATCTCGCATGGCGCGAAGCTCCCGTGCCGCCCTAGCCTCGCCGCTTAAACTTCGGGAGCCGGGGCGGATGCGGGTCGATAGCGGGGACGTGGCGTGGGTCCTGATCGCCACGGCGCTGGTCTGGATGATGCTGATGCCCGGCCTCGCGCTCTTCTATGGCGGGCTAGTGCGCGCCAAGAATTTGCTCAGCGTCCTTGCGCAGGTGCTGGGCATCGCCGCGGTGACGGTGCTGGTGTGGGTGGGCTGGGGCTATAGCCTCGCCTTTGCCGAGGGATCGGCGGTGATCGGGGGCTTGGGCAAGGTCGGCATGGCGGGGATCGGTCCGGCGACGACCTGGCCGCTGGCGATGGAAGGCAAGGCGCTTCCCGAACTGCTGTTCGCCTGCTTCCAGATGACCTTCGCCGCGGTCGCCACCGCCCTTGTCATCGGCGCGCTGGTCGAGCGGGTGCGGTTCAGCGCCATTCTCGCCTTTTCGGTGCTGTTCCTGACCTTCGACTATGCGCCCTTGGCGCATATGGTGTGGTCGCCGGACGGCGTGCTGTTCGCGCTCGGCGCGATCGATTTCGCCGGTGGGACGGTGGTGCATATCAATGCAGGCATCGCCGGGCTGGTCGGCATGGCCATGGCCGGCCCGCGGATCGGCCACCTCAAGGAAGCCATGCCGCCGCACAGCCTCGCGCTGGTGATGATTGGCGCGGGCCTGCTGTGGGTCGGCTGGATCGGCTTCAACGCGGGGTCGGCGCTCGAAGCGAACGGGGTCGCCGCGCTGGCCCTGTTTAATACCCTGGTCGCTCCGGCCGCCGGCGTGCTGGCCTGGATGGGGGCGGAGCGCTGGCGGTCGGGCAAGCCGTCGATGCTCGGCGGCGCGTCGGGTGCGGTCGCGGGGCTGGTCGCCGTCACCCCGGCTGCGGGGGTGTCGGGCCCACTCGGCGCGATTCTGCTTGGCGGCGCGTCGGCGCTGGTTTGCTATGGCTTCGTTGCGCGGGTCAAAAACCGTCTGCGCTGGGACGACAGCCTCGACGTGTTCGGAATCCACGGCCTCGGCGGGATCGTCGGCTCGCTCGGCACCGCGCTTGCCGCGCTTCCGGCGCTGGGCGGATTCGGGCCCGACGGCATGGCCTTCTGGCCGCAACTCGGCCGGCAGGGCGCCGCGGTGCTGGTCGCGGTGATCTGGTCGGGCGCGGGCTCGGCGCTGGCGTTCTCCATCGTCAAACGCCTGATCCCGCTCCGCCATCCCGAAGACGCGGAACGTGAAGGCCTCGACCTCAGCGATCACGGTGAGCGCGCATACGGCTGATTTCGCCGGCAGGCTTCCGGATGTCGATCCGCCGGAAGCCTCCCTTTTACGAAATTAAGCATCGTCGTTCGAAGCTTGGTTACCACTGCTGTTTAACTGCCGATGCCGAAAGGCAGCCGGTGGAGCGCGACATGACGATGACGATCGCCACCATTGGGCTGATGGGTTAGACCGTTGTTCGGGAACCGCGCCAGACAAAGCCGTGCAGCGACCAATTCGACGACCGAGGCGCTGCACCTGTTGCGGGTCTTTGAAGAGTCGAGCCAGGGCTGGTTCTGGTCGGTCGATGCCGACGGGCGGATCGTTTATCTCAGCGAAGACGTCGCGCGCTTGATTGGCTCAACCGTCGCCGATCTCGCGGGCCAGCGTCTTTCCGATCTGTTCGTCGCCGCCGACGAGGACAAAAGCGGCCGCCGCAACCTGCCGTTCGTGCTGACCAAGCGCTCGCCGTTCAACGGAATGACGCTGCGCTCCGCTAGGGAGGACGTCGATCGCCAATGGGTCGTGTCGGGCGCTCCGGTGACCGGTCGCTCGGGCGAATATCTGGGTTTCCGGGGCAGCGCGATCGATATCACCGATCAGCGCCGCTCGTCGCAGCAAGCCTCGCGCATGGCGGAATATGATGCGCTGACCGGCCTGCCCAATCGCCGCCGCATGGAAGACTGCCTCGACCGGCTGCTCGACGGGGTGGAGCATCATCGGCGGCCCTGCACCATCATGCTGATCGACCTCGATCGCTTCAAGCAGGTCAACGATACGCTGGGGCATCCGGCCGGCGACGCGCTGCTTCGCCAGGTCGCCGATCGCCTGGTGCGTATCGTCGGGGACCGCGAACGGATCTTCCGCTTGGGCGGCGACGAGTTCCAGGTCGCGCTTCCCGAATGCAGCGACAAGGAAAAGGTCGAAACCCTCGCGGCCGACATCATCCACGCGCTGTCACAGCCTTATTCGATCGACGGAAGCCGCTGCATCATCGGGGCCTCGATCGGGATTGCCGCTTCGCCCGACGACGGCACCTCGCGGGTCGGGCTGATCCGGAATGCCGATCTGGCGCTCTACGGAGCGAAGACCGACGGTCGTGGGCGATACCGATTCTTTTCCACCGAATTGCTTGCCTCGGCCGAAGAGAAAAGAGCGCTCGAAGAGGATCTTCGCGACGCCCTGATCCGCGACCAGATGCGGCTGGTCTATCAGCCCATCGTGCAATGTCATTCGGGCCGTATCACCGGGGTCGAAGCGCTGATGCGATGGGATCATCCCGACAAGGGCTCGATCTCGCCGGCCGTCTTCATCCCGATCGCGGAAGAAGCCGGATTGGTGGGACGGCTCGGCGACTGGGCCTTGCGGCAGGCGTGCGAAGATGCCGCCAAATGGCCGGAGCATGTCCGCGTGGCGGTCAATGTGTCGCCGACCCAATTCGGCGACGGCACCCTCCCCACGACCATCGTCTCGGCGCTTGCGACCAGCGGGCTTCCCGCCGATCGTCTCGAGCTCGAGATCACCGAAGGCGTGTTCCTCGGCGATACCGCCGCGTCCGAGCATATGTTCGCGACCTTGAAAAAGATCGGCGTTCGGCTCGCCCTCGACGATTTCGGAACGGGCTATTCGTCGCTCGGCTATCTGCGCAGCGCGCCGTTCGACAAGATCAAGATCGATCAAACCTTTGTGCGCGAGGCGACGCTTCCGGGATCGCGCAACAGCGCGATTATCGCGGCCATCGTCGCGCTGGCCGAAGCGCTCGGCATGGACACCACCGCCGAGGGAATCGAATATCTCGACCAGCTCGCGCTGATTCGCCGCCTGGGCGTCAGTCACGTTCAGGGCTGGGTCTACAGCAAGGCGCTCACCAGTGACGAGTTGCGCGCGCGACTCGACGACGGGCGCTGGGCGATCGAGCCGAGCGGCCCCTCGATGCAACGCAGCGCGCGCCAATCGGTCTATCGCAAGGCCGGCGTCCTGCACGGCAATGCCTACCGGTCGGGCATCATCCGCAATCTGTCTGAAAGCGGCGCGCTGATCGACGGGATCGGGGGCATTCCCGAAAAGTCCCTTGTCATCGTCGACCTCGGCGACGGGCAATTGACCTACGCCAGGGTGGCCCGCTCCCGATCGAACCAGTTGGGCGTTCATTTCGATACGCCGCTGGTCGACGATGGGGCCGGCACGCTGTGCACGCGCCGGCGCATCTCCGCTTATGCGATCGCCTCGCTCGGACTGCCCAAACCAGGGGAGGCCGACCGCGTCATCGGCGGCGGCGAACAGGGCGATGCGCTGAAGGAGGTCGCCCGGCGCCTGGGCCTGACCCCGGCGCTGACCATTGCGCGGCAGACCGCCGAGGAATTCTCGGATCTGCCTGCGACCTTTCGCGAACTGTCGGGGAAATATCTTGAAAGCATCGCCGGTGACGAACATGCCTGCGAAGCGGCGCAGACCGTCCTCACCCAACATTTTCTGCCGCGCTTCGGACAGCGCTCGGCGGAGGGGCCGAACTGGAACGATGTCGGCGCCTTCGTCGCCGCGCTCGATCCCGTCAATTCGCCTGGTCTGACCGATGAGGACGTCGGCCAGTTGCGCAAACTGACGGCGCGCATGTGGTCGCTTGCCGTGGATATGAAACTGGTCGATCCCGGCGCTGTGCCGGTCGGTGGCGAACAAATCTTTGGGCGCCGATCGCAAGGTTATGCCTTGATCAGCTGTGCCGACGGCCGCGAATTGCTGAATGCGGCACGGACCAGCCCGAATCGGCAGTTGAAGTACATCATGGCGCTGTTGATGCTCACCGGTGCGCGCACGGGCGAAATCCTGACCATGCGGTGGGACGATCTGGCGCTGGACGAGGCCTCCTGGCGGGTACCGCTCCCCAACGGGTCCGGCACTCGCGACATCAAGCTGCCCGCGGCCGCGATCGCGCTCCTCAGCGCGCTGCCACGGTTGGGGGACTGTCCGTTCGTCCTCCCCAATCTGTCGACGCGCAAGCCCTATCGCACCCTGACCCAAAGCTGGGAGGTGGTGAAAACCAGGGCCAAGCTGACGGCGCTCGACCTCGACGACCTTCGCGATTGCAACTTCGGCGAGCGCGAATGGCACGAACAACTGTCGCCCATGATCGAGAACTGATGCGCGTCTAGGTCAGAACCACGTCCGGATACCCGTCAGGACGCTCCAGCTGCCGGTGTCCTCGCCGTCGGCCCGAAGAAGACGACGGGTGTCCCCGAAGGCGCGGCGATATTGCACGCCGACATAGGGCGCGAGCTCGCGGCGGATGTCGTAGCGAAGACGCAGCCCCACCTCGGCATCGGTCAGGCCCGCGCCGGTGTGAAGCTCGGGCGTGTCCTGCGCGGCGAAGTTGAGCTCCGCCCGCGGCTGCAGGATCAGGCGCTGGGTGATACGCTGGTCGTAATAGCCTTCAAGCTTGGCCAGCAGCTCGCCCTTGTTGGACAAGAACAAGGCCGCCTCGACGTCGAAAAAGCTCGGGGCGAGACCCTCGACGCCGACCGTCGCATAAGCCCGCGACGGGTTCGGCCGGATGTCGTAGCGAATGCCGCCTTGCAGGTTCCAGTAAGGACCGATGGCATGGCTGTAGAGCGCCTGGGTCTCGACCTTTTCGAGCGAGCCGCCGAACTCGCCTTCGCCCTCGCTCTTCACCACGAACCGTCCGATGTCGCCGCCGTACCAGGCCTCGCCATCCCATTCGTAGGCCTGACGCCCCTTGCGCCATTGCACCTCGGCGATGTTGAGCATCACCTGCGAGAATTTCTGACCGCCGTGATAGTCGACGAGGTGGTGCCGCCCCATCGCCATCGCTTCGACGCCGTAGATGGCGTCGGCCGCGTGATCGGTGGGGACCGGCGGCGGGGGCGAGTCCGTTGCCGGCAGATCCGTGCCTGCGCGGCCTTGCGCGACGGGCTGCGAGGCAGCCGGCGTGCAATGCCCCATGGCCGCATGGTCCGGGGGGCAGGCGGGTTGAGCCGGCTGCGGCTGAACCGGCGCCGCCGGCAGCGTGCAGTGGCCCATTGCGGCATGCTCGGGCGGACAGGTGGCCTGCGCCGGTGCGGAGGAAGTCGCCGCCGGCTTTTGCGGCGCCGGTGTCGGCTGCGAAGCGGCGGGCGTACAATGGCCCATCGCAGCATGATCCGGCGGGCACACGGCGGCCTTGGATTGCAGCGCAGGCCGCTGTGCAGCCGGCTTCTTCGCCGACACGGATTTCCGCGGAGCCGGCTTCTTCGCGATCGGCTTCTTCGCGATCGGCTTCTTCGCGGTCGGCTTCTTCGCGGTCGGCTTTTTGGCCGGCATCGGCATGGTCATGCCGGGCATATGCATCCTGCTATGGTCCATCTGGGCCGCTGCAGGCGTAGCGAAGCCAATCGATGCTGCCGAACCCAGCAGGGCGAGGGTGGAAAAGCGCGTCATCATCATGCTCCTTCCGCCTTACGAACGGTGACGACGCGCATCATCCCGGCGGTCATGTGATAAAGATTGTGGCAGTGGAACGCCCAGTCGCCGAGCGCGTCGGCGGTGACGTCGAAGGTCATCTTGCCGCCCGGCGGGACATTCACCGTATGCTTGCGCGGTGAGTGCGCGCCATGTCCCGTCACCAGCTCGAAGAAATGCCCGTGCAGGTGGATCGGGTGCGGCATCATGGTGTCGTTGATGAGCGTCACCCGCACCCGCTCCATATGGCGGAACGGGATGGGCTCGGCCGGTTCGCTCAGCTTTACGCCGTCGAACGACCACATGTAGCGTTCCATGTTGCCGGTCAGATGGATGTCGAGCTTGCGCGTCGGCGCGCGGACGTCCGGATTCGGCGCCAGCGCGACCAGATCGCGATAGGTCAGCACCCGGTGGTCCATGCCTTCGAGGCCCTGGGGCGGTTCGCCGGTGCGATCCGTCGGCATCGGGGAAATCGACTGCACACCCGGATTCTTGTCGACCTGCGGCGCATAGCTGAAATCGCGCATGCTGTGGTCCATGCCGTGCGCGGCACCGCCAGGCGCGGACGCGGGCGCACCATGTCCCATGGCGGCATGATCCATCCCCGCCATCGATCCTGCCGCAGCCGGGCCGGTCGCCGAATGACCCATGGCGGCATGATCCATGCCGGCCATGGCAGCCCCGGCGGCCGCCTTGATCGTTCCGTGGTCGGTCGGCTCCTTCCACCCGGTCAATTTCCACAGGTTGCGGGAGGCATTCTGCTCCGCCGACGGGTCCACGCCCCGGCGCACGGCAACATTCGGAATGTTGGGACCGTCGGCGGCCATGCCACCATGATCCATGCCGGCGTGCTCCATTCCCGACATCCCGCTCATGTCCATGCCCATGTCCTTCATGGTGAGGAGCGGGCGGGAGCGCAGCGGCGGCACGGGCGCAACCATGCCTTCGCGCGGTGCCAAGGTAGCGCGGCCGAGGCCCGATCGATCGATCGCTTCGCTGACAAAGGAATAGGCACGGTCGGCCGGGGTCACGACGACGTCGAAGGTTTCGGCGACCCCGATCTGGAATTCGTCAACGGTGACCGGCCTGACGTTCTGGCCATCCGCCTGGACCACGGTCATCGGCAGATCGGGGATGCGCACATTGAAGTTCGTCTGGGCTGACGCGTTGATGATCCGCAGCCGCACCCGCTCTCCTGCACGGAAC